>JBAVZU010000322.1:0-6343 GCA_049588915.1 Candidatus Sulfotelmatobacter sp.
GGCGGAAGTCCGACCAGACTACTTATCTCGCCATCGATTTCGCCGCACCCGGCGCTTACCATGGCGCTCGTTGCCTGGGAGTGAACTTTACAGTCAACCGCAACGAAGCTTATGAGCCCGCTTTTCAGATCGTCCCCGTTCTTCCGAATCACGCCTACAAACTGGAGGCGTACGTCCGCTCGGAAGACATCACCTCTGACAGCGGCCCTTACTTGCGAGTAAGCGATCCTCAGCATTTGAGCTTTGAGGACGCCCTGAGCGAAACCACGGTAGGGACGACTCCCTGGCACTTAATACATTTGGACTTTTCAACCGGGCAGGACGCACGATCGGTGCGCTTGTCCATTTGGCGTCCGCGGGGACGGACTTTCCCGATGGGAATCTCCGGCATGTTTTGGGTGGACCAAGTTTCTCTCCGGGATATGGGCCGCGCCGCCGAAACGGCTGCGTTGGAAGGGCAGCGCTGAAAATTGCATTTCACAAATCCAGTTGCGACGCTCTTCCGGGATGGCATCAAAGCCGCGGACCGCGGGATTCCATTCCAGGAGGCCAAACGTAGCGATCCACTGACATTTTCCGTCGCGCGCATTTTGCTGGTCTCGGCCTTGATCGTTGCCCCGTGGACCTTTGGCGCAGTGGATTCTTGGGCCTGGATGTCGCTCTGCCTGGTCGCCAGCTTGGTCCTCCTTCTGTGGGCCGCAGGCAGCGTCCAGCAAGGCAGTGCGAGGCTTGTTTGGTCGCCCTTGTATATTCCTCTCGCGCTGTTCTTGCTACTGGGCTTCGTGCAGTATGTCGGCCGCGTCGGCCCCGACCGTTGGGAAACCCGCACTGCCTTGGTGTTATTGACTGCCGACCTGATGTTCTTTTTTGTCAGCATTCAACTCTTTGGCGCAGCACGCGCTGAAAGCCGGCGCCGCTTCGGGCTTGCGGTTTTGCTTTTTTCGGGAATGCTCGGTTTGTTCTCCGTTCTACAATTCGCTTCGGGCACCTCCAAACTTTATTGGAGTTTCGACACAGAGGGCGCTTTCTTCGGACCTTACGGCAATCCCGACCACTACGCTGGATTGATGGAGTTACTGATTCCTGTGGCGGCCTTTTCGCTCGCAGAACGACGCAAGTCGGTCCCGGTTGTTGCCCTGACCGTGCTCGCGGTAACCATTGCGGTGGCTTCGCTGCTGCTTTCTGGGTCCCGCAGTGGAGTGCTGGCTCTGGCCGTGGAAGTCCTAATTGCGGTAGGGCTAGGCGCGTGGTATGCGCAAAGCGCATACGGAATCAAAAGACCACCGCCGGCAGAGCAGCGCTCGAACCTTACCGTGAGCCTAATCGTCATGGCCGCGGTACTGACATTCTCCTGTCTCCTGTTCGCCTGGCTCGATACTGGCGCTGTAGCCAGGCGCTTGGGCGCGATTGCAAGCCCCGGCGATGCCTGGGCCGAGTGGTCCAGTTTCCGCAGGAGCGTAGCCTTTGATTCGCTGCGCATGTTCCGTGAGCATCCCGTGGTCGGAGTGGGCTTGGGGAACTTTGAAACCGCTTACCCGCGATATCAGAGTTTTCCGACGGACCTGACCGTGGACTATGCCCACAACGATTACGCGCAAGCACTCGCCGAAACCGGTCTCGCGGGCGCTTGTCTCATTCTGGCTGCATTGGCGATGTTCCTTCGAATCGCCTTTCGCGACCTGCGCCGGCGTATGGGCTCGGGTGACGATTGGATTGCAATCGGCGCTGCCGTGGGTTGTTGCGGCCTGCTGGTACACAGCTTCTTCGATTTCAATCTTCACATCCCCGCCAATGCGGCTTGGTTTGCGGTTTTGGCCGGGATAGCGATTACCGGCAAGTCCGTCAAAACCTCCGCCAGTCGGCAGCTGTAATTTTTTATGCTTATCTTAGGCTTGTCATCGTTTAAGCACGACACCGCCGCAGCCCTGTTTGAAGACGGAATCGTCAAAGCGGCTATTGAAGAAGACAAGCTCACTCGCTCCAGAAGCAAAGGTTTTCCGGAAAGTGCAATTCAGTTTTGCCTGCAAAGTGCCGGAGCAACCTGGAACGATCTGGATAGGATTGCGATGGCAACGCGACCTTTCACTGGTTGGCGCACTCGTGCGCTATTGCCTGCGCGGCTGCTTCCGTTCTCACCCATGGCGGCGGTTTTTCATCAAGCCAATGAAATCGGCCTGTTTGCCCGCGAACTGAGCGAGCTTCGCAGGCTGCGCTCCAAGGTGAACGGCAGCGCGTCCAAGATCGTAACCTTCGAGCATCATCTCTGCCAGGCTTCTAGCGCGTTTTTCCACTCGCCTTTTGACCGTGCCCTCATTCTGACCATGGATGAAGATGGCGACGGCATTTCCGGAACGATCGCAGTTGGTGAAGGTACCCGCATCCGCGAGTTGCGGAGAGTTCCATTCCCGCATTCCCTCGCTTGGGTCTACGCGCAAGTCACGGAGTTGCTCGGATTCGATCCCCATCGCGAGGAGCACAAAACGCAATGGCTAAGTCTGGAAGGCGAACCGGTATTCAAGGATCTATTTCTTGAGATGCTGCGTAGCGGGAAGAACCATCTGCCTCGTTTAGACAGCGGGTATGTGAGTCTGGCGAGTATGAGCCTTTCCCGCAAGTTTTTTGACCGGATTGGCCTGCACGACGAGAACACAAAACCGGGCGAAGAACTTCGGCGCAACTTGGCTTGCAGCATACAGAGCGCTTGCGAAGAAATCGTAGCTTCCACCATTGAGCACTATCGAAAACAGGAACGTATCGAGTCCGTCTGCCTGGCCGGTGGTCTCTTCAAGAATGTGCTCCTGGTGGCAAATCTTGAGAAACGTCTGGGGATCAACAGCATTTTTGTCCCTCCCGCTCCGGGCAATTCTGGCAGCGCCTTGGGCGCGGGTATGCTGGTTTGGCACCAGGCGAAGCAGAAGCCGCGCCTTCCCGCCGTCCGGTATCTATACACTGGCCCGGCTTGCAACCGTATCGAAGTGAAAGATGTTCTCGATAATTGCAAGGCCCGCTACTCCACGCAAACCACCGTCGAGCGGCGGCTCGAGGCTACTTTGCAATTGTTGAACGCGGGCAAAATTGTTGGCTGGTTCCAAGGGGCCGCTGAATTTGGACCGAGAGCGCTTGGCAACCGCAGCTTGCTGGCTTCTCCGTGGGCATCTTACGTAAAGGAAAACCTGAACGATTACATCAAGCACCGGGAATGGTTTCGTCCCTTTGCACTGGCCGTACCGGAAGAGGATTGTGCACGTTATTTCGAGTGCTCCGAGCTGTGTCAGTCCATGAACTCGCTGGCCAGGGTTAAGCCCGGGGTCGATGTGTTGCCGAACGGATTCGTACTCCCCGGCAACCTCGTCCGTTTACAAGTTGTTCGTCAGCAAGGCAACCCGCTGCTATGGCAGTTGCTGAAGCGCTTCGGTGAACAGGCGCCGGCACCGATGCTGGTCAATACTTCGTTCAACCTGTTTGGTGAACCTCTGGTCGTCAAACCTCGGGATGCAGTGCGCAGCTACTTTTGCTCCGGCATTGACGCCTTGGTAATCGACAACTTCGTTTTGTCAAAGGCCTCGGTGAAAATTGCTCCCGCTTCAGGAACCATTTCGCAGGCTTTGACCTGACCTCTTTGCCAAGATCCGGCGCTGATCAGACATTCGTCAGGCCAGCGTTTCCCCGGTGACGGAGAAAACATCGCGCGTGTTTCCCCAGTGATCCGCATCGGATGATCTTCATAAGCAGTGCGCAGGCTAACGACTAAATTCCGTAATTTTCATGACAAATAAATCCAGAAGTAAAAAAGCGCCTTGAAGTTGGATCTAATTTTCAGCCAAAGCCTATTTAACGGCTTGCCAAGACCCTTGTTTCCAGCTCATTCCCGTCTGCTTTCGTACCGGGTCATAGCCCGGCACAAGTAAATCCCACGCCGGCAGTTCGGCCTCTGGCAGGTTCGGGCTAAAAATGGAAATGCTTTTAAAAAAGCCTTTCGGAGTCGGCGTCGAAATTTCGGGAAACGTGACTAGCCAAATATTGAATCCAGCCGAGGTGACAAACTTATCTAGAATGTCGCGGACAACTACGTTATGAAGATGGCCAAGATGTTACCATCTCGCGAATGTCCAAGACTCCAGTGCTGCCGGCGGTCCGCGTCGAGCGCTTAATTCGTCGGCAAGCTGCTGCCAGTCGTTCCAAGGAAAACATCGCTTCTACAAGTCGCCGCAACCGTGCACGGGTAGTTTCCGGAAGTGTCGCCTAGTTGGCCGATAGAGGAACTGTTGGCCATCGTACTCGTATAGACAAAGAAATTCCCGGTCTGCGAGATGTACATGATCTGCCAGGTTGGCGCGAACTGAGCCGTTGGAGAGCCGTAGGAATGGGCGTATCGCGTGATCGTCCCGCCGCTGGCTGAATTTGCGGGCGTATAGATGCTGATGATTTCATCAATCGTGCACATGATGTAATTCGGGTCATCGGTGCCCGTTGTCGCACTGGTGAAGAACGGTTCCTGATCTGCGCCGGAGTTGTTCCACCAGGAGGGATGCGAATCGAAAATTCCCGAGTGTGTGCCGCAGTAGGTCGAGGGGTATTGTGTATACGTCAGCGGGTTAGCGAAAGTTTTCCAACTGTAATAAGGCGTGTTCCAGTTGGTTGTGATTCCAGTGTAGCCTGCTATTTGATGGCCGCTGCAGCCAGTGCCGCAGAGCGTGTAGAAGTTCACCGTACCCACTTCCCACAGGTACGGGTCGTTTCCTTGGAAACAGGTTCCCGCTCCTGAAGTGCAGGAGTTCACACCGATTAAGGCATATTTTCCATCAGGCGAGGCCTTTACATTGTGAATGGTGAAGGTTCCGGGACCGATTGGCGCACCCGGACAGTTCTGACAGACGGCTGCACCGGTTCCGCCGAAGTCTCCGGTAATAGTTCCCGTGGCCGAATTCAGCGTGGAGATCCCGCTTCCCACCACATAGGCCGCCACAATGGTTGCTGCGTTCTGCGCGCAGGTTCCGGAGTTCGAAAAGCCATCAATAAAGATCGTGTCGTTAAAGTTGATGCTCAAGGCGTCCGACTGACATATATAGCCACTGGGCACGCCATTCGCGCTCGAGCCGAAATCGTAAACCGCCGTCCTGGTTGGCGGAAAGCTGGTGGCGTCATACGAAGACATGACCGTGCCATGCCGCGGCGACGCCGCAGCATTGGAAAACGAATAGAGCAATCTCGGCGTGACGTGGGAGTAAACCGGATTGACCCAGAAGCCCGTGCTGTTCGCACTTCCGCTGTAGCACGTACCTAGCGTGAAGGTGAGCGGGTTGAAATTCCAGATGAAGTAGTTATTCCCCTGATCGACGAACGTGAATTGTGAATCATCCACCGAGAAATTGTTATCCTGCCCATCCGAGGAATCGGCGAAATAGGAATGGTTCTGGACGATTGCGCAAGATATCGTGGCATCGGTAACGCGAAGTTGAGGCAAGTGAAAGAGAGCCGTCGAATTCCCCCAAGACAAAGGTTCCGGATCTAGCGAAACTGTCCCTGATCCCGTCAGACCAGAAAAAGGTTCGGTGACGGGGGCGGCCGTCGCAGTGGAAACTACGCCTGCGCTCTGCAAAAAGGTTGCTGCTACTGTAGTATTCGCCGTGAGCGTAATCGTGCAGGCTCCTCCGCCACAAGTTGTATTCGTCAGTCCGTTTAGATACCAACCAAAGCTATCCGTTTCCGGCAGCGTGACGACGGTCCCATAGTCAAAAGTGGCCGAGCACGTCCCTCCGCCGGCTGTGCAGTTCAGAATTCCCGCCGGCGAACTGGAGATGGATCCAGTCCCGGAAACTGTGACCGTCAGGGTCTCCGAATTGATGGCGAAGGTCGCCGTGACGCTCTGCGCGGAAGTCATTGCAACCGTGCAGCCCGCGCTTCCAGAGCAGGCACCAGACCAGGAACTAAAGCTATAGCCCGTATTCGGCGTCGGCGTGAGGATGACGTTCGTGTTGTAAGCGAAATTCGTAGAACACGCAGATGGGCAGGAGATTCCCGCCGGACTGCTGTTGATCGAACCGCCTCCGATAACGGTTTGCGTGAGCGCGTAGTTATTGATGGTGAATGTCGCGGTCACCGATTGGGCCGCATTCATCGTGACCGTGCAGGTTAAGGCCGATCCCGAACACCCGCCGCCGCTCCACGATGTGAAAGTGTAGCCTGTGCCGGGAGTTTCAGTCAGCGTGACCGATGCATTGTAGGCAAAAGTCGCCGAGCAGCTGGAAGGGCAGGAGATTCCGCTGGGCGAGCTCGAAATCGACCCTGTGCCTACGATGGTCTGCGTCAAAGTCTCATTTTGCAGAAATGTCGCTGTGACGGA
>JBAVZU010000323.1:0-43064 GCA_049588915.1 Candidatus Sulfotelmatobacter sp.
CCATTAACGAGAGCAACAGACAGGCAAATGCTCGCAACTGGAATCTCCCTGGTATCTTTCAAAAAGGGCACCATTCTACGCTATTTGCTGATTGATCTACCGATTGCAGCCACAAACCTGGCTGCAGGCTAATCCTCGGAGGTCATTTGGTGGATGGCGATTTCAAAGTCCGATCCGATTGTTCCTGTTTTTCCGTGTTGCGGCGTAATAAAGAACGCCCCCGACGCCTATGAGGATGGCGCTCAGCCCGACTATCTTCACCGTCGCAAGCACCTTGTGGGGCTCCTCTGCCGGTGGCACTACCGCGAGTGCGAGCGTGAGCAGCGTCGTAATCAGCCCGACGCACGCGACCAACTTCGCTACCGGCTTACCGCCAGGCACGCGGATCACATCCGGTCCGGCTTTTTCACGCTGAAGGCGGAACATGGCCCCGAAAAGAAATGCATACGGAATGAAGTAGGTAATGATACCCATGCTGACCAGTACGTCGTACGCGCCTCGAACACTGGTCCCCGCCTGCCCCAGGAACACGACCAAGACACCGCACAGCAACTGCAGAAGCAATGCAACATAAGGAGTGCCCCAACGCCGGTGAAGTTTTCCGAACTCAGAAGGCAGAAGGCGATCCATTCCGGCGACGAACGGCAACCGGGCCACAGCAGCCAAGTAAGCCCCGGCGGCTCCAAGATTGCTGAGGGCGATCAACGCCGCAGCAATCGGAATTACTGCGAACCAGCCGAGTCGACCCGCAGTCCGCGCAACAGCTTGCATCAGCCCTTGTAAACCACTGACCTCGTTTGGCGGCAACGCCAGCAGGACAGAAACTGTACCGAGGATGTAGCAGAACGTCACAATCAAACCGCCGAGCAATAGAGCGCGCGGTATGGTGCGGCGAGGATTCTTTACCTCCTCGCTCATAAATGAGGCGGTTTCACATCCGCCCAGAGCGTAGGTCAGAGTGGCCCAGAAAACCATGTCCTTCAGGTGCGTGCCCGGAATTAAGCTTGCGCCGGTAAACCGCGTTGCTGCACCAAAACGGTGCCAGCCAACGAATCCCATCACAATGACGATCGCAACCGGAAGCCACATTCCGAATGCCCCCGCATTGTGCAGCCACTTCCCAATATCTAGCCCGACTACGTTCATCACAGTCACTAGCACTAACGCAACGACTGAGAACCAAATATAAAAATTGGTATTGTCCGCCAGGTACGCCCACTTCCGTGGACGTATATATAGAGCATTACTTGCGGCGAAATAGAGCACCGCCGGAAAATATGGGAGGTTGCTCGTCCAGTAGGTCCATGCCGACATGTACCCCGCAAAGCCGCCGAAGGCCTGCTTAGTCCAAACGTACAAACCGCCTTCTTGCGGATACCGCGATGAAAGCTCGAGCACGGACAACGCCAACGGCAAGTAGAAGCAGAGCCAGGCACCAATCCAGATCACGATGGCGCTGGGGCCACCGCTGGCCGCTGTGGCGATCCAGCGCAAGCTGATCCCGGTCACAACATAGAACAAAACCAGATCAGCAAATCCCATCACCCGCCGAGGATGCGATCGCGCGTCTTCGGATAGCGGGACAACGGCCGCATCTTGTCGGATAACATTCGCGCTAGTGTTTGGGGTCTTGTAAGCCATCGGCTTCTGAATTTCCGCACTCCAAGTCTCACGTATTCAACACCCCGGCATCAAGCCGCGCAATAGATGTGAGGTCTTCGGGAGCCGGAGCTTTACTGCGATAGAGCGTTTGTTGACAGACATCTCTCTTGAGAATAACTTTGGACGCGCTGCGAACGTCGCAACGCTCCGTCGGTAATCTCGAATTTCAGGGGGCTCAGAGAGAGCCTCGTGCACGCGAAAATAACATCATGCGAACTTCATTCCGAGGAATACTCTGCGCCTGGCTGCTAGCTTCAATCTCCGCTGCTGCGATCGAGCCACCATCACCTCCCGACTATGGCGTTCGCACGCAGCAGGCGTGGATTCCGATGAAAGATGGCGTGCGCCTGTCCGCAACACTTTACATGCCGGACGGCGCAAAAGCTGGAGAGAAGTTCCCAGCGCTACTCGAATATTTGCCCTATCGCAAGGATGATGCCACCGCCGCAGGAGATTATCCCAAGCATGCCTACTTCGCGCGGCGAGGTTATGTCAGCGTCCGGGTGGACATTCGAGGCACTGGGACCAGCGAGGGCAAACCACCGGATCGTGAGTACTCCGATCAGGAGCAGGCTGACGGAGAACAAGTGATTGCGTGGCTTGCGCACCAGCCTTGGTCGAACGGCAATGTTGGCATGTTCGGAATTTCCTGGGGTGGTTTTAGTGCAATGCAGATGGCTATGCGAAATCCTCCCAGCTTAAAAGCGATCATAGCCGTCGATGCTACCGACGAACTATTCCACGATGATGTTCATTACGTTGATGGCATGATGCACATCGACGAGTTCGAGTTGAACATGGACATGGCGCCCGGAATTACCGGCGCACCCGATTACACGCTGGACGAAAAGGTTCTGGAGCCGCGTTTCGAAACTCCACCCTGGTCATTGCTTTATATGAAGCATCAGCACGACGGAGCGTTCTGGCGCAGCCCGGTTCGTCCACAGGAAGAAATCCGAGTGCCATCTTTTCTCATCGGCGGCTTCGCCGATGGTTATCGCGACAGCATTCCAAACATGCTGCAAAACATGACGAAGGCACCGGTCAAAGCCTGGATCGGTCCATGGAATCACTCGTTTCCTAACGATGCAGATTTCGGACCGCGCGTCGAGTGGCGCGATCAGGCGGTACGTTGGTGGGACCACTGGCTGAAGGGTCGCGACACCGGTGTGGAGAACGATCCGAAGTTGATCGTCTTCATGCGCCAGTGGCATCCACCCGATCCAAACCTGCAAACTGTTCCCGGCGAATGGCGTGTTGAATCGGGCTGGCCGGTTCCCGAGTCGAAAGACTCGATTCTTTATATGCAGCCAAACCACACTCTGGCGGATTCCGCCGCAGCCCGGGCCATCCACGAATTGAAGTACGTTCCGTCAATCGGTGTGGAGGCCGGCTTCTGGTGGGGCGAGCTCTTGGCCGATCAGCGTCCGGTCGACGCATTCAGTCTGGTTTACGATTCATCTCCTCTGCAAGAAGATATGGCGATCCTGGGATGGCCTCATGCTCTGCTACAGGCGTCGGCCCCTGTTCCCCTCGCCGACTGGTTCGCGCGGCTTTCTGATGTCGCGCCTGACGGCAGCGTCACCCAGGTCACCGGAGCCGGGATCAACGGCGCACAGCGCGATTCCACTGCAGAACCGCGCGATCTGGAGCCCGGTAACATTTATCCGCTAGACATAAAGATGCACGTGACTTCCTGGATTTTTCCGAAGGGCCATCGCATTCGGGTTGCGATTTCGAACGCGCTATGGCCCATGATCTGGCCGACTCCTTATCCCATGACGACTGCTCTCACGCTCGGAGGAGACAGTGGTTCGCGCCTGATCCTTCCCATGGTGCCAGTGAAGGGAGATAGTGCGATTTCTTTTTCTCCACCTCAACCTTCCGAGGAGCGTACGGACATTCATTCTGTCGGCTATCCCTGGCCGGGCGAGTGGACCCTGCAGCGGGATGAAGGCCGTCAGAAAACAACTGTCGTTTGGAAAGGCAAGTCCGAGACCAACTACCCATGGGGCAAAGAAACTGACTACGAGCAGTTGACGTACGACGCCGACGACGCAAATCCCGCCGTAAATTCGGTGCGCGGCGAAGCAGAATCGATTTACGACTTAAAGGGCCGCATACTCAGCTGGCGGGGACTCTTATCCGTCACCAGTGATGAAAAGAATTTCTTCTACAAGTACACGCGCGAATTGCTCAAAGACGGACAGATGTTAAAACAGAAGACATGGGCAGAAACGATACCGCGTGACCATCAATGATTACTGGGTAATCCGCCGTCTCCGAAGCTGATGAGGCAGAACGCCCACTCCAAGGACTCACGAAAATACACCCTTCAAAGAGTTTGCCGTTGCGATCACTGGCGATCAGTCCTGGTGCGAAGCCGTAATGCCGGCGGTTTATTCGTACTTCTGGAATCTGGAAGAAATAGCAATCTCGACACAATTCGTGCACGGACATTTTAAGGTTGCGTCGTCTGGGAAGACCATGTGGCCGCATTCTGCGCAAATCAGCTGCCCATTCGAAAGGACCTTCATCGGACCGAAGTTGTCAGGGCCAACGCAATAAGGACAGCGAACTTCTTTCCGCGGATCTCCATCCTCTTTGGTTACAGGGAGGCAATCATCCATCTTCCGGAATTTCCCGGCAACGAATTCCGGGAGCATTTCTTCGAGCTTTTTTGAGAGCCATCCCTGTAACACTGATTCTTGTTCTTTTGAAAGTGACACGAAACGAACTCCGACTTGGCCTGTTTTCCACCAGCAGATTGTCACTTCCGCAGAGAATGGCACATCTAGACCTGGCAATGTGAACCGAACACGTACTTTTTCTTCGGGATTGAGCGGGATCGAGACGCTCAGGGCCATACCCCCTTCGCTGACATTTACGCCTTCGCAACGAATATCGGGCTGGCCGCGCCGTAGGATGAAAACAGGGACAGAGAGAGGACAACGAAAATACCGGCGTCGCTCTCTCAGGATTAGTCCGTACGCAGGCTTGAGCGTTTTATGGATTGACTGCGTCGAAAGAGGCCTCTCAAAAACAAATCCTGATTTCTTCCGGAAGGCTGTGGCTTCTGCATCATTGCCGCTGATGGCAAATGTTACCGCTGTTCGGTTCGCGGGAGAGAGACGCGCCTCGTCCAGAACCATTCCTGACTGCTCGCCCATCTGGAGATCTACGATAACGGCATCGAATTTTTGGCGGTTCAATAGACCAACCGCCGCCGGCACCTCCCGACAAACATCAGACAAAATAGACAACTCCTGCAACGCACGCGAAAACTGCTGAATCGTGGCAGGATCAGCAGACACCAAAAGGGCAAGTCCTATGGGCATGATGCGCTACAATCCTTCTCGACAACTTGTTAATGATGACGCTACTACCAGGGTCGGCGGAGCTTTCGATTTCATAAATGTCGCCGTGCGGCACAGCGGACTTGATTTCGAGAAGCGGAGTCCCGGCCACTGTTCGCGCTGGCCGTTTGCTCTTGTTCCCGTGAGGGTGGGATATTCCTTCGTTCCGGCGGAACTACTAAAGGACTAACCCCAGCAGCGGTAATGCACTCGCCACCAAAATCAGCTTGTATTGCGACCGTCTGCTTTTCGGCCCCATTCTTGGCGCTCAGTTAGCACCGATCTGACGCCGTCCCCCTCATCGACCGCTGAAACGCAATAGCCTTTACCGGAAGGTAACCGACGTTGATGGGAAGGGGTGAACGTAAAGAAACGACAGAAGCGCTAAGGTAATCAGGGTTTCCCTGAGGCCGCAACAATTCAACTGAATGGGTTCAAGAACAATCAGGATGCGCGGGCCTGCTGGATTCGCGTCAATATCCAGCTATCTACCTCGGCCTTCAAGGCAAATACCGAGGCGCCCTTGTTTCGTTCTAAGCGGCGAATCGGAAAATTGTAGTTCTCTTCCCAACGCTGGACCGTTTTCACGCATGCTCCAACATAATTGGAGATGGCTTTCCAGGATCGCAGCATTTCGCTTGCGCTGCCTGGCAATTCAGTTTCGGGAGTGGCTGCATCGCATTTTTTGTCCGGACAAAGTTCCACAACAACTACCCCGACTCGGTCTACGCGGCCTTTGGCGTCTTTCATGGGAAAGAAGTTATCGACCCAGCGTCGCCTTTTGTCATTCGCCGGTAATGATCCTGCAAGCTTCAGATTGAGAACAGGTCGGCCCGTCCTCATTACTTGTTTCATGGATGGCTCCAGTTGCGACGCGAGGTCGCCCACTACCTCGCGCAGGGTCTTTCCCAAATGCGATTCGGCAGGTACGCCATTAATCGCCGCTAGTCGGGAATTTACCGCCCGATAACGCATTTGGTCATCGAAGATGGCAAGACCCGCGTCCGAACTATAAAAAAAATCGGCAAATATCTGTTCGGCATCGGGCATTTCTCTGTTGGAGCTAGCCGGAGGTGACTGAATATCAGACAATCCCGTTCTGGCATTTTTGGGCGTCAGCTGCTTGATTCGAGGAGGGCTATAACCTTTTCGACCACCACCACCTAGGCTCGGAGACATTCGCTTTCCTTTTTAGCAGCATCTCATGAAAATAATGGCGCCTAAAGCAGCGTTAATTTCTGTTACGAAATCAGAACAGCCGCAGGTGTCGAAGGCGTAAAACGCTGGGCATCTCAAGCCGTCCAGAATCATCCGCGCCATTCTCCGACTTTGGATCGCCGAGTCTGCGCTGTACGATGGCTAGTTAACTTTTAGTTGTTAGGGAGCATGTCATGATGCCTGCGCTCGCGCACCTCCAACCTGAACCGGTATGGAAGCATTTTGACCGATTAGCAGCTATTCCTCGCCCTTCCACAAAAGAGGCCGCGGCACGCGATTACGTGCTTGCGCTCGCTACAAGGCTGGGCTTGGAATCCGTTCAGGACAATGTTGGTAATCTGGTGATCCGGAAGCCCGCGCGAGCAGGACGTGAGCAAGCGCCGATGGCGCTCCTGCAGGGCCACCTCGATATGGTATGCGAGAAGAACGAGGGAACCGTCCACGACTTCGATGCCGACCCTATCCGGGTGATAAGAGACGGCGACTGGCTGAGGGCGGAGGGCACGACCTTGGGTTCCGACAACGGAGTCGGAGTAGCGGCCGCACTCGCCGCAATGGAGAGCGATGACATTGCTCATGGTCCGCTGGAATTCGTTTTTACAATTGATGAGGAAAGCGGCCTCACCGGAGCTGCGGCTTTTCCGGGCGGCTTGCTGAAGTCAAAATATTTTCTCAACCTTGACAACGAAGAGGAAGGCACGCTCTGTATCGGTTGTTCCGGCGGCGTCAAGACGACTGCGCGAAGGAGGGTCGGCCTTCGTCCGGCAGGCGCAGGGTCGGCATGGCGAATCAAGGTGTCAGGATTGAAAGGCGGACACTCCGGTGTCGATATCCACCAGGGACGCGGCAATGCGTTGCGAATCATGGGTGGGGTGTTGCAGGTTCTACTCGATCGCCTGGCCGTCGAAATCGCGGAGATCAACGGCGGAACCGCGCAAAACGCTATTCCGCGGGAAGCTTCAGCCGTAGTGCTGGTGGAGTCTTCTCGGGAAAGTGAATTGACACCATTCATCGCCCCGGCCGAGGCTGCATACCAGGCGGACTTCGGGGGATTCGATCCTGGTCTGCACATTACGGTCGAGAAAGTCGCACGGCCTGTGAAAGTTTTGGAAGCGGCAGACGCGACACAAGCAGTGGCGCTGCTCGCGAGCTTGCATCATGGGGTCCTGGCGATGAGTCCTGACATTGCCGGTTTGGTCCAAACGTCTACGAATCTGGCGATCGTTAGTACAAAGGGCGATATGGTGGAAATTGTCACAAGCCAGCGGAGTGCGATCGAGAGCAGCATGCTGGCGGCTGCCCGCATGGTTGCCACGGTATGCGGGCTGGCAGGGTTCGAAGTGGAGCATACGGGCAAATACCCCGGCTGGAAACCGGAACCCGGCAGCGACATTGTGCACAAGCTCCAGGATGTGCACAAGAAACTCTTTGGCGAGCCGGCCAAGCTTATCGCCATGCACGCTGGGCTGGAATGCGGCGTGATTGGCGAGAAGTATCCTGGCATGCAAATGGTGTCTTTCGGTCCAACGATTGTGGATCCTCACAGCCCGAACGAGCGAGTAAAAATATCGTCCGCGGAGCATTTCTGGAATTACCTCAAAGCAGTTCTCGAGAGCTTGTAACGGCTGTGGATTTCAATGAGTTTGACTCAATGCAGGTGAGATTATCCTGCTTTCCGCCGCAATCCTAAACGCGCGGGTGTAATCGGGACGAGCCTCGGGGGCCTGGGTCCGCGACGGATGGCTGACTCTACAGGTACATAGTCCAGTTCGAGCCTGGCTTGAGCGCAACGCAACATCAGTCCCCCACGGCTCAAGTCACCGCGTCCAACGAATTCCCGCGGGAACAGAAGATCAGCTCCGAAGATTTCGAGGAGTGGGTCTACGTATTTACCGCTGGCGATACTGCCCAGTAGCACAATCTTGGAACCGGCTGGTAGCGCACGTGCCAGCGCACTGGCGTCGCGGCAAAGCGGTGCTCGATATCGAGCATCACTGGGATCGATAGGAATCGAGGCCATCTCCAGAAGATCACCCAACTTGACGATGGTCTGGGGCGGCAGGAGACCGCGCGAAGTCGTCATCACAACCGTGGCGGGAAACTCGGTCGAGGGTCTTGAGAAAGCTTCGGCATAGGCTATTTTGCCGCGGAAATAAAGGCTGCTGATGAAGCTGAAGACCTCGCCCAGTGGAGCGCCGTCCCGCTGAATGCGCCTCGCGAGTTCGAAGCTCGAATCCCGGTTCAACAGCAATTGGGCGCGAATGGCCGAAGTGTTGGCAGGAGAGAGTAGGAACAGGCGTGATACAGGCTGCTGTTTGCAATTCGATGTGTCCGATCCTTGAACATTGATCTCTGGTGCATATCCTGATGCGGGCCCCGGCACAAGCTCACCCGGGAGTAATCGTTTCGATGCCATCTTTTTTTGTTTTCTCAAGCTATTCTGCTGGTTAATTATAGACAGGACGTCGCATCGCATGATGGCATCTCAGTCTGCGTGAGAGATCGAATTCCATTTAAGGCTCGCCCGATGCTGGCTACGCTTGTCGGTAGGGCATTCCACGAGCCAGGATGGGTCTACGAGGAGAAATACGATGGCATTCGTATTCTCGCTTACAAAGAAGGGTCCCAGGTCACGCTGTTAAGCCGGAACGATAAAGATCGCACCGAAAGCTTTCATGAGATTGCGCGCGTGATTAGCGCCCTGCAACCGGCCACCTTGTTGCTCGACGGCGAAGTCGTTGCTCTCGATCGTGACAAGGTTTCGCGCTTTCAGTTGCTGCAGAGGGGAATTGGCCGAGCTCACTACGCGGTATTTGACTGTCTGTATGTGAGTGGACGAGACCTGCGCCAGGAGCCGCTTTCAACTCGGCGCGCGGAACTGGAGCGTTCCATTCACGAAGGCGATGGGTTGATATTGTCGCGGAGAATCCGGGCTGACGGTATCGATGCTTTCCGGGTTGCGCAAAAGCGAGGGTACGAAGGGCTCGTGGCGAAGCGTCTGGCGTCTGTCTACGTTGAAGGGCGCAGCCGGGAATGGCTTAAGGTCAAGGTTCATCAGGAGGACGAGTTCGTCGTTCTCGGTTATACGCAACCCTCGGGTTCTCGTGAATACTTCGGCTCGCTGCTGCTCGGTGCTTATCGTAATCAAAAGCTTCAATACGTCGGGAAAGTGGGAACGGGATTCACCCGCGATTCTCTCGCTTCGCTCTATCGCAAATTTCAGCCGCTCAAATTGAAAAAGGCGCCGGCCGAAGATCTGTCTCGCATTCAACATGCCACATTCCTATCGCCAAAACTCGTTGCGCAGATTTCTTACGCGGAATGGACCAAGGACCAGCGATTGCGGCAGCCGGTTTTCCTCGGTTTGCGCGACGACAAGGATCCAAAAGACGTCGTTATGCCGGAGGCGCTAGGGACTTACTGACTCTAGTTTCGTCTTCGCCATTTATTCGCTACAATATCCGGGTCTTTCGGGCACAATATTCTGTTCTAGAAGGAATCCGCATGAATTTTTCCGGCGTCCTACGTAACGATTTGGCGGCGCGGGCCCGGCAATACGCTCTGGCCAAGGGATTGCCTCACTCCCTCAGCTACCGCGAAAGTGCAATTGCGTGCTTCGCACCGCATGACGATGATTGTGAACACGGGAATTTCCTGTCAGCGAGCTACCGGGCGATACGCGCGAATCCGGCGTGGATGCGGCGTTTGGCCAAGGTCCACACCCAGGCTCGAAGATCTTTGCCAACAACAGAGCGGGGATGTTGGAGGGAGCTTGACTCCTGCACAAGTTCCGACGCGCTGCTGATGGATATTTTTTGTTATCCGAGCGTGCTTCGGGGTCGCAAGTTTGCTCATCTGTTGGGAATCGAGCCGGGGACCGCGCCGTGTTATGGCTACAGGGCCCGCGTTCCCCTGGGCAACGGCAGATCGGATCGCACCGAAGTCGACCTAAGACTGGGCAACCTGTTGATCGAGGCAAAGCTCACCGAGAATGATTTTCAGAGTGCCAGGAAAGATGCCGTCCGAGCTTACCGTGATTTTTTGGCTGTATTCAGCTCAGATGAAGTGCCTCAAACCGAGAGTCATTATCTGTCGTATCAGCTTGTCAGAAATGTACTCGCCGCATATGCTCTTGAATGTTCGTTCTGCGTTCTGGTGGACGAGCGAAGGCTTGACTTGATTGAAGCCTGGTACGCAATTCTGAAGTGCGTGAAACCGATTGATCTCCGGACCAAACTTAAAATCCTAACGTGGCAAGAGGTAGCGCAGACCGTGCCGCCAAAACTTCAAGCTTTTCTGGTGGAGAAATACGGAATCGGAGATAGCGCTCCGACCTACTCGACACAGCCTGAGACGACGCACGACCTGGAACACGAGTCGGCTCGAAACAAATCAGTTAAAATTTATGTAGTTTCTGCAAGGGCGCATTCATCCACGCTGCGGAGAACGGAAAAATCAAAGTCATGAGAATCGCAAGGGATGTCATCGAGTTAGTCGGTGGAACACCATTGGTGCGGCTGAATAAGGTAACGACGGGTTGCGTGGCTGAGGTCGTCGCCAAACTGGAAAGCCAGAATCCAGTGGGCAGCGTGAAGGATCGTATTGGCGCAAGCATGGTCCTTGAAGCCGAGCGTGCAGGGAAAATCCAGCCGGGAAAAACCGTGCTGATCGAGCCCACCAGCGGCAACACTGGGATCGGCCTGGCGTTTGTCGCTGCCGTAAGGGGCTACAAACTAATCCTGACCATGCCAGAAACCATGAGTCTGGAACGCCGGGTTCTCTTGTTGGCTTTCGGAGCAGAAATCGTTCTTACGCCGGGTCCACGCGGGATGAAAGGTGCGATCCTGAAAGCCGAGCAATTGTTGGCGACTACTCCAAACGGCTACATGCTGCAGCAGTTCGACAACCCGGCGAACCCCAAAATTCATTTCGAGACGACGGGCCCCGAAATCTGGAATGACACTGATGGCAAAGTTGATTTCCTGGTCTCAGGGATTGGGACGGGCGGCACGATCACTGGTGTCTGCGAATATATCAAGCCTAGGAAAGCATCGTTCAAAGCGGTAGCGGTGGAACCGGCGGAGAGTCCGGTGCTCTCTGGCGGAAAGCCCGGCCCGCATAAGATTCAGGGAATTGGCGCGGGCTTTGTTCCCCGAATTTTGCGCACAGACTACATCGACGAGATTATCAAGGTCAGCAATGATGAAGCGATCCGCATGGCGCGGCGGCTCCCGTTGGAAGAGGGGCTCTTCGTGGGCATTTCTTCGGGAGCTGCAGTCACGGCTGCGCTACAAGTGGCGAGACGTCCGGCGAATGCCGGCAAGCTGATCGTGGCCGTGCTGCCATCTTTCGGCGAACGTTACTTGAGCACTGTTTTGTTCGAGGAACTTCGCAACCAGGCTCAGCAGATTCCCACGACAGCTCTTCCTGACTGATGCTTGCTGTCTCCACATGAAGGTTTATGCGCGACGTGCGAAATTAGCTGCATGGCAATTTGTATCCGACCCTCGAAGATTCATGCGGTAGGTGTATTCACCACCACACCAATTCGCAAAGGTGCTCGCGTTGTCGAATATGCCGGACCGCGCCTCACCCCGGAGGAGGCCAATCGCCTTTACGATGGAGCGCCCCGGACTTACCTCTATGGCCTGGAGGACGGCAAGACTGTAATAGATGGCGAAGGCATGGGCGCCTACCTGAACCATTCCTGTGATCCCAACTGCGAGGTCGATGAAATTAACAATCGCGTGTGGCTCCTTGCCATTCGCGACATTGCAGCCGGAGAAGAGCTAGTTTGGGATTACAACCTATACGACGATGATGATCCTGCCCCCTGCTACTGCGGATCGCCAAAATGTCGCGGCACGATGTATTCGCGGGAATGGATGGCCAAGTTGAAGCGCAAGGCGCGAAAGAAGGCGGAGAAACGGGCATCCGCTAGGTCTGCGAACAAGACTCAGCAAAAACGAAACGGAGGAAAGCCAAAGATCTTACCCGAGCCCGGTTAGGTTCCTGCGTCCGCCTCGGCAACATCGAGTCCAGCCTTAGCCGCTTTCTTTCCGTGTTCACGCCAACCTTCGATGATCAGATACAACACGGGGATAAAGAAAAGATTCAGCACCGTCGACATAATCATGCCGCCGAAAACCGTGGTACCCACAGAATGTCGGCCGTTTTCGCCTGCTCCCGTAGCTAGAACCAGCGGTACAACGCCCAGAATAAATGCGAGAGAAGTCATAAGAATTGGGCGCAGACGTATGGTTGCAGCTTGCACCGCGGCTTCCACGAGCGGTAGCCCACGATGGCGCAACTGTTCGGCAAACTCTACGATCAAGATTGCGTTCTTGCTGGAGAGCCCAACCAGCATTACCAGTCCCACCTGGCAGAAGACGTCATTTTCCAGGCCGCGTATCCATTGAGCTCCCAAGGCTCCGAGTAACGCCATCGGGACGGCAAGCAATACGATGAACGGCAGCACGAAACTTTCATACTGCGCGGAAAGCGTCAGGTACACGACCAACGTGCCCAGTCCAAATAGAAGCAGTGACGTGCCTCCAGCCTGCAATTCCTCGAGAGAGAGACCTGTCCAGCTGTAGGAGAAGCCTTGCGGCAATTTCTTCGCGAGATCCTCCATGGCTGCGATCGCCTGCCCAGAGCTGTATCCCGGCGCAGCGGAGCCATCGATCTCCGCCGAGCGAAACAAATTGTAATGGCTGATCACCTGAGGGGTCGTGGTCTGCGTGATGCTGATTAAATTATCCAGCGGGACCATGGCGCCGCTATCGGAGCGGACGTAGAACTGTTTCATGTCCTGCGCTTCGGAGCGGAATTGCTTATCGGCCTGCACGTAGACCCGATAGGAACGATTATTGAAATCGAAATCGTTCACGTAAGCAGAGCCCATATAAACGCCGAGAGTGTCGGTAATTTGCGAGAGCGGTACGTGGAGGCTCTTCGCCTTTTCGCGGTCGATGGTGACAAGATACTGCGGATCATTCGCTGTGAACGGAGTGTACAGCCCAACCAGTTCTTTGTCTTGCGTAGATTGCTGCATGAGCGCATGCGCGGCGTTGGATAGTTCCTCAAGGGTGTGCGAGGCCTGATCCTGCACAACGAATTGGAAGCCACCGAATTGGCCGAGACCCTGGACGGCGGGAGGAAGCGTGGCAAATGCGATCGCTCCTGAAATAGAAAACAAACGGGGGCGAACCCGGTTCAGAATGGCCGAAGCTGTATGCTCCGCGCCCTTGCGCTGGGAGTACGGCTTGAGAGGGACGAAAATAAGTCCTTGGTTCGAGGCGCTGCCGGCAAAACTGAAGCCCGCCACCGAGAACGTACCCTCGGCTTCCGACACATCGCTCAACAAATTCGACACTTGTTTGCCGATTGCTTTGGTGTATTCCAAAGAAGCCCCTGACGGAGCCTGGATGACGACGATGAAATATCCCTGGTCTTCGTTCGGAACGAAGCCCCTCGGTACCCGCGTGAACACAAAATAAGTTAGCCCCAGACCGGCGAAAAACAGCACCACCATTACGAACTTGTATTCGAGCACGTGATGCAGCAAGCCGCGGTATCCGCGCGTAAGGGCAGCGACGCCTTCGTCAAACTTTCGCAGCCACCACCACTTTTGCCGGTGGGGACCGCTCAGGAAAATGGCCGCCAGGACCGGGGCAAGGGTGAGCGCGTTGAACGCCGAAATGGCAATGGAAAATGCGATCGTCAGCGCAAACTGACGAAACAGGATGCCGGTCGTCCCAGGAAAGAATGCGACGGGAACAAACACGGCACAGAGCACCAGCGATGTGGCGATGACGGCGCTGGTAATCTCGGCGGTAGCGGCTGCCGCCGCTTTGTGAGAGTCATGTTCCCCCTCAGTAATGTGGCGCTCAATGTTTTCAATCACGACGATGGCGTCGTCGACGACCAAGCCGGTGGCGAGTGTGATGCCGAACAACGTCAGCGTGTTGATGGAGAAACCGAGCAATTTTACAAAGATGAAGGTGCCGATTAGTGAGACCGGAGTGGCGATGAAGTGAATCATGGTCGTCCTCCAGTCGCCAAGAAAGATAAAGATCACCAGGATGACCAGGAGGATTGCGGAACCAACCGTGTAGACCACGTCGCGGATCGACTCGCCCACGGCGTCGGTGGTATCGAATGCGACTTTGTAGTGCATTCCCGGCGGGAACTTTCTTGAGAGCCGCTGCAGTTCGGCGATTGCCCGCCGGTCTACATCGAGTGCATTCGCCGTGGAAAGTTGTGTCACGCCCAGACCGACTGCATCCTGACCATTGAATTGCAGATCTGAGCTGTAATCCTCCGCGCCCAATTCCGCGCGGCCTACATCCCTCAGCCGGACTAAAGTGCCATCCGCATTCGTCTTCAGAATGATGTTGTCGAACTGTCCAGCCTCGCTGAGGCGCCCAACCGCGCGTACGCTGATCTGATATTGCTGTCCTTCTTTAGCAGGCTGCTGCCCAACCTGCCCGGCGGCAACCTCCACGTTCTGTTCGGACAGAGCATTCACCACGTCCGGGGCCGTTAGCCCACGTCCCGCCATGCGCACGGGATCGAGCCAAAGCCGCATAGAGTACTTGCGCTCGCCGAAAATAATTACGTCAGCCACGCCCGGAATACGCTTCAGCGCGTCCCTGACGTAAATATCAAGGTAGTTGCTCATGAATAACGTGGGGTATTTATTGTTGTCGGAGACAACGGCAGCGCCGAAAACGAAATTCTGGGAACTCTTCGCGGTGGTGATGCCTATCGCCTTCACGGCAGCAGGCAGCCGTCCCTGCGCCGTGTTCACGCGGTTTTCGATGTCGACCGTGGCCAGGTCCGGATCCCGGGTTATGTCGAAGGTGACGGTGACGTTACTCGATCCGTCGTTGCCGCTGGTGGAGGTCATATACTTCATACCCTCCGCCCCGTTGATTTGCTGCTCCAGTGGAATGGTGACGGCGCTCTCCACCGTCTGCGCACTCGCCCCAATGTAGGCGCTGGAAACGCTTACTTGCGGCGGTGCCAGATCGGGGAACTGCGCGATCGGCAGAGTCGGAATTACCGCAGCGCCCGCCAAAATAATCAGCAGCGCGCAGACCGTGGCAAACACCGGACGTCGTATGAAGAACTGAACGAACATAGAAACTCGCACTACGAACTGTCAGCAGAACACTGCCAATTAGCAGCTGGCAACCAGGCAATCAAAGATTGCGTAGAGCCACGAGGATACTGCTGATGGCCAACTGCTAGCTGGCAATTGCTTCTTATTTGCAACAGCGATTTGCAATACCGAGGCGAAGCCGGAGCCCGGAAGCCGGATCCCGCTTCTCAGCCTTGCGGAGTTACCGGCGCTCCATCCACCAGGAACTGGGTTCCGGAGACGACCACTTTGTCGCCGGGTTTGATGCCGTCCAGGACCTCGTAGTCATTTCCCACCGTTTGCCCGATTTTCAGAGGCTTCTGCCGCGCCACATATCCGCCATTTTGCGGTTCGGCAACGAAGGCAAAATATTGTCCCGCCAGCCGTGACACAGCGAGCATCGGAACCTCGGGATTCTGATGCGTGCCCCAAACGATCCGTGCCCGAATGAATTGCGATTGACGCAGCGCGTCGTTACTGTTGGCGATTCGTGCCTTCAACAGCACAGTCTGTGTCGCGCTGTCCACTTGCGGCGAGATAAAGCTCACCCGGGTATTAGCCAGTACTTTATCGTTGCTGTCCAATACCTGCACGGGCAAGTTCATTTTAAGCTGCGAAGAATGCTCGATCGGAACATACACGTAAACTTCCAGGCTGCCTGGTTTATCCACTGTTGTGAGTTGGGTGGCGCTCGTTACCCGGTCGCCTACGCGAACCGGGACATCTCCAACAATTCCACTCCACGGCGCGACAACTTTGTAATAGTGCAGCTGCACTTGCTGTTCGCTCACCTGCGCATCCAGAGAATCCATTTGCGCCTGCGCCGCATCCAGCGAGGACTTCGCCTGATCCAGATCCTGCTTGCTCACCACGCCAGCGGAAAACAGCCCCTGGGCACGCTCATATTGCTGCTTCGCCAAATTTAAAGTCGCCTGCTGCGCAGCCCTGGAACTTTCCTGGCTCTTGACCGTGGCCTGCTGTTTCAGGGGATCGATCTCCATCAAAGTTGCCCCCGCCTGGACCGACTGTCCCGAATGCACCAGAATATTTATGACCTGCCCTTCCACCTGCGGCATGATTACGGCGGAATCGCGCGACTTAAGCGTAGCCACATACTCCGTGGCATCGTCGATCGGAGTTGCCCGTGCCTCTTGCACTTTTACCGGCATCGCTTGCGGGCCGCCGGCATGAGCGCTCTGCGCGGAGTTGCTCGAGCACGCTACGCCCGCTCCGCTAGCGGCGAGCACAATGCCTAACAGGCTTTGGGACAGGCACTTCTTGGTTCGAAGCAGCATAAAAGATTTGAATTTCGATTGAACGGTTGACTCTAATACTTTACAAGGATTCTCCGGATCTTGTAGCCCTCTGCAATAGACGAAGGCGCAGGCTCAAGGTTATCGCAGTTAGAAGATTTCCCGGCGGGCGATCTGGTCGCAGCAATTATCGACGCGGGGGCCATTCTGCTACATTGTTGGCCTATGGCGCCGAATTCTTTTCAGCCGACCCGCGGCTTTGCCAGCGACAATAATGCCGGCGTGCATCCGGAAATTCTCGCAGCCATTGCGCGCGCCAACCAGGGCCACGTGGTGGCCTACGGAGCAGATCCCTATACTCGCTCGGCAATTCAAAAATTCGAAGAACATTTCGGCAAAGACATCGCGGTCTTTTTCACCTTCAACGGCACGGGCGCGAATGTGCTCAGTCTGCAGGCTCTCACCCGTTCGTTCCAGTCAGTGCTTTGTAGTGATTATGCTCACATCTACACTGACGAATGCGGCGCACCCGAAAAGCATACCGGTTGCAAGTTGATTCCGCTGCCACACCGCGACGGGAAAATCACGCTGGATTCCGTCCGCCATGCTTACCACGGCATCGGCGATGAACACCACTCCCAGCCTCGAGTCATCTCGATTACGCAATCCACGGAGATGGGCACCGTCTATCGTCCAGAGGAAATTCAGGAGTTGGCGCGCTTCGCCCACGACCACGGCATGTTTCTACATATGGACGGGGCCCGCATAGCCAACGCCGCGGACTCTCTTGGCCAGTCCCTCCGCGAGGCTACCCGTGATCTGGGAGTCGACGTGCTCTCCTTCGGAGGCACGAAAAACGGAATCATGGGAGGCGAAGCAGTCGTATTTTTTCAGTCCAACTTTTTGGAGACAAACGTCAGCGAGAACTTTCTCTATCTCCGTAAACAGAGCATGCAACTCGCTTCGAAGATGCGATTCATCGGCGCACAGTTCGAAGCCCTGCTCAGCAATGATCTCTGGTATCGCAGCGCTGGACATGCCAACCGCATGGCTAGTCTACTGGAAAAAGAAGTCAGCCGGATTCCAGGAGTAAGGGTCGTCTGGAAAGTGGAAGCGAACGGCGTCTTCGTCCAGATCCCTCGGCAATCAATCGACAAGATCAAACAGCACTATTTTTTCTATACGTGGGTCGAGGAGGAGTCGATCGTACGTTGGATGTGCTCTTTTGATACCACAGAAGAAGATATCCGCAAGTTTGCAGCAGTGGTGGCCGAGGCCGTGAAGGGCTAACGGGCGGCCCGAACCCCGGAATTCAGCAAGGGACACCGGCATGCCAGTATTTAGGCGGGGACCTCGCCTGCTCAGTTGGAGTCGTCAAGCAGCTTCCCCAGCGTTTCTTTGTGCTTCACTGAATCTTTCTTTTTGTGAGGCACCACTTTAGCCGCTGGCGGCGCACCCAAGCGCTCGCGGGCTAGTTCCTTCACGGCCTGCACCGCTTCAAACCGTTTTGCTTTTTTCTTACGCGCCATCTTGTGCCAGACTCCGACTTCCATGTTGCCATAGCTTTGTTCGGCGCAAAACTGTAATAATTGTGATTCGTGGTTGAATCGCGGGCGGCGTTTTCTAGAAGGGCCGCTAGCGACCTACGACCAGCGACCGACGGCCCATGGAAGAACGAGATTTTTTTGACGAGCGCACCGAGAAGAAACTGGCAACCTTGAATTGTCCGCATTGCCACCAGCCCAGTGAATATGAGGTCACCTGGGTGGTGCGCACCAAGAAGCGTCAGCTCGCCGGCCGTGCCGACGAGCGGGACCGCGCCCGCTTCGCTAAAGCCCGCTCCTACATGCTTCGCAAGGACGACCTGATGGCTTGCAAGAATATGCGTTGCCGCAAGCGCTTCGAGATTTCCGGAGTCCAGTCGGTTGTTTTCACCGATTGATTGGCTGCTTCGGTTCCGACCATTGTTCGTTTGCCGTCTCGACGGTCTGAGTTGTTTATTACCAAGGTTTGCCCGCCCGCGCGTTTGGACTATCCCCACGATCTCACCAGCATTAAATTGTTTTAAGGAATCTCAGGAGGTTATGTGTCTTCTGCTTCGCCAGCGTTATCTCTCGTTCACATCCAAACTGTAGATTCAATGCCCGAAAAAGAATTGGACGCGCTTCCTCACGGTGTGATCCAACTCGACGCGCAAGGCAAAGTCCTCCGGTATAACGCCTACGAACAGCGGCTAGCTGGTCTTACAAGAGAGAAAGTGGTGGGAAAAAATTTCTTCAAACAAGTGGCCCCTTGCACTGACGTTCAGGAATTCTATGGACGCTTTCGAGAAGGAGTCGCACTCGGCAAACTTCATTGCAAATTCCGCTATCGGTTCACATTCAAAAAGAATCCTCGCAATGTGACAGTGACTTTGTTTTACAGCGATCGCGATAAAACCGTCTGGGTCTTCGTCCAGCCCATCGACGCGCAAAGCTGACGCATCACGGGCACATGTGATCATCTGCGAATTTTTGTCGCCGATTTGAAATTCCGCCCGCCCGCTTCGCCCCACTGTGATCTATACTTGTGCGTTTGGCTGTAGTCGCCCAGGCCAGAGGTAAGGAGTGATCCAGTGAAGATCCTGGTGTGCATGAAGCAGGTGCCGCAGAAAGATGCGCCGCTCAAGCTCAACGAAACGGGGGCGTGGATCCGCGAGGGTGTCTCTTATGAGGTGAACGAACCCGACGCCTACGCGCTGGAAGAGGCCCTGCGCCAAAAAGAAAAGCATGCAGGGGAAGTGGTGGTGATCACTTCTGGACCGGCTCGTTCACAACAAGTGTTGCGCGAAGCGTTGGCCAAAGGCGCGGATCGCGCCATCCATCTGGAAGACAGTGCCTTTGTAGGACTTGATGCGTTCAATACGGCGAAGGCCTTCGCTGCGGCCATCAAAGACGAGAAATTCGATCTGATTTTTACCGGCCTGCAGTCCGATGACTACGGCTACGCACAGACAGGTGTCATTTTGGCAGAGCTGTTGGGTTGGCCGCACGCCACGATCATCATGCAGATTGAAAAAAACGAAATCGGCATTCGCGTTAAACGTGAACTCGAAGCGGGCTTCTTCCAGTTCGTGGACATGCCTCTGCCGGCAGTGCTGACCATTCAGTCCGGCATCAACAAGTTGCGCTATGCCACGCTGATCGGCATCAAACAGGCCAAGAACAAGCCGTTGCGCAAAGTGCCGCTGGCAGAAGTGCAATCGGCGATCGGCGAGAATGTGCAAAAAATTGAACGCCTGTACGTTCCCGAGAAGACAAAAAAGACGGAGCACATCGAGGGCTCGCCAGCCGAGATCGCGAAAAAGCTCGTCGACAAACTTCGCAACGAACTGCGTGTGTTTTAAATGATCGTGTGGGTGAGCGAAAATCGGATTGTTTTTACCTAAGGATTTCGTGACGTGACCCTTTTGGCCAAATCAGTTTCTTCCCAGAATTGGAGTGCGGCTGGCTATGCGGCCAACGCTCACTTCGTGCCGGCGCTTGGGCAGCCTGTGTTGGATTTGCTCCAGCCGCGGCCTGGTGAGCGCATTCTAGATCTGGGTTGCGGAGATGGAGTCCTCACCGAAAAACTGGCGGCGCTCGGTGCCAACGTGATCGGCATCGACAATTCTCCAGACATGATTGCCGCCGCACGCCTGCGCGGGATCGATGCGAGGGTGATGGACGCCACATCGCTAACGTTTGAGAACGAATTCGATGCAGTCTTTTCCAATGCCGCGCTGCACTGGGTGAAGGACGATCCGGACTCACCGATCGGTGGCGCATTTCGCGCCTTAGTGTCCGGAGGAAGGTTCGTCGGGGAATTAGGTGGCCACGGGTGCGTCAGCACAATTGCCCTTGCGCTGATGGTCGCACTTGAGCGCAGGGGCATTCCGGATGCATCAACGTGGATTCCGTGGTATTTTCCGACAGTTGACGAATACGAAACACGTTTGCGGCAGGTCGGGTTTGTGCCGCAGAGTGTGCAATTGATCCCCCGTCCCACGTTGCTGCCAACCGGAATGCGCGGGTGGTTAGAGACATTCGCCAATCCATTCTGCGCCGCTCTTGCGCAGAATGAGCGGGACGATTTTCTTGACGAAGTAACGGCTTTGCTTAAACCTGTTTTGTGCGATTCCCAGGGGCGCTGGACCGCGGACTATATGCGACTTCGCTTCGCGGCGATCAAGACCTGAGCCACGGATTGGATCTCGTCGCAAGGTCGTCAACAGCAGGCTCAAGCGATCTTAGGCATCGTCCCACAATTACGGCACGATAAAATGCAGCTCTTGGGGGATTAAATTGGCTGACACCATCTTAGTAGTCGTTGAACAACGCGAAGGAAAACTCAACCGCGTCTCCTGGGAAACCATCACAGCCGGGCAGGCGATCGCTGCTTCTACGGGGTGGGGTTTGGAAGCGGCGGTGGTTGGGGCGAATGCATCCGCGATCTCCGCGGAAGTTGCTTCCAAGAAATTGGCCAAGGTATATGCGGTCGATTCTCCGAAGCTCGAGCCTTACACGCCCGATGCCTTTGCCGCGGCGCTGAAACAACTGCTTATGGCAAAGCAGCCGAAACTCGTGCTCATGCCGCATACCTATCAGGTGCGCGACTTTGTTCCCAAGCTGGCAACGGCGATGGGACGCACAGTCATCAGCGATTGCATTGGGTTTAGGCACGAGAATGGCAAGTTAGTGTTTACGCGACAGATGTTTCAGGGAAAATTCGCCGCTGATGTCAGCTTCAATAGCGACGCCCCATGGTTCGCAACCTTTCAGAACGGAGCGTTCCGCGGCGATAAAGCCGAGACCGGTGCGAGCGTAGCGCCAGTCGAAACGGTGAACGTCGAAATTGCGGATGGCGTCATCCGCAACAAGCCGCAGGAAGTATTCAAAGAAGCCAAACAAGCCGTGGATCTCACGCAGGCCGAGATTATTGTCTCGGTCGGCCGTGGAATTAAAGAACAGAAAAATATCGAGATTGCCAAGCAACTTGCCGAGGCTCTCGGCGGAGATATTGCGGCTTCGCGTCCCATCTGCGATTCCGGTTGGCTGCCCATGGATCGCCAGATTGGATCTTCCGGGCAAACGGTTGCGCCGAAACTCTATCTGGCTCTCGGCATCAGCGGCGCCATTCAGCACATCGTCGGGATGAAAGGATCGCGCACCATCATTGCCGTCAACAAGGATTCAGAAGCGCCGATTTTCGAGATTGCCGATTATGCGATCGTCGGAAATCTATTCGACATTGTTCCCCCGCTGATTGAGGAAGTGAAAAAGGCGAAGGCGACAAGCTAAAACGCGATTGACCATTATATTGGCCATAGTTAAAATAATAGTCATGAACGAGATTCCGATTTCTGAGTTTAAATCCAAGTGTCTCGGACTGATTGACCAGGTCCATAAAACGCGCCAGCCTTTGCGGATTACACGTCACGGCCGTCCTGTCGCGGAGGTAGTCCCCTCCGGCCCCGATCGCAAGCGGAAGTTCTTGGGTGACATGGTTGGGACTGCCGAGATTGTCGGCGATATCGTTTCCCCAGTCATCGAACTGGAAAATATTGAGGTTTATCGCGAGTGAACCTACTTCTCGACACACATATCTGGATTTGGAGTAAGTTGGATCCAAAGCGCATTGGCAGGCGTGCGGCCGAAGAACTTTCCAAGAACACCAACGAGCTCTGGCTTTCGTCAGTCAGCGTTTGGGAGACCCTGGTGTTAATGCAGAAAGGCCGCATTCGGGTGAAGGATCCTTTTGCCTGGGTCGAACGCGCAGCCGAGCAACTGCGCGAAGCTCCGTTAACTCGCGAGATCGTGAGTATTGGCTTGGCGATGCCTTTGCCGCATGCCGATCCGGCCGACCGGTTTTTGGCTGCGACCGCCAAAGTGCTGAAATTAACCTTGGTTACTGCGGATCAACGCTTGCTCGGCCTGGGTGAGATAGCCAGCCTCGCGAGTCGCTAGACGTTTATGAGCTTGATCTTCCGCAAACCGATTGAAGGCGTGGAGCGTCCGCAGATGCCCGCGGATGTGGTCATCGTCGGCGGCGGCCCCGCAGGTATGGCTTGCGCTTTGCGCTTGTCGCAGCTCATCGATCAGCACAATAGTTCACATCCCGAATCGCAACTCAGCAAAGAAAATATTTACGTCCTCGAAAAAGCGCGCGAGATTGGCCAGCATTGCTTATCCGGGGCCCTGCTCGATCCGCGCTCCATGCGCGAACTGCTCCCCGGATTCGAGAAAGAAGCCCCGCTTGACGCCGAAGTTACGAAAGAAGCGGTTTACTTTCTCACTAAAAACAGCAGATTCAAGCTGCCCATCACGCCTCCGCCTTTGCGTGATCACGGCAACTACGTCGTCTCGCTCAATCGCTTCGTGAAATGGCTCGGCGGCAAAGTCGAAGAGACCGGCATCTCCATCTTCACTGGATTCGCGGGCTCTGAGCTGCTGTTTGAGGGAGACCGCGTCGCCGGCGTTCAAACCGACGATAAAGGAGTCGACAAAGAAGGCCATCCTAAATCGAACTTCGAGCCGGGCTACGACTTGCAAGCGAAAATCACAATTTTGGCCGAAGGGCCGCGTGGATCATTAACGAAACAGCTTGTCTCGAAATTCAATCTTGCGCGCGACACCAATCCGCAAACCTACGGCATTGGAGTGAAAGAACTTTGGGAAGTACCTTCGGGACGCATCGCGCCGGGTGAAGTGATCTACACGCTGGGCTGGCCGCTGACGCCGAGAGAGTATGGCGGAGCCTGGATTTATGGCGGCAAAGACAACGTAGTCTCGCTGGGCTGCGTAACTGGTCTTGACTACCCCGACCCGCGGCTCGATCCGCAACACGTACTGCAGGATTTCAAACAGCACCCCATGGTTGCGAATTTGCTTAACGGAGGCAAGATGATCCGCTACGGGGCGAAGTCGATGCCTTACGGCGGCTGGTGGGCGATTCCGCCCGTCGCCGGCGATGGATGGATGATCCTCGGCGATTCCGCCGGCTTTTTGAACTCGGCCCGGCTGAAGGGAATCCACCTTGCGATAAAAAGTGGGATGCTCGCCGCCGAAACTGCCTTCGAGGCATTGAGAAAAGATGATTATTCGGCAGCGGCGTTGGGCGAGTATCAGAAAAAAGTCGAATCCAGCTGGATCAAAGACGAACTCTGGAAAGTTCGCAACATGCACCAGGGATTCGAACATGGGATGTACGCCGGCATGTTCCACACTGCCTTGCAGATGATCACCGGCGGACGCGGTTTACGAAATCGATATCCCGCGAAAGCTGGACACGAGCACCTGCGCAAGCTTGCCGAACTGCCCGCCGATGGAGGGGATGAGGCGCATCTGCTTGGGCCCGCCAAAGGCGACGGCAAACTTACGTTTGATAAACTCACGGACCTTTATCACTCCGGCACCAAGCATGAGGAAGACCAACCTTCCCATCTCGTCATCCACGATACCAACATTTGCAACACCCGGTGCGTAAAAGAATACGGAAGCCCCTGCCGGAATTTCTGTCCCGCGAACGTTTACGAAATGGTTGACGACGCACGCCAGCCCAACGGCAAGCGCATCAGTTTGAATCCTTCGAATTGCGTTCATTGCAAAACCTGCGATATCGCCGATCCGTATCAGATCATCACTTGGGTGCCCCCAGAGGGCGGCGGCGGGCCGAATTACGATGGGATGTGAGCTGGAAACAATTTCTTTCGCGACTGAGTTTCGCGGATTCCACCGACCTCGCGCAGATCCTAATTAAAATTAGATGGTTTCGGCGCAATACATCTTGTCACGTGCAGTGGCGATTAAGTTTCCTCACGGACTTGAGGCGAGCTATTCTATCGCCCGAGGAAATCATGCGCTCCCAAAGGTTTTTCAACGTTAGCCAATTCGCAACTCTAGTCGTCTTTGCTGTCTCCGCCTTTGCCCAACAGCCTGCCCCAACCGTACCTTCAGCACAGCCCGCTATTCCGTCCACCGGCTTTGCCGGCCTTGACCAATACCGAGCCTCGCGCATCGCGATCTTCTCGGACGATTTCGGACAATTAGCGCGTTACCGCGAGGCGAATGCCGCGTTGCCTCCAGCCGGCGAAAATCGCGTCGTTTTCTTCGGCGACTCCATTACCGATCTTTGGCACCTAAATGAATTCTTTCCCGGCAAGCCTTACATCAACCGCGGCATTGGAGGGCAGACTACGCCGCAGATGCTCGTCCGTTTCCGTCAGGACATAATTGATCTTCATCCGAAAATTGTCATCATTCTTGCAGGTACGAATGATATCGCAGGCAATACCGGACCGATGCGGCTGGAGGACATTGAGGCCAATTACGCTTCCATGGCTGAGTTGGCGGGCGCTCACGAGATCAAAGTGATCTACTCGTCGGTGCTGCCGGTACATAATTACACGCCGCGGTCTCAGGATCTTTTTGCTCAGCGCTCTCCACAAAAAATTCTGGAATTGAATCGCTGGCTTAAGAACTACTGCGCGTCGGTGTCGACGAACGGTCAGCCCAATTGCTTGTATCTCGACTATTTGTACGCTATGGTCGACGACAAAGGTTACATGAAGAAGGAGTTGGCAGATGATGGGTTGCACCCCAATGGCGCGGGATACAAGATCATGGCGCCGCTGGCGGAGGCGGCAATCGAAAAAGAGCTTGATCAGGCGAAACCTTGAAACCTTTCTCTGTTCAGCAAGCTCTATAATGGAATGAGTTCCGACCGTCTCGGCCTTCGGGAATACCCAGGCTGCCTCGGTGAGGTTGTAGCGCCAGCATCTTACTGGCTGTCCTGAGGGTGTCTCGCCCTCGGCGAGGCAACAAAGATGCTTACGGCGCTGCTGCTGAGGGTGCTGGTGGAAACGCCGGCGCCTCCCGCGTTTCGTAAGGAGCGCATTGGAAAGGAAGCGGCGCTGGAATGTTCCTGCCTGTCGTATCCTTTCTTGCAAAACCTGTTAGTCGACGGCCGTTCGTCGTTCGCCATTTCGAATGACCAATGACCAGCGCCTAGCGACTACCAGCCAAGGACCATGTCGCTAACCGACAAATTCGGCCGACCCATCAGCGATCTGCGGATCTCGATTACCGATCGCTGCAACTATAAGTGCGTGTACTGCCGCACCGGCAATGAAGGGGCGCTTTACGGCGATTTGCCTTTTGCCGATTACTTGCGGATGGCGCGCTTGCTGGTGGGAATGGGAGTCACCAAAGTCCGTCTCACCGGCGGGGAGCCTTTGCTGCGCAAGGGGATCGTAGAGTTCGTCGGGGAGTTGAGTCGACTTCGTACGCCGAGCAGCGGAAACGGCGGTGACCCAATCGACATTGCGCTCACTACCAACGGCCATCTTCTTGCCGACCTGGCGCAGCCGCTAAAGGATGCCGGGATGACGCGCGTGACAGTGTCGATGGACGCGGTCGACCCTGACCGTTTTGCACGAATCACCCGGGTGCCCAACGGATACGACCACGTGCTGGCGGGCATCCGCGCGGCGAGGCGTGCTGGACTCTGGCCGTTGAAGGTGAATTGCGTGCTGATGCGCGGCTTCAATGAAGATCAGATTATTCCCTTCGGCATGTTCGCGCGCGAGGAAGGCGTAACCGTTCGATTTATCGAATTCATGCCGCTGGAAGAAGGCCGCACCTGGTCGCCGGATACGGTGGTGACTCTCGAAGAAATTCTGGCCCGCATGCGGGAGTACCGTCCGCTGGTTGAGATCCCGCACGCGCGTTCGGAAACCGCGCGGCGCTATCGCTTTGATGACGGCATGGGCGAGATCGGAATCATCGCGCCCGTCTCGCATCCATTCTGCGGACACTGCAGCCGTATCCGCATCACCAGCGACGGCAAAATCCGTACCTGCCTTTTCTCGGTGTGGGATCATGACCTGCACGCGCAGATGCGCCGTGGCGCTTCCGATGAGGAGTTAGCTGATTTCATTCACGAAGTCATGCAGAAGAAAGAAGAGCGCCATCATATCGGCGAGGCGGACTTCGTGCCGGCGTCAAGGACGATGGTGCACATCGGGGGATAGCGAAAGCCTTCCCGATCGGAAGAGCACGAGTTCTCGTGCCAATTAACGACCAAAATAGATTGTGGCTTTGGCTGCTGAGGCGCTATCCATTTAAGATCAACCACATGAATTGGCTGTGGCTCCTGGTGGCACTGATTCTCGCTTGCGCAACACCGTCAGCGCAGAGTGCCTCCTACCTCGGCTTCGACCGCAACATCTACCCCGGCGACGCCAACCTGAAAGCCCTGCACCAAACTTTCTCCTACGCCGGTTACTGGCTCAATAATCCTCCGGGAGAGAAAACGAACTCCTGGAGCGGCCATCGCGCTGCCGTCGAATCCGCCGGCTTCGGCTTCCTCGTGCTCTTCAACGGCCGCCTCTATGCGGAACTGAAATCCCTCTCGCACGCAACCAAACTCGGCAGTTCTGACGCACAAGCCGCCGCCGCTGCCGCCCGCCGTGAAGGATTTCCCGCAAAGACAATTATCTTTCTCGATCAGGAACAAGGCGGCCGAATGCTCCCGGAGCAGAAAGCTTATATCTACGCGTGGATCGACGGTGTGATCGCAGCCGGATTTCGCGCCGGCGTTTATTGTTCGGGCATCCCCAATAAAGATGATGACAACATCGTGACCGCTGAAGACATTCACCAGAGCGCCGCGGGGAGACAGATTGTTTACTGGGCGATCAATGACGCGTGTCCACCCTCGCCCGGCTGCGCCTTTCCCAGTCGAGCGTCCGTTCCTTCCGAAAGTGGCGTAGGCTTCGCTGAGGTCTGGCAGTACGCGCAATCCCCCCAACGCAAAGATGTCGCTGGCCGCTGCTCGAACTACAGCCACGATGGAGAATGTTATCCTCCGGGAATTCCGCCGGTGCAGCAATTGCATGTTGACGTAAATTCGGCCACGTCTGCTGATCCGTCGCACGGCAGGTGAGAGGCGCGCTGGTTCGCTTGTGTTTCTTAGCCGCAGTTAAATCGAACCCGGTTTCCCACATGCGCTAGAATGGGGTATGCCAGACCGTACATTCACACTCGACGAAGCCCAATCGCTGCTGCCTGTGCTCGAGTCCCTTTTGCGCACCGCGATTGGAGGCAAGAAGCTGATGGAGGACGTGGAGGGCGAGATGCAAGAGCTCAGCCACCGCATCTTCTTGAACGGCGGCACTCACGTCGATGTAGTCGCGGTTGCGCGCCGGAAGGCTGAGCGCGCGAAGGCGGAACAACGCGCCAAGGATGCGCTCGCCGAAATTGATTCCATCGGTGTGCAGGTGAAGGACATCGACATTGGGCTGCTCGATTTTCCTTGCGAAGTTGAAGGTCAAACCGTTCTTCTGTGCTGGAAGATGGGAGAGAAATCCATCACACACTGGCACGGAACCGACGAAGGATTTGCCGGCCGCAAGCTTATCGACGAACGCATTGCGCGTTCGAAAAAAGCCAATTAGCAATTCATATCTGGCGAAATTTCACATTCCAAACAACTTCTCGCCTAGCAACATAGTCCAACGTGCGGTGTTTAAGGAAACAGCCACTCGTCGAGCCAAACAGCTGGATGCGGAAAGATTCGCGCCGGATTTTTTTGAGCTAAATATGCCTGCTGGCGCTGCCGGTTTCCCAGGGCAAGCCCAATGGGCCAAGAGGAAAACACATGAAGCTTTACAGTGCAGTTCGAGTGCTTGGGTTCGGACTTATGCTGCTGGTGATTCCGGCAGCGCTTTCCACTCCATCTTCCGCGCAGATCGCCATCGGGATCTCAGTGCGCATTGGTCCGCCGGCATTACCGGTCTATGACCAGCCCATCTGCCCCGGCGTGGGGTACCTTTGGACTCCCGGTTATTGGGCCTGGAGCGATGATGACGGCTATTACTGGGTTCCCGGCACATGGGTCGAGGCTCCAGAGCCGGGTCTGTTGTGGACGCCTGGATACTGGGGTTGGAACGATGGCGTCTACGCGTGGAACGCCGGCTATTGGGGGCCGCATGTTGGGTTTTATGGTGGGATCAATTACGGGTTTGGGTATGGCGGTGAAGGCTTCTACGGAGGTGAGTGGCGTGGCGGAGCTTTCTTCTACAACACAGCCGTCATGCACGTGAACACAACCATCATCCGGAATGTCTACGTGAACCGGACGGTGATCGTAAATAACAATTCGCACGTGGCGTTCAACGGCGGAGAAGGTGGAGTACCGGCTCGTCCAACCGCGCAACAGGAAGCTTTTGCTCACGAGCGTCATGTCCCGCCAGTTACGGCGCAGGTGCAGCAGGCGCATGCCGCCAGCCAGAATCGGGCTTTGTTCGCGAGCGAGAACCATGGACGTCCAGCAATCGCGGCAACGGCACGCCCTGGCGAATTCAGTGGACACGGTGTGGTAACTGCCCGCGCCGCTGGCGGAGCCTATCACGCTCCAGCAATGTCCCCGAAGGAAGCGCGCGGATCCGCTCCGGCGGCGAATCGACCAGCTGAGAACCGGCCGGCTGAGAGCCGGCCAACTGAAAATCGGCCAACTGCAAACCGGCCAGCTGAAAATCGTCCCGCAGAAAATCGTGCTGCGCCGAACGGTGCGAAGGCTGACAATCGTCCATCTACTCCACCCAACCGGAGCAATACTGCGAGCCGGCCGAAAAGCACAACCAGGCCAGAAACTGGGGAACGACCGGAGAGCAATAATCGCACAGTTCCAGCCCGAACGAATGAGACCCGTGCGGAGCGATCGCCAGCGGCTGAGAAGTCGCGTCCATCGAGTGAACCGCGGGCCGAAAATAAACCCAGTGCCGCTCCCAAGGCTCGGGAAAGTGCGCCTCGGGAAAGCGCGCCGAAGGAGGTCAGTCACAGTGCTCCAAAGGAAGCCAGTCATAGCGCTCCAAAGCCGCAAAAAGAGGCTGCGCCACCCAAGCACGAAAGCGCTCCTCCCAAACCAAAAGAAGAACGCAAGTAATGGAAGTTCGATTCGGTCGATCCATCGGCCAGTGCTGCTCTCAGCGCTGGCCCCTTTTATTTGCAAGCTAATGGGAACGCGGCGTTCTTATGCCAGGAATGGGCATTGGCCGGGCTGGTTCCGAACTTGCACAGAAGTGCAATTCTGGCGGCCCCGGAATGCTATTCTGCTACAATTTTTTACAACCGGTGTGACTGAGAAATCGTAATCTTTAACCTGGAATCAGATTTGGCTTAGAATTTGAGAGACGTCGCTCACTGGGTCTTTTCCTTGTGACGGCAGATGTGTGGAGCAGGCGAAGAAGAGGGTTCGGGCTGGCATGTCCAAGGAGTCTGAGATCACTATGTCGTCCAATCAACAAAAACTCCGCCTGGCGGGCACTTTTGCTTTACTAGCGACTTTGGCTCTCACGGTAAGCTGCACCGGCTTTTTCGTCAATCCGACGCTGTCATCCATCGCGGTCGGTCCCGCATCGCCCACCATCGAGACTGGAAAAACCGGCAACACGGTGCAGATGACTGTATTCGGCACCAACAACGATGGCAGCACTTCCAACAACGTGCCAGTCTCTTGGAGCATTACTCCCACATCTGTGGCGACGATCTCTGCTTCTGGCTTGGTCACGTCCGTCAGCACGGGAACGGCAACGGTAACCGCAACTGCCAATCAGAATCCGTCCATAACCGGGACGCAGACTGTGACGGTCACGGTTGGATGTATCACTTCGATTACGCTCAGCCAGACCAGTGGAACGGTTACCAACAACGTTCCAACCCTTCCCCTGATGGCGAACGCAGCGACTTGTAACGGCTCCCAAGATGTTACCAGTGTTGCGACTTGGACTTCGAGCAATACGAGCCTGGCGACGGTATCCGCGGGAACAGTCTCAATCGTGGCCGGTCTGACAACGGGCGGAACCGTGACCATCACGGCTGCAATCGGCAATATCGTTAGCAGCCCTCCTGCGACGATTGCGGTCTCGCCATAAGAACATTGCTGGTGAAAGATCGTGGTTGCCCGATTTCTCACGTGCTTAGATCCTGGGCACCACCAATCGCGGCGCCCCCCTCCATTTACGAGAGAGTTGAGCATGGCAAAGAAGTGCAGCGCGATATTTCTGGCCGGGTCATTGCGAATGCCGCCAAGCTGGGTATCGACGCGATCATTACCATCGGCGGTGACGGTTCGCAGAAGATCGGCTTCGAGCTGTCTAAAAGGGTATGAAAATCGTAGGTGTGCCCAAGACCATCGACAATGATCTTTCCGCAACACAGGTAACGTTTGGCTTCGACACCGCGCTGCATACCGTCTGCGACGCGATCGACAAAATTCACACCACCGCGGCCTCGCACCACCGAGATTGTTCGAACTGCGCTGGCGATAGGGATGGGCTTCGGAGACTGAACTTCACAGGCGAGAATCGCAAAATTCTTGCTTGAAGCGTTTTCCGGTTCGCGGTACCTTCGTAATCTCCCCATAAAAATCCTCTCGCGTTCTAATAAGATGACATTTTTTGCATTGGAAACGTCATGATTAATCATTTGGGATTGTGCCTCTTTGTTCAATTTTGTTTAGCCTTTGGCGTCGCGGGATTATTTTGGCCGGAAAAGCTGATGCCGTTCTTCGAAATCTTGATGTTTCCTTGGACGGCAAGCTATCGCGGAATACGGGCCAATAGCATTGGCGCCATCGGATTGTCAGTCTTGCTTTTCCTCCGTCTGCTCGCCGCCGTCCGCTGAACTTTCTCTGCCTAACCTCGCTGCTCCCAAGTTTTCCTCGCTACGTGCGTTTACTTGCCCGGTGTTAACCTTGCATAATGCCCACCCTTCGTGACACGACTTCTGGTTCTTCTACTTTTTCGCGATCGTCTGCCATCGTCGTTTTCGCCCTCATCGTGGGACTGCTCATTGGAGTCCTGACGATCGGGTCGATCGCATGGTTTCGGTCGCGAAATTCAGGGCAAGGTTTCCTCAGCCAGGCATGGACAGCGTTGACGGGCAGAACGCTTGGCATCGATGTGAGCCAGCCCACCGTGGTGGATCACATTCAGCGGCTCCAGCGCTTGGAGACGGTGGTTTATACCATGGACAAGCTGGTAACCGGAGCGAAAGAAAATCCCGTATTCCCGGATTTTCTGGCGGGAGACCGCCTCCTGATGATGGTGCATGGCGAGGTGGTGGCCGGGATCGACTTCTCGAATCTTCAGTCCGGTGACGTTAAGGTGAATGGAAAAGAGATTCAGCTGCACCTTCCCCAATCACAGGTGTTCCGCACTCGCCTCGACAGCGAGAAAACGAGGGTGTATTCGCGACAAACCGGGCTGCTGGTACCTACGGACCCCAATTTGGAGACCCAGGTGCGTCAAGAGGGGGAACGTCAGCTGCAAGAGGCCGCGTTGGCCGACGGCATTTTGCGATCTGCCCAACAAAATGCGGCGGCGACAGTAACCAGTCTTTTGCAAGGCTTGGGATTCGGGAAAATCGAGATCGACTAAACGAACATTAGATTACCGATGGTTCCGTTCGCGGCGTACCGCAGACCTGGCGTGACTCCGCGCACCGTCAATCTTCAAACCGCATGACAGCATAATTACTTGGCATCACCCGATTGTTGATTGTTGATTTGCTGCAATGAAGAAATTGCGCAGAACTAGAGCATCCCTGCGATGAGCTTTTTCAATCAGAAATCGACAATCCACAATAGCAATCGCTTTTCCGCGTCTAGTCCTTCATCATCGCGTCAATCAGAGCGTAGAGCTGGCTGCGGTCAACTACTTCAACAAACGGTTTCCCCGAGTGCTTATTGCTTACCACGTAGAGAGTGGGGGTATGTTGCAGATTGATTGCCTTCCCCAGCTCCTTATCGGCGTTCACCAGCGCTGCGAGTTTGCCATCGGGATCGACCACGAAGGGCAAGTCCACTTTGTGCTCGGCCGCGAACTTTTCCGCAAAGCCGCGCAGGTTCTGAGGAGTTATCTCCAGCTGGTTGGAAAAAATATAATCCCGAAATTCGTTTCCCAAGGCCTTCGAATGCGTGTCGAAATAGCGCGCCATGATTGCCGCATCGTATGACCACGTATGAAACGGCAGCGGAAAGTCGTGGCGAACTACCGGAATTTTGTAAGTCCTGGCGGCTTCCTCGACCAGCGGCGCGGCTCGGCGGCAATCTGGACACTGCAGGTCTTCGAATACCACAATGGCCACCTGGGCGCCTTTGGGCGGCCGCAAAGCTGGATTTACGGATTCCTGCGCGGAAGCGTAAGTAAAGAGAACAGCTACTGATGCCGCAAGCAGTGCCCACAGAGCAAACGCATTTCTGGGAACATTTTCCATAGTTTATTACTTCGCTTACTTATGAAGGAGCACGCGTATTGATGAAATTGGAAGTTAATGGAGCACCTCCGACTAACCGAGCGCTGCACGCCAGCCCACGCACCCCAGGTTCTGCGCCTATCGTTATGGTAACCGAATCGGGCCTGTAACGTTGGGGTCGAATCGGGAGAGCTTTTGTGAGAGGTGCACTCTGCGTAAACCTTGGACCGGAAAGATGAAGTATCAACGCGCTATAGTGAAAAGTGCGTTCGGCTGAACAGCCCGTTGTGGAGATTGTGAAACCTTTCCGCTTGTTGAACTCCTGCCCGCTCATCGTCACGCTTGGACTCGCCGGAATCGTTCTGCTTGGCGGTTCCGGCTGCAATCGTGGACGGCATCGCGTGCTTGAAGTGAACTACGTGTCGGCGGTGCAGGCCACACTGCGCGATCAGGTCGCGACCATTTACAACCGCGTGGGCACGGTGAAGAACGGCGACCGGGTGGAAGTGCTGGAGCATGAGAAGCGCTTTTCTCGTGTGCGTACCGCAAGCGGTCTCGAGGGATGGATCGAGCAGCGCTATCTGGTCGACCAGCGAGTCTACGACGGGCTGCAGAAGTTGACCAAAGACAACCTCAACGATCCTGGGCAAGCGCCGGGTGTACTGCGCAATGACACGAACTTGCACTTAACGCCGGGCCGTGAGACCGAGCATCTTTACCAGCTTTTGGCCGGGGCGAAAGTGTCGGTACTCAAGCGCGGTACGGCGGAAAAGCAACCGGGAACGGTTGTGCAGCCGAAAGCCGGCGGGAAAGCGCCTAGTCCGTCGCTCGAAGACTGGTGGCTGGTGCGCGACGCGGAAAACCGTGTTGGCTGGGTGCTCGGTCGCATGGTGGATATCGACGTTCCCCTCGATGTGGCGCAGTATGCCGAAGGGCAGCGTTTTGTTGCCTTCTTTGTCTTGAACGAGGTAGTCGATCCCGGCAAAGAGGGCACAGACAAAAAAGTTCCGCAGTATCTGTGCGCTCTTACCGAGTCCCATGATGGCCTGCCCTACGATTACGATCAGATCCGCGTTTTCACCTGGAATACGAGAAAGCATCGCTACGAAACCGCCTACCGCGAGCATGGACTCAATGGCTTTCTTCCGATCACTCTAACCACCGAGAATTTCGACAAGGAAGGAACATTGCCGGTTTTCATCCTGGATGTAAAAGACGACAACGGCAACGTCATTGAACGGAAATACAAACTCAACACGCCGATCGTGCGGCGTGTGCTGGCGCCGGGCGAGCAGAAGGAAACGCCGAGGGCCGCGGCGGTGAAGGCAAAGAGCAGGCGCCGGCATCACTAACTGCTGCGCTAACAGTAAAAGTCCGCAATGCTGGCGACCACCCACCGCTGCTCCTCTTCAGTCAATTCAGGAAACATCGGCAGCGCAAGTATCTCTTTTGCGGCACGCTCGGATTCAGGGAAATCGCCTTCGCGATACCCGAGATAAACAAAACAGGGTTGCATGTGCAGAGGAATGGGATAGTAGATCTCTGTCGCGATTTTCCGTGCCGCTAGAAATTCGCGCAGTTCGTCGCGCCGGTAGGCACGGATCACGTACTGATGAAAAACATGGTGCGCCATCTTTGCAGTGTGGGGCAATTGAACTGGGGCCGAATTCTCAACCGAGTTTTCGTCTGACGTTAATCCGGCAGCGGCAAACAATTGATCGTAGCGGGCAGCGCGCTGGCGCCGGCCGTCATTCCATCCCTCAACATATTTCAACTTCACGCGCAGAATAGCGGCCTGGATGGCGTCGAGACGGCTGTTCCATCCGAACTCTTCGTGCACGTACCGTTGCGGGCTGCCATGATTGCGCAAGCGGCGCATGTGCGCTGCCATCTCCGGACTATTGGTAGTGATCAATCCGGCCTCGCCGTAGGCGCTGAGGTTTTTTGTTGGATAGAAACTGAACGCCGCCGAGATGCCAATCGATCCTGCGCGTTGCTCCCCCCAGCAAGCACCGATCGCCTGCGCGGCGTCCTCGATAACCGACAGATGAAATTCTTTTGCGATCTGCTGCAATCGATTCATGTCGGCGCATTGGCCATACAAATGGACTGGAATCAGGGCGCGCAGTTTGTTGTGTGGAGCGCTTCGCAGACAAGTTTCGACGTGAGAAGGATCGAGATTGAAAGTCAACGGATCGATATCGGCAAACACCGGACGCGCGCCCGCGCGCACGATCGCGCTCGCGGATGCGAAGAAGCTAAACGGCGTCGTCAAAACTTGATCGCCGGGTTGCACCCCAGCCGCCAATAGAGCCAACCACAGCGCATCTGTTCCCGACGCGCAACCAACGGCGTCCCGCGCGCCACAGAAGGTCGCCACTTCACGCTCCAACCCTTCAACTTCCGTTCCCAGAATGTATTGCTGCGACGCACAGACCTTCTCGATTGCCGCTAGCACTTCCGCGCGAACCTGCAGATATTGCCGCTGCAAATCAAGCATTGGCACGGAAACAAACGCCCTCACATCAGGCGCAGTCGGATCGACAGGGGATGTCTTCGGTGAATCGGGCTTAGTGAAAAAAGTGGTCACGGAAACGCCGATTGTAGCAGGACCGACAAGAAGAGAGCATACCAATTTCCATCGGAGGTCTTTGCAAATGTCTCGGATATTGCTTTTGAGCGATGAGTCGGAAGTTTTATCGGAATCTTATTATTCAACGAGTTACCGATAACTTTTAAGTTCGCAGCATTACCTTCGTAATCTTTCCTTACACCAACGAATTAAAGTCTGATGGCGTTGAGACTTCCGCAATGGTGGAAGTATGCCTAACGGCCTTAGAAAGAAGAAGGTCCCGGCAACTCGTAGTGAGGGGGGAATGATGCGAGCACTGGGGAATTTTTGTTTGTCGGGTTTGGTGATATTGTTTCTCGCGGCCACGGCATTAGCGCAAACAGGATCGATCGCAGGCACGGTTTCAGACAGCAGCGGCGCCGTAGTCCAACAAGCGGAGATCACGGTACGTAACACTGCAACGAATGAGGCGCATCAGACTGTTAGTAGCGCGAGCGGTGCTTACTCGATTACCAACCTTCAGGTCGGCCCGTACGAGATCACGGTGAAGAGGACAGGATTTAAGCTGTTCCATTTGCCGAACATTGAGTTGACGGTCGCGCAAGCGCTTACGGTTGATCCGAAACTAATGGCTGGCGCGGTCAGCGAAGAAATTACAGTGCGAGCCGATCGCATGCAGGAAATTGATCTGGAAACGTCGCAGATCTCTAATCTCGTCGACCAGACACAGATGGCAAGCTTGCCTCTTATCACACGCAATCCTTATCAACTCGTCTTGCTGTCACCGGGTACGTCGCAGACCGATAGTGGCAATGCGGGTATTTCCGTGAACGGTGCGCGCGATCGGAATAATAATTTTATGCTCGATGGCGTGGATAATAACGACACCTCTGTGCCTGGAGGTATTGGCGGAGTTCTGAACGCCAATCCAGAGTCGACGGAGGAGTTTCGTGTCATTACCGACAACTTCAACGCTGAATACGGCCGCAACACCGGAGCAATTATCGACGTAGTTACAAAGAGTGGCAGCAATGCGTTTCACGGAAATGTTTATTACTTCGGGCGCTGGAACGGCTTCGGAGGAGCGCGGGACTATTTCAACCCAGGTGTAGGACCAGACGCAGGGCCGATGAATCCTTACATTCGCCACCAGTTTGGGTTCTCCGTGGGCGGCCCCATCATCAAGAACAAGACATTTTTCTTTTTCAACGATGAGATGGACCGTTTCCACACCACTCTGACCGACCAAGCCACTGTACCAACGCAGGCATACTTAAACGGCGTGTTCAACTACACCTACACCAACACCGCCGGTGTCTCGCAGACGATTCCAATCGACCTGACTCCGTCTGGTGCGAACAATGCTTACGGACTTCCCTTCGATCCCACAATGCAGAAGGTATTCGCGAATTATCCGGTAGTTGCTCCGTCGCAGTCAGCCAATGGAATCTCGGGCAACATCTTCTTTCCCACCACCTCGAAACAAAGCACCTACAATCCAACCGTAAAGCTCGACCATCACTTTAACGATCGCGAATCGCTAAGTTTGCGTTATGGATACGACCATTTCTTCGACCCAAATCCGGGCTTCGCGGATATCCTTCCTGGATTCGGAGCTTATGAAGAAAAAAGTATTAACGAAGGTTTGGCCGCGCAGCTTACATCGACTCTTGGCAGCAACCTGGTTAACAACTTTCAATTTGGCTGGAACCACATCTACGGGACCTATTACCTCGGAAAAGCAACCACAAACATCCTGGACGCGCCCGGCGGTGTAGATATTATAGGGAACGGATGGGATTACTCCTTGGATCCGTTCACGAACTTCGCCAGTACCTTAGGAGGATCTGATAGCCAGGCGCGCAAGACAGGCACCCTCAGCTATACAGAAAGTCTCACCTGGGTCCATGGTAGCCACACTTACAAATTTGGCTTTGATTTCCGCGACGTGGGCGAGAGCGGCTACGATGATTTCTATTCCCGTCGGCAAGTGACTCTTGACCCCGAAGAGTCATTCGAATACGACCCGGGCCGTCTGGCAGGAGAGCCCACGAACAACTCGGATCCTTCAAACCGGATCTTGGTGGACGCAGCAAACGCATACTGGGGTCTCGCCATTCAAGATGTTCAGTCGCAGTTCTTCAACAAGACCGCGGTCCGGCAAACCTCGGATAACAAATTTTTCAAGCAGCACGAATTCGATTGGTACGGTCAGGACAGCTGGAAGATTCGGCCAAACTTCACCCTGAATCTTGGACTGCGTTACCAACTGAATGGCGTTCCTTACGAGACCAGCGGAAATCTTTCGAACCTCTTGCAATATCCAGGCTCATTTGCTACCGGACAGCCGGTGACCTTTAGTATCGTAGGTCCGGGATCAGGTCATCAGCTCTACCAGCCCGACTATAAAGACATCGAGCCGCGCTTCGGATTTACCTGGGATCCTTGGAAAGATGGTAAGACGGCAGTGCGTGGCGGGTTCGGAATATTCCACGACAGGACTTTCGGAAATGCGTTTGGAAACGTGCGCGCCGATCCGCCGTTCCAGGCCACATACAGCACTTTTCCGCTTGAGACCCTAAACAACGCATTTGGCTCGGGTGCGTTTCCGGCACAGGTTCCCACCCAAATACCATCGGAGTCAATTCCGGATGGAACTGCCACGCCGGATCTCGTGATATTCGACACACATTTCCCCAACGCCGCCAGCAACAACTGGAATCTTGGTATTCAACGTGAGGTGCGAGGCAGCAACGTGGTCGACGTTGCTTATGTTGGAGCCATGGGTGTCCATGTCTGGGGCGAGCGGGACGGCAATCCTCCAGACCCCGCGCTGGTGGCGAAGCTAGTGGCATTCTGCGTACCCGGCAATCCGCTCAACACTGGGTTTAACACGCCATCCGGCCAATGCGACTCAACGACCGTTAGCAGCACGAGCTTGTATATCGGCGCCACGCCCAGCCAGGGTTTCGACGACCTGCCGTTCAACGCCGTGAACAACAACGCGTTGCTTCAACCCTTCTACCAGATCAATGAATTCAACTCCATTTATCACGGTATGCAGTCCAAATTCACGCATCGTATGAACCACGGACTGCAATTCCAGGCAGCTTACACCTGGTCGCACGCGATCGACAACGCCGTCGATCCTCTCACTCCCGCTGTCGGAGCGCACACGTTCCCGCGCAACTCGCTGGACCTGGGGCAAAACCGCGGCAACTCTGATAACGACACCCGGCAAGTGCTGGTGGCGAACTATATTTATGAATTACCTTTTGGCCATGGAAAGAGCTACCTAAGCCAAGGCATCGTTGGAAGAGTTCTAGAGGGCCTGGAGATGGACGGTATCTTCACCGCCCAGACAGGACATCCCTTCCAGGTTCGTGGAACCGAAGATACGCAAAGAACGGGCGTCGCCGCTTGGGGTTATCAAGTGGGTAATCCATTTGGACCGCCGAGTGGCTCGGGATGTTCCGCCGGGCCCTTCGCACCGGGCGGTGGTTATGCCTATATCAGCAATCAGTGCGCCTTCACCAACCCTCCGTTCGGGTCTCCATCCAACAATGAGCGCAACCAGTTTTATGGTCCGGGATTCTGGGACTGGGATGTGACGCTAGCGAAGAGAATGACGATCACGGAGCGGGTTAAAGCTGAACTCCGCTTCGAAGGCTACAACATTCTTAACCACCCACATTTCCTCAATCCAGGAACGGACGCCGCTGGACTGGGCAACCTGATCGGGCAGCCACAGTTTGGAGTTATTACCCAAACATACACCCAACCGGACGGAACCACTTCCGCCCGCCAGATTCAGGTCGCGCTGAAAATTCTCTTCTAGCTTAACCTTCAACTCTCAACAGCCCGTGGCGATCGCCATGGGCCGTTACTTTTTTATCTAAATGTTCGTCTACGCCGAATATGTCGTTATTTTACTTTCCAAACATCGGGTAGTGGCTTGCTGCTCCCATGAAGAACAGCATGATTACCGATAGGAACGCGTTGGCTCGGGAGGCGAGGAAGGCTTGGCGAGCCATTGCTTTGGCTCTATCGGGCATCGGCGTGCCGTTCGCGGCATTGTCGCGGGTCCATTGAATCATGCGTTTCTGGATGCGCCAGATAACTCCCCAAACGTTGAGCAACATGACCCAGCCGATGCCCCCGCCGATGCCGATCGCGAGCAAACGATTGCTTTCCCACCCGTGGCTGTTCATGCTCAGGAAGAGCCAGGCTGCGATCGCTACCACTATGGCATACACAACGCCGATGAAAGCACCCTTGTCAAAGATTCCCTTGCCCGGGACGAGGCAGGCATAGAGCACTCCCCAGACAATTGTCCAAATCATAAAGAAGCTGCCCATCACTGCGCCGTGGGAGGGATTCAATCCCATAATCTGGCCATTGTGAACGTCGGCTGTCACAATGCTTTCCCAGTAGATGATTCCCGCCAGCACCGTTAACACCGCCGACATGCGGAACCACCACAGAGCGCGCGTCATGAGTGGAGGCATCACTTTCGCTTTGGTGCCGGCGTCCAGTTCCTTCATCAAAGGAATATTCACGAGATTAAAAAAATAGAGCAATCCGATCCAAGTGATGCCGGCCAGAAAGTGAATCCAGCGTACAAGCATCAGGAAATTGGTTCTGAAATCGTGCGGAAGGTTGATGATCGGGTCCAACAAAGATGCGAGAGCTGCGCTTGCCATGATGCGGACGCCTCCTACAATTTCACCGGGATAGAATTGACCTACGCGGGCGATTGTACACAACCATACAGTGGTCAAGTGGCAGCGACGGCAATTCCGCTCTTCGCGCACGTCCGCATTACGGACGTGCGCAAAAGGGAACCTCCGCAAGTTCGATGTTGAAATGCACGAGGGGACGCCGTATTGTACTCGCAGTTGCCTGCCCGGTGTCGTGGTCCGGAAGGATTTAAACGACGATAAGGCAGGTTTGTCCCCCCGTATTCCTTGTGCGAAAAGGCGCGAGGAAACGCTGTTGTTTTGAGCTGGTTCCGAGGCGAATGCCCGCGGGAGCTGGTTGCATAGGTCGCAGTTCAAAAGAAGCAAGGAGATCGGCTATGGAGAACAGCAAGCCGGCGCAGAACATCCAGGATTCCTTCCTTAATACCGCCCGCAAAGAGAGATTGAGCATCACCATCTATCTCTTGAGCGGAGTTAAACTGACTGGCCGCATTCGCTCCTTCGATAAATATTCCGTGGTGCTGGAGGCTAGCGGACAGGAGCAGTTGATCTTCAAGCACGCTATCTCAACGGTGGTGATGGGCCGAACCACGCCTCACGGCGCGCACGGGGTTCACCCTGAGGCGAAGGCTGTGGCTGCGGCCGGGACAGCATCCTCATCCTCGGCGCCGGCAGCGGCTTCGGCGGCGAGCGCTTCCGGTAGCGAAACCTAGGCATTTTTCGCTTGCGCAGGTCACATCCCAAGAAGACTCGCGATCGGTCGCCCATGTCCGGGCGTGCGCCTCTCGGCGCCGATAACTCGCTTCCAGAAAACCAGCAAGAGAGGGCCTTCCTGGTTGGGCTTGATGTGCGCACGCGCGGTCGCACCGGTGCGAAGCTAACTGCCCAGGCGCTGGCGGCGAGAGATGCGGCCAATTCGGTCACAGAAAGCAAAGCAGGACCAGGATCGCATTCCTCAACCAAGTCCAGCGGCAAGCCAAACATTCCGGAATTCGACGCGGATGAATCTCTGGCAGAATTGCGCACGCTCGCGGGCAGCGCGGGCGCTGAAGTGGTCGGCGAGATTCTGCAACGTCGCGACCGTCCGGACCCCGCCACTCTGATCGGCGCCGGCAAACTCGAGGAAATTGCGGGCGCGGCCGCATCGGTGAATGCTGACCTGCTTCTCTTCGATCACGACCTGACCGCCTCGCAACAACGCAACATCGAAAGAATCGTCAAGCGCCGGGTCATTGACCGTACTCAGCTCATTCTCGACATCTTTGCGCGGCACGCGCGCACGCGGGAAGGTCAACTGCAGGTGGAACTGGCGCAACTGCAATACATGCTGCCGAGGCTGGCCGGCCGCGGCATCGAGATGTCGCAACTCGGCGGCGGCATCGGCACGCGCGGTCCGGGTGAAACGCAGCTGGAAACCGACCGGCGAAAGATCTATCGTCGCGTCCGCCACGTGGAGCAGCAACTGGAGAACGTGCGACGCATCCGCGCGCAGCAACGGCAGCGCCGGGAGTCGGCTCCGGTGGCCACGGTAGCCCTTGTGGGATATACGAATGCGGGCAAATCCACGCTGTTCAATGCACTCACCCGTGCCGCGGTCCTCGCCTCGCCGCGCATGTTCGCCACGCTCGACCCAACGATCCGGGCCGTAGTGCTGCCGTCGAAGCGCAAAGTTCTGCTCTCTGACACCGTAGGATTTATTCGCAGCCTGCCGCATACGTTGGTCTCAGCATTTCGCGCCACGCTGGAAGAAGTCCAGCGTTCATCACTGATTCTGCATGTGTCCGATGCCAGCAGCCGTCTCTCAGCTGAGCAGGACGCTCAGGTGGAGATTGTTCTGAAAGAGTTGGAAGCGGAGAAGAAGCCGCGCCTCCGGGTGATGAATAAAGTGGATCTTCTGGATGTGGAATTAGCGGAAAGCTTACGCGACGACGGAAAGACAGTTTATGTCTCAGCCATGGAAGGCACCGGGCTGGATCGCTTGTTGGCGCGGATTGACGAAATGATCGACGAAGATCGCGTCAGTCGCGTACATCTGCGGATCCCGCAAGAAGAAGGGAAGACGCTGGCTATGCTCGAAGCCAAGGCGCGAATTTATTCGCGCACCTACAAGGATGGGGCGGTGCAGTTGGAGGTGGAAGCGCCGGAGTCGGTGGTGCGGAGGGTTAGAGAGTTTGTCACGGGTTAGCGGGCGTGAAGATTTTCCTTGACAACCACCCATCTTGTTCCTATATAATATATGAGTTCCGGTAGCACCTATTATAAAACTAGAGGCAGAAGGATGAAGAAGATTCGTATTGAGCAGGTTGAACCGCGTTTTGCCCAAGAACTCGAAACCCCCCTCAAGACTACCCTCAAGAAGCTTGGTTATGCGATCCCCGAGAGTTTTCGGTTGCGAGTGTCCCTCTTGCAGGCCAACGGCCGCAAGAAGCGCAGCAACGCAGGCGCTGACACGTGGGCTCCCGAATCCGAGCGCATGGAGTTCTGGCTCGAGCCGGCAACGCCGGAGAAAACGGTACTTCCTACGGAGGTGTCGCACCAAGCGGAGGCCTTGCCTCCCCAGAATACCGGCGGCCAGAAGGTTTACGTCCATCCCGCCGAGGCGGAGCTACTGAGGGCCTTGGACGGTGCGGAGTCCACCCCGGGCTGGAACTTCGTTTCGCTGAAGAAATTCCGTGATGAGATTCTTCCGTCAGCGAACGTCCCGTCCATTCGCTCCGACTTGGAACGTCAGAGCGTGCTTCGTTCGACGATTGAGAAAAGGCTAATTCTGAAGAAGCCAGTACCAAACCCGAAGTCCCCGCAGTTTCCGGTCACCAGCATCCGGCTTAACCGCCTGATGCCTGAGGTGCAAGAGGTTCTGGGACTCCCGAAGAAGGACCTGGAT
>JBAVZU010000324.1:0-9249 GCA_049588915.1 Candidatus Sulfotelmatobacter sp.
CAGCAGGCACGATTCGCGCTCGTCTGATTTGCGCTCGTCCAGAAACGCGGATTATCTGCTCGAAGACGATGAAGAGCCGAAGCGGGGATGGGGAATCTTGTTTGCTGTCATTGTCGCGGTGGCGTTGGCGGGTGGATTTGGATATTTGCGCTGGAAACAAGGCGGCTTCGATTGGCTGGTGAGTAACCGAAAACCGGCGCCAGCAGCGACGGAGCCTGCGCAAAATACCGCGGATTCGGCAGGTTCGCCGGGATCGGCTGAGAATCCAGCTGGCGCAAACACGAATCCGACAGCGCCGAGTCCTTCAGCGACAAATTCTGCGCCGGCAAATTCTGGGCCCCCGGCGGCTGGCGGCACTCCGGGCGGGCCGCAGGCAGGTGGAACAGTGCCAGGAGCGACGAATGCCGGCGCGCCCGGAGGCTCACAGAATGGAACTCCTCCGGCCGGCGCGGATTCGAATGGGACGAGTGCGAATGGGGCTAGTTCGAACCCTGCCTCCTCGGCTGGCGCAAGCCCGGCCGCAGCACAGGAAGCGCAAGCGGCCGCTGCACCGCAGGAGGCTGCGCCAAGTAACAGTTCAAACAACAATCCTGACAACCACCCGGACAACCCCACAAACAAGCGCGAAGACAAGTCAAGCGGAGCAGCGTCGGGAGATGAATCGGACACAAGCGCGGACGCGGAATCTGGTGCGGATAACCCCAAACCCGAAGTATCGAGCAGAACGAAATTGCGTGAAAAGCCGAGTCCCGTTACGCCATTCGATTCCACGGTCGAGGCCGAGCGTTACATCTATGGGCGCGGGGTGCGGCAAGATTGTGACCGAGGATTGCGGCTGCTGAAGCCGGCGGCGGCGCAGGCCAATTTGAAGGCGATGATGACGTTGGGCGAGCTTTACTCCAGCGGTACGTGCACACCGCGCGATTTGCCGACGGCCTATCGCTGGTATGCGCTGGCGTTGCGCAAACAGCCGGAGAGCCAGTCGCTGCAAGACAATCTGCAGAAACTATGGAGCCAGATGACGCCACCCGAGCGTCAGCTGGCGATCCGATTGAGCCAGTAGACCGCACTTGCTGGTAAGCTGCGGCGCTGGTATGGTTTCGCCATGCTTCTCCGGCGCGGTTGATGAGCCAAACAGCAATTGGGGATGACGCGGACCATCAATCCAGTAACCGGCAATCGAATAACCGGCAATCCAGCAAAGCTTAATTTGTCGTACATCTAACGAGGAAGAGCGAGACGTTTGTCGAGCCTGCAACGACAAGGCATTCCGGCGGATTTGGCCATCGTCACCGGCCTTAAAACCGGGGATCCGGGAGCGATGGCGGAGCTTTACGACCGCTACTCTTCCGTGGTGTATGCCGTCGCCTTAAGAGTGCTCGGAGATACGGGAGCCGCAGAAGATGTTTTGCAGGAAGTCTTTCTGCAGCTATGGAGAAATCCTGGCGCCTTTGATGCGGCCCGTGGGAGCCTCGCGAGCTGGCTGGCAGTGATCACGCGAAACCGGGCTATCGACTTTCTCAGAAAGCGTCGTCCAGAAACAGATATTGAGGACGTAGTGCTGTCGGTTGCGCCCGATCTGGCGGAAGAAGCGGAACGTGCGCGGACTGCGGAAAAGATGCGAGGAGTAATGGGCTCTATGGCGCCGGCGCAGCGCAGCGCGCTGGAGATGGCGTATTGGGAGGGCATGAGCCACTCCGAGATCGCGGACAAGACGGGAGAACCATTGGGTACGGTGAAGACGCGGATTCGCGCAGGATTAATTGCGCTGCGAAAGGCGTTTCAGGGTTAGGTGAGTGACGGAGCTACGGTCCGCCGAGGGCCGAGGCAGCCGTCCTCGCATAGAAGCAAGGATCGAAACATATCAAGGATTGATGACTGAGCACGAACAATACGCCGAAGATCTCGCCTTGTATGCGCTGGACGCGCTGTCAGGAGAAGATCGCGCGATTCTCGAGCAACATTTAGCGAGCTGTGCGTCATGCCGGCTGGAGCTGGAGCAGTTGCGGGGCGATACCGCTCTGCTGGCTTTGACGGCAGCGGGGGCGAGGCCCCCGCAGCGCGCTCGGAAGCGGTTGTTGGATGCCGTGGCTCAGGAACCTCGAATGGCGGTTGCGAAGCAGCCTCAGCCACGCCGGGCATGGTGGGGATGGTTGGGGTGGGCGGCGGCGTTTGCCGTTATAGTCTTTGCCCTTTCGTTGTGGCGTCAGAATATAGGGTTGAGGTCTCAAGTGGCCTCGGCTAGTTCGAGGGCAGCGGAGAGTGCGCGGCAACTGGAAGAGTTGCGAAAGATCGCGTCTCCGATCATTGAGCCTGAGGCACAGCGAGTTACGCTGGTGGCCGCGAAGACCCCGCCACAGCCGCAAGGCAAGGCTTTTTATTTGAAGAGGCGCAACAGCCTGGTTTTCGTGGCCAATAATATGCCGGCTCTGCCGCCGCAGAAGGCGTATGAGCTATGGCTGATTCCGATGAGCGGAGGGCCGATTCCAGCAGGAGTATTCAAGCCCGACGCACACGGGAACGCGACGGTGGTGAATCCCCCGTTGCCCGCTGGAACCGAGGCCAAGTCATTCGCCATTACCGTGGAGAACGAATCCGGATCATCAGCACCCACTTCGCCGATCCTGATGATGGGTACGGGCGAGTAGTCTTACTTCGTGGACCGCCAAGCATTCCTGGCGACGAGCAAAGTGCCGCGCCAGGCGAAGAACCTACCTTATTGGCTTTCCATTACTCGAGCCGGTTTCTTATTGATGTCGCGGCCTTTCTTGTAGGCGCGGGCGACGTCGCCGAGAGAAACCTCCTGTTTGACCGATCCGAATTCCCATAGCGGCCGTTCTCCCTGGCCAAAGCTATACGCGGAGTTTCCACGAAGATTGGAATCCTGAAGCATGGAGTGTTCGGAGGCATGCGCCGGATGATCCTCAATAGACACTGGCTGTGCCGTGTTATTGAGCACGGTCGCGGTTTGTGCGAAAGCTGCAGTAGCACAGAGCAGACTGAGGCCAATGAACCCCGTCGCCTTGAGCGTTGTTGCTTTAAGCGCCTTGAACCTGTTCGTCATAGAATTTTTCCCTTGCACGAGGCCATTCATCGAGCCATTCGTTTTTCGCCTGGTTTAGCTCGAACGGTGTTTCTCGCACTGTGCGGAACTCCGTGAATAGCTCGCGTCCGTTGTAGGGGCAATCACGCTACCAAACCAATGCGGCTGGGACTCAAGTTAGGAGAGCCAATCGACGTGCAAGGGAAAGCGATTGCACATATAGGGAAATCCGGCAACGCGCGATCGAAGCGACAGTTCGCCAATTTGCGCGTGTCGAAACGCAGGTGTATCTTTGTCCCGCGCCGGAGGTTACGAACGTGACAGGAGAGAAGGTTACCTTCGTGGGGTGCGTGCTATCGGTTGCCTTTATCGTGCTGCTGCATTGCGATTTGTGGGGACAGACAAAGTGCGAAGAGGGCAACGGGACGCTGGATTCCGCGCCCCCAAAAACGATAGGCGTGCCGGACGTAATTCTGAAATTAGGCGCGGCCGAGTCGCGTACAAAAGAAGCGCGCCTGCACTACACGTATAAACAGGACGTTCTGATGCAGACCGTGGTGGGCACGAGTGTGACGGGTGAGTTTCACGAAGTGACCACTGTCTCCTACGACGCCAAAGGAAGACGGCAAGAGGTAGTCACTTTCGCGGCGCAGCCTTCGTTGCGGGGAATTCAACTGACCCAGGACGACATGCAAGACGTCCGCACCTTCATGCCCCTGATACTGACGAGCGAAGACATGCCGCAATACAACCTGACCTACGCCGGCCAGCAACATGTGGACGACCTGGATACGTACCTGTTCCGAGTAGAGCCGAAGAAGGAAGAAAAAGGCCAGCGATACTTTCAGGGAAGAATCTGGGTAGACGCGCAGGATTTCCAGATCGTGAAAGTGTGTGGCAAAAGCGGTCCTGACAAAGTGCAAGTCAAGAAGCACGAGCGACCGGAATTACATCCGACGTTCGTGACTTATCGTCAACAGATCGACGGCGACTTCTGGTTTCCGGCGTACACGCGGTCGGATGACACTTTACAGTTTCGATCCGGACCGGTCCACTTGCGGGAGATTATCAAGTACACAGGCTACAAGCGTGCAGAGCAGTAACACGAAAAATTGTAAGTGTCTAGGCGTTTCCCGGAACCGCAATTGCCCGTACGCTCCCATATTTATGGAAGACGGAGTCGCGAGAAACGACGCCTTCCAGACGGCGCGAATCGGCTCGATTGACCACCGGAATCAGCGGGTAATCGTTGACGTAGCGCAGGGCGGAGTCAAGGGAAAGATCCGGATAGAGGCTCGGAAGCGACTGGGCGGGGAGCACCGAGGCAAGAGTGAGTTCGCCTTTGCCCTCGCGATACAGACGCTGGAGCTGCTCACGCGTGGCAATATTCCAGCCGCTCGGGTGCATGCGCACCAGGAAGGTGAGATCCGCTGAGTTCTGAACGCGGTGGAAATTGGCGTCCACATAATCTTGCGCGCTCAGGATTGTGTCGGGAACCGGAAGCATGGCATCTTCGACACGGAGAATGGCTTCTTCGCGGTCTTCTTCGAGCGAGGGCAGGATCAATCCATCTTGGCGAGTCAGCATATCGAAGATCGGAATCGGTTGCAGGCTGCGCGAAATGAGATATGAAAAAGTATTGGCGACGATAACGGGAACGATAATTTCGTAGTTGCCGCTGACTTCGAGGACCATGAAAACAGAGGTCATGGGCACACGCAGAAATCCGGCAAACAATACTCCCATGCCTACCAACACGTAAGTTCCAGTGGAGCCGGTGAGCTGGGGGAAGAAAATGCGTTCGATATCGCCGACAGCACCTCCGAGCATGGCTCCAATGAAAAGCGTGGGTGCGAACATGCCACCGGGAGTTCCACTGACGAATGAGAGCGTGGTGGCAACAATTTTCAAGACAGCGAGGATGGCGAGGATTTTCCACTCGTATTGCCCGTGCATCGCCTCATCCATGGCACCGTATCCGGCGCCCATGATTTGGGGAAAGCCGAGGAAGGCAATGAGTCCGATGAGCAGCCCGGCGAGTGCGGGTTGAAAATATTGAGTCCAGCGGGGCAAACCTTTGAGGATGGGGCGCAGATAGCCGACCGACTTGGCGAATACAACCGAGGCCAACCCCCCGACGATTCCGAGGACAGCGTAGGCGAGAAGTTCGCTGGGACGCTTGAACGCGGTGACTGGAATGCGGAACAGAGGCTCGCTGCCGAGAAACGAACGCACGATAACCACACTGGAGACTGCAGCAAGGACCACGGAGCCGAGAATGCCAGCGCTCCAACGTCCGATGACCTCTTCGATCACGAAAAGCACGGCAGAAATGGGGGCATTGAAAGCGGCGGCAAGGCCGGCGGCGGCGCCAACCGGCGCCATGAGGCGAAGTTTTTCGCGCGAGATTTCCAGTTGACGCCCAAGAGCGGAGGCGATACTGGCTCCGATCTGAAGAGAAGGATCTTCTGGACCAAGCGATTGACCCGAGCCTATGGCAAGCCCGGCGCAAATGAATTTTCCGATCGCGGTGCGGAACGGAATAAATCCGTTGAAGATGTACAACGCTGATTTCGTCTGAGTCACGCCACTGCCGCGGATCCCGGGAAATACGTGCAGTACCAGTATGGCGACCACGATCCCAGCCAGCGAGGGAACGGCAAACAGGCGCCAACTGTGGGTTTCCGGTAGGGGGCCGAGCAGAGCAAGGTGAGTCCAATCGATGGCGAGACGGAAGCACACGACCGCCAGGCCGGAGAAGATTCCGATGAAAACGCACAGGATAAGGAAAAATACTTCTTCGTTGAAGACGCCGTCGAGTGTGGAAAACAGCCGGCGCGAGGTTCTGACCCGCGCCACAGTCTGCGTGGAAGAAGACGAGGGAGTCTTGACGACGGGGGCCAGATTGCTCATTGAGTTGCCGCCTCACGCTTTTTGGAGATCAGCAACAGGGCCAGGTCAAGACCTTGAGGCTGGCCACAGGTAGCAGACGTTTGCTGTTCGATCTGGAAGACCACGTCCATGATCGCATCGGGAAGATCAGTTTCCGCCGCAGAGCGCAGCAATTTCAGATCGGGTTTCGCCAGCAGCCAGCGAGCCTGCAGGCCGGGAAGCTGCGAGGTTGGTGAATTGGCTGTGGAATTCAGGTCCACGTTGGCCGCCTGCGCGCATTCAGTCAGCCGCACTTCGGCCTGCGCGAAGGCGCTATCGATGCGGCGATTGCGTTCTGCATCTGAAATATGGCTGTGAAAAGGATTGGCGCGCAGAATGAGGTCGGTGGATTCGAGAAGCTGGCGCGCGGCCGCATCCTCGGGATTCGCGTTCGCTGCCATCCGCAGATAGCGCTGCGCGAGGACGTAGTTTCCGGAGCGGTACGCGGCTTCGCCGGCTCCGGCTAAGGCCGCAACGTTGCCGGGATCGAGGCGAAGAACGGCTTCATACTGCGCGAGCGCGCCGGCATAGTCCTGAACCTGCTCAAAAAGATGCGCTGCCTGAAGATGTGCGGGGGGATCCGCGGGCAATGCGGCGGCGAGGGCGATCAGTTCGGAGTCGGCTTGGGCGCGAGCATTTTTCTTCAGCAGAAATTCGATTAGTTCGATGCGGGCACGATTGCGGTTGCCATCGGGATCGGAGGCCCATTCGCCATACATGGCATTATGAAAATAGCGGGTGGCATCTTCGATGGAACCGCGACGAGCTTCTACGCGGGCTAGTGCTAGATTGACGGCCGCATCCTGGGGAGAGCGCTGCCACAGGGCGAGGAGATAGGATTCAGCCTCGTCGAGGCGGCGAGAGTCATTGCTGTCGCGAAGAGCGCGAGCCAGAGCGAGCTGATACTGCGGGTTTGAGGGGTCGCAACTGAGAGCTGCGCGGAAATCGGCGATGGCGGCATCGTAGCGGCCGGCCGAAATATCGGCAGCGCCCTCCGCATAAAGTCTGCGGCCGCGCGCTTGCTGATTTAAGTTATAGCGGGAAACCAGATGGCTCACTGCAGCAAAGCCGCTGACCGCGGCGAACGTAAGGACGAGAAGAATGATAGGAGCCGACCGCGGAACCAACTTAGGGAGCTTCCATCGCATGTCTCGTATCACGATATCATTTCGATGTCGGATGACGGTTCGGCGTAACACAAAATCAATCTGAATCGCGCGCGTTCAGGTAAGATACTCGCTCCGTTAAACCACCGAAATGAACCGCGAATATTACAAGGGATATAGCCAGGAGTTGAATCGGGATATGGAGGTTCTGGTTTTTGGACATGCCGGCACACCGCTGCTGGTGTTCCCCACTTCCATGGGGAAATTCTTCGAGTATGAAGACCGGGGAATGATCGGGACGTTGGGTGCGAAGATCGAGCGGGGCGAATTGCAGGTATTCTGCACGGACGCCGTTGATCTCGAGAGCTGGTACAACCGGGGCGTGCATCCCAAAGTGCGGGTAATGCGCCATTTGCAGTACGAGCGCTATCTTCTGCATGAACTGCTCCCCTTTATCCGGGGGAAGAATCAGACGCCCCGGCTAGCGGTGACGGGGTGCAGCTTTGGCGCTTACCACGCCGTGAATTTTGCCCTGAAGCATCCGGATGTGGTGACCCACTGCGTGAGCATGAGCGGAGCGTTTGATATTCATCAATTTCTGGATGGATATTATGACGACGATTGCTATTTCAATTGTCCGACAGATTATCTGCCGAATCAGAACGACAATTGGTTTTTGAGCCGCTACCGGCAGATGAGGATTGTGCTGGGGTCGGCGGATTGGGATATTTGTTTGGATCAGAATGTGAAGTTTTCGGCGATCCTGAATGGCAAGGCAGTGCCGCACTGGCTGGATATTTATGGCGATAATTCGAAACATGATTGGCCGTTGTGGTTGAGGATGGCGGGGAAGTATTTTTAGCGGCAGATTGGCCGCGAGCGACCATAGGGATCCTTCGACTGCGTAAGTGCTTCGCTTCGCAATGCAGTTACTTCGCTCAGGACGACAAACTTTATCTGGAGATGAATCTGTGAAGAAGAAGATCGGGATTTTGTTTGGCATGGAGAATACGTTTCCGCCGGCATTGGTTGAGAAAGTCAACGCCATGAAAGTTGACGATGTGACGGCGGAGTTTGTGAAGGTGGGCGGAGTGCGGATGGATGAGCCCAAGAAATATGACGTGATCATCGACCGGATTTCGCAGGATATTCCGTTTTATCGCGCTTATTTGAAGAACGCAGCGCTGCACGGGACGATCGTGGTGAATAATCCATTCTGGTGGACGGCCGATGACAAGTTCTTTAATTACGCACTCGCTCAAAAGTTAGGCGTGGCGATTCCGCCGACGGTGATTCTGCCGCATAACAAGCATCCCGAGGGAACGACGGACCGGTCGATGCGGAACTTGATCTATCCGCTGAACTGGCAAGAGATTTTTGATTATGTCGGCTTTCCTGCGTTTCTGAAGCCCTATTCCGGGGGCGGATGGAAGCACGTTTATCACGTGCATTCGCCGGAGGAATTCTTCCAGCATTACAACCAGACCGGCGATCTATGCATGACGTTGCAGCACGGCGTGGTGTTCGAAGAGTATTACCGGTGCTATGCAGTGGGGCAGGAAAAAGTGCACATCATGAAATACGATCCGCGGGCACCGTTTCACGAACGGTATGTGAAGGGAAATCCGCCACCTTCGTCGGCGGCGCTGAAGGAGCGCATGGAGAAGGATGCGCTGACGTTGTGCCGGGTGCTCGGTTACGACCTGAACACCTTGGAGTTTGCGGTGGAGGGCGGGGTGCCATATGCGATCGATTTTCTGAATCCGGCGCCGGACGCGGAAATTACTTCGGTGGGGCAGGAGAATTTTGATTGGATTGTAAATGCGGTGGCGGAGATGGCCGTGAAGATGGCGGTGACCGGGGAGGATCCTGCGAGAGAAATGCGCTGGGCGGGGTTTCTGGCGGGAAAGGTTCCGGCGGAAAAAGCTGCTCGTAAGGGCGAGCCGAAGTGGGTGGCGGAACGGAAGCGGGGGAAGGTCGTGAAGTAGTGGACGTGGTGCCCGCGTGGACGCCGTGAATTGCGAGGGTTGATATACTATTTTAGGCCTGATTTACCCACTCTTTCGCAAAGAACGCGAAAAAATGGAGCAAGCTCGATCGGGTGCTGACGGCGAACAGCAGGTTCCTCGCTTCGCTCGGAATGACAAGGAATCTTCGCGACGACAGTGC
>JBAVZU010000325.1:0-5063 GCA_049588915.1 Candidatus Sulfotelmatobacter sp.
GCCGTTTAATTGGATACGCTCATTGATCCGCATCAAATGCGGCGACGTATACAACCCGGTCTCCAAGCCCGAGGCTTTCAGGATCGACGCCAGCGTCGCCGCTGTTGAGCCTTTCCCATTCGTACCGGCGATCAACACGCTCGGGAAGCGCCGCTCCGGATGATCCATCTTTTCCAGAAGTACGCGCATGTGCGCCAGATCGAACTTGTGCGACGGCGTGTTCGCCAATTCATGGCCGAGCGCGAACATACGGGATACCGCGGCCTCATAAGACATAAGGGAGATGAAGATTCAGTCGTAAGGTCCAAGCTTCTACTTAAGATTATCAAGCAGCAGAAGAAGATTCGAAGCGCCAGAACATGACGTTTTTGCATCGCGGCATGCTCTTGCTGATGGCTGAAAGCTGAGAGCTGACAGCCAACCTCACGCCATCATGAAATCCAACGCTCGCCCAATGTAAGGTTTCAGCTGCTTGCGAGCGACCACTGCATCCAGCATGCCGTGCTGAAGTAGAAATTCGCTGCGCTGAAAACCTGCTGGCAGTTTCTGCCGGATCGTCTGCTCAATTACGCGTGGTCCCGCAAATCCGATCAGCGCACCTGGCTCAGCAATGTTCAAATCACCGAGCATGGCGAATGATGCGGTAACGCCACCCGTGGTCGGGTCTGTGAGAACCGATATGTACGGGACTTTTGCCCGGTCCAGGCGGGCTAGCGCCGCCGATATTTTGGCCAACTGCATCAAGCTGACCACTCCCTCCATCATGCGCGCGCCACCCGAGGCAGAAACAATAATCAGCGGCGTCTTGGAATGCAACGCGCGTTCGACTGCCCGTGTAATCATCTCGCCGACCACCGCGCCCATGCTGCCGCCGATGAACGCGTATTCCATCACGCTCGCAACCACCGGCCGTCCCAGCAATTTGCCTTGAGCATTGATTACCGCATCTTTCAGACCGGTGTCGTGCTGCGCCTGGCGCAGCCGCGACGAGTAAGTTTTCAAATCCACAAACTTCAGGGGATCGGTCGACGACAAGTTTCCGTCGAACGTCTCATACTGATTTTCATCCAGCAACAACGCCAGCCTGCTACGGGCGTCGATGCGAAAATGCTTTTCGCACTTCGGGCAAACGTTCAGATTCTCTTCCAGATCTTTTTTCCAAATAATCTGGCGGCAGCTCTCGCACTTCACCCACAAGCCTTCGGTGCGGACTGTCTTTTTGCCCGAATTGTCGAGCTCTCCGGATTCTCGTTTGAACCAAGCCATAAGAATTTAGTGATTGGCGATTTTGTAATTTGCTAATTGAAAATGGCCCAATTACCCGATTACTAAATTACTCAATGTCAGTACTCTATTCCCCTCTGCGCCATAACGCCCTTCTCGTACGCGTGCTTCACCTGCCGCATCTCTGTTACCGTGTCGGCGGCCTCGACAATTGTGGGGTGCGCATTCCTTCCCGTCAAGATGACATGAACCATTTCCGGCTTCTTCTTGAGGCTCTCGACCACCTTCGCCGCGTCCAGCATGCCGTAACTGATGGCGTAGTTAATCTCATCCAGCACGACCAAATCCCAGTCGCCCGACTGGATTGCTTTCTCGGCCTCCGCCCACGCTTCCTGCACCATCTTTACATCTTCCGGGTCGGGCTTCTCCGTCCCCACCTTCACAAAGCCGCGTCCCATCTGCTTCATCACGAATTTGTCGCCAAAGGCCTGCACCGCATCCAGCTCCCCGTAATGCCAGGAGCCTTTCAAAAACTGCAGCATTAAGACTCGCATACCTTGGCCCACGGCACGCAATGCTGTCCCCATGGCCGCGGTGGTCTTGCCTTTGCCGGGACCGGTATTGACAATGATCAGTCCTCGCCGTACGTCAGCCATAATTGCAGGATCACTGATTCTACTAGAAAGCTTGATAGGGTTTTCTAGAAGCAACAGTTAGAGTCCTGACTTCGCCAGAAGAGTAGGAGTTACACGAAGGAGATCCGTAGGAATAAACTTCATGGGCCTCTTTGGCGCTGGTGATGAAAAAGTGAACTTTCCACAGAACTGAAGCATCCAACTCCCCGTATCCGGCTGCAAGCAGATCTCTATCCCGTGGCAAGCTGCGGAGGTCTCGTTCGTGATCAACAAATGTGCAGTGTTTCTGTTTTGTGTGCTCTTACCCTTGCCTGCATTTTCAGCTCAACACGTCTCAGTTCACCCCAGACAAGGCTTCGAATCCGCCGATCAGGAAATCATTCGCCAGATCGTTGACATGGAGCGTCAATCCAAGGAAGCCAGCCTTCGCCGTGACTCTGATTTTTCCTTGCGCATCCTCTCCGAGGACTACGTCGCAATTACTCCGCTCGGCCAGGTCACGACCAAACAGGAGACGATCTCCGCCCGCCGAAGCGGCCAACTCCGCTACGAAGCCATGAACATCACGGATATGGTCGTGCGAGTCTATGGCGATACCGCTATCGTGACTGCCCGCGCCGAGGTTAGGGGTCACCAACTCGGTGAAGATTTCAGCGGCCCCTATCGCTATACTCGCGTCTGGGTACGCCGCAACGGCCAGTGGCAAACGGTTAGTTATCAAGCCACCGTTACACAATAATATGCCCTGAATTTGTATTGAGTCGCTTCCCGCCGTCTACAATGGATTCTCGTTTTTTCGAAAAGCCATAATGACTTTCATTGCGCAGCAATTCTCTCGCCCGCGCTATTTCAATAAGGTCCATCTCTGGGTTCTCGTTGCACTTTGTTCAGCGGCTTTAACGCTGGGAGCGGCGCAGGAGTCCAAACTTTCTTCGGAAAAGCTGAAAGAAATCGATGCTGCTGTCTCCAAATTCATGGCTTCAACTCACGTGCCCGGTCTCTCCGTGGCCGTGGTGGAAGACGGCGAATATGAATGGGCCGCGGGCTTCGGCTTCGCGGATCTCGAAAACAATGTTCCGGCCAGCGAACACACGCTTTTTCGCCTGGCCTCTATTTCCAAATCGTTGACCGCCACGGCTGCCATGGAGCTCTGGGAGCGCGGTCAGCTCGATCTTGATGCTCCGGTGCAAAAATATTGTCCCGCATTCCCTAAAAAGCCGCAGCCAATCTCGACTCGACAGGTTCTCGGACATCTGGCCGGAATTCGCCATTACAAGTCCAGTTCGCAGGATGACCCCGAAGTCGGCAACACGAAACACTTCAACGACCCCATTCAGGCTGGCCTGGATTTTTTCAAAGATGATCCGCTGGTGGCGCAGCCCGGAACATCGTTTCACTACTCGACTCAGGGGTACACGCTGGTCGGCTGCGTGATTGAAGGCGCGTCAGGCAGGAAGTACGTCGACTTCATGCGCCAAGATATTTTTATTCCGGCAAAGATGGAACAGACCCAGGCCGACGATCGCTTCGCGATTATCCCTTACCGCACTCGCTTCTATGAAAAGACCAATTCCGGGGCCGTGCGCAACGCCGACTTCTTGGACTCGAGCTACAAAATTCCCGGAGGTGGCTGGCTCTCTTCAGCCGAAGACATGGCCAGATTCGAAGTGGCAATCCTAAATGACAAGTTGATACGCCGCACCACGCGTGATGTCATGTGGACTCCCCTGAAGCCTTCCGACGGTTCGAAAGACCCTTACGCCCTCGGCTGGGGCTGGGGCAAGGAGGAAGAAAACGAACACAAGGTCGCGGGCGTGGGGCACACTGGCGGCCAGCAAGGCACCAGCACCGCCTTTGTGATCGCGCCGGAGCGCCGCGCGGGCGTGGTGGTACTAACGAACATGGAGGGCCAGCCGGCGAACGAGCTTGCTCGAGAGATCTTGAATATTTTGGTTACCACTCCCCAAAATCAACCGTGACTGCAAAAACTCCTAGTCGCGGTCTCGTCAATCACTAGCCCGCGTCTCCTCCGGCCCGCGCCGACCTGTTATTAGTCGGAACAGCCGACGCATGCTGATCCTCGTCCGAGCCCAACAAAGGCGCTGCGACCCGCAGAGCTTCTACCTGCCGCTTCACTTTCACCAACTCTTGCTCTTTCGCCCGCAACAGTTCCATCACATCTTTCATTAATCCACTCCCCGAATCCTCTTCCTAATTTAATTGCGTGAGCCAGTCGACGTTGTCGTACCTCGAAAGTCTAGCATCGCAAGTCTAGGATGTGTACCAATAAGATCAACTCACAATGTTGAGATCAACTCACAAAGGTTCAGATTTCCCATTTCGGAATTGCTCAGTGCCCAAAATGGTAAGGATGCCCCTTCAAGATTGTCAACGCACGGTAAACCTGCTCCAGCAGGACAACGCGAGCCAGTTCATGTGCCAACGTCATCCTGCCCAAGGAGACTATGTGCTGGGCAGCATCGAGACTAGCTTCGCTGAACCCGTCGGCTGGCCCCACCCCAAACACCAGTGGCAGCGGATTTTGTTCCTGATGGTTTCCTATAAAACGCGCGAACTCTTCTGACGAAAACTGCTTGCCCCGGGAATCCATCAGAACCAAAGTCGACTTGCGGCTTGCGGCCTTCCCACCCTTGGACAATGCCGCCCGTCCACACAGTTGCAGCAATGCACCTTCATCTCGCAGCGCAAGTCCCTCGACCGTCGCATGGTGCGCAATTCTTTTCAGATAGTCGTTTGTCAGCGACTGGATCGCCGGCTCTTTCGTTTTCCCGATCCACGCAACCTTGAGATTCACGTTAGACAAAGACTATTCACGCCAGACAAACAAGCGAAGTTAGCTATGCCTTCTTGCGACGGGCGCCGGTCACCGCTGCAGGCTTGCGCGGCGCAGTCATGTTCAGCGTCTTTAACTTCTTTGCCGTTTTCAACGCCGACTTCCGCTTCGGCACCGCGCTCAATTCAGAAGGTTCAAGCCGCTTGGCCGTTTTCCACAGTCGCTCGAGATCGTAGAACTTGCGCGCTTTCTCGGAAAAGACGTGCACCACGAAGTCGACATAATCGACAAGAATCCACTCCGCCTGTTTGTAACCTTCCACGTGCGCCGGCTGCAATCCTGCCTTTTTCAATCGCAGTTCAACTTCGTCAGCAATTGCCTGCACTTGGCGCGGGTTAGTGCCGCTGCAT
>JBAVZU010000326.1:0-9285 GCA_049588915.1 Candidatus Sulfotelmatobacter sp.
ATCTTCGCCATTGGGTGTAGGTCTCCTTTCGGGACGGCTTTTGCTTGCTAGGCAAAGCCAACTTACACCCTCTTGCTTTTTACACAATCAAAGTTACGTCACCGGCCGAAGCGGTAAAGTCAATGGACCACAAAGAACACTGAGTTTCACGAAGTCTTTTTGGTAAGGTTTTCTTCCGGTGACATTGTGGCCTTTGTGGTGGAAGATTTCGAATTGAGTCACTATCGCTGACTCCGATCAATCACACTTTCTCGATCGTCACCTTCTTCAGAACCACATCTTTATTCGGCTTATCCTGTCGCCCACGTGGAACCTCGGAAATTTTTTTCACGACATCTTGACCTTCGATGACTTCACCGAAAATCGTGTGCTTGCCGGTCAGCCACGTCGTGGGCGCGACCGTGATGAAGAACTGCGAACCATTGGTGTTGGGCCCGGCATTCGCCATAGCTAATAAGCCTGGCTTGTCGAGCTTGTGCGGTGACCCCTTGGTCTCATCCTCGAACTGATATCCGGGACCGCCCATCCCCGTGCCTTGCGGATCGCCGCCCTGGATCATGAAGTCCGGAATTACACGATGAAAAATTGTTCCGTCATAGAGGCGGTCTTTGGATTTCTTGCGGGTCGAGGGATGAGTCCACTCGCGCTCGCCTTCAGCAAGCTCCACAAAGTTAGCTACGGTTTTGGGGGCGTCTTTTTCGAAGAAGCGGCAGACGATGTTGCCTTCGCTGGTTTCAAATGTGGCGTAAAGTCCGGGTTGGCGAGTCATAGAGTCCTTTCAGAATTGTCGTTGGGAAACAGTTCGTGGTCGTTCGTCATTCCTGATGCTGTTTATCAGTTCGAACTGGTCGGCGTCTTGGTCGTGCTGGCTGCGGGCTTCTTCGCTGTGGCTGGCGCAGCCCCGCCGCGAACAATCTTGATATGAACGATCTTCACCGGACGGAAGGGACGATCGTTTTGCGGGTCGGTGGCCATGTGCGCAATCTGTTTAACGAGGACGACAGTCGCGTCATCGCACTGGCCAAAAATCGTATAGCTCCCATTAAGATGCGGCGTGGCTACTTCAGTAATGAAGAACTGCGAGCCGTTCGTATTGGGCCCGGCATTGGCGTAAGCCAGACGTCCAGGCTTATCGAACGTCAGGTCGGAGGAAACCTCGTTCTTAAACTTGTATCCTGGATCGCCCGTGCCATCGCCTGCAGGATCGCCACCTTGAATCATGAAGCCGGGAATCACGCGATGAAAAATAGTGCCGTCGTAAAGCGGAACTCCGTGCTTGGTGACTCCTTTCACCGTTTTCCAATCTTTAGTTCCGGTGGCTAGACCGATGAAGTTCTCCACTCCGATAGGTGCTTTGTCGGGAAACAGCGTGCAAGTCAGGTTGCCTACACTCGTTTCAATAACGGCTGTTGGCTGACCAGTGGCCGCGTGGTGGACCGGCGGCTTGGCCGGAGTTGACTGCGACCCAGTGGCTGATTGCGCCGAAGATCCTATTGCGGCGAGACACAATAGGACCACGATTACTAAAAAATGACGCATGACGACTCCTAACTTGCAAATAATAATGCTGACTGCGACCCAATATTGTACGACAGGCAATCTCAATTTGGGCGAGACTGCAGTTCGCGGTTGACGCTCTCCACCTGGCGGAAGACGCGGAGAACATTGCCCCCCAGAATTTTTTTGATGTCGTCCGCACTGTATCCACGATCGAGCAGGGCCTGGGTGATTTTCGGCAGGTCAGCCGCGGAGTTCATGCCCTCGGGAGTGGCGCCGCTGACTCCATCAAAGTCGGAGCCTAGGCCAACGTGGTCTATGCCCGCGACTTTGGCGATGTGATCGATATGGTCGATGAGGACTTTGAACTGCGGGCGTGGAATCTTGGCCATCCACTCGCGCTCGATGCGGTCGACTTCGATGTAGCTGACTGGTTTGCCCTGTGCTTTCAGCGAGTCGGTATATTTCTGAATCGCGGCGGCCTGGTCCTTGGCCTGCGCCTCCGCGGCTTTGCGATAGTCCTCGTCGAGGAAACCGGAGAAAAAATTAACGTCTACCACGCCCCCATTCTTGGCCACTGCACGTAGCATGTCGTCTGCCATATCACGAGGCGCGTTCACCAGTGCCCTTGCCGACGAGTGCGAGGCGATCACTGGAGCTTTCGTAATCGCGATGGCATCCCAGAAGGTTTTGTCAGAGACGTGAGAAATGTCCACGATCATGCCCAGTCGGTTCATCTCCAACACCACCTGCTTGCCGAAATCGGTGAGGCCGTTGTGGTGCTGAATCTTCGGGTCGTTAATGTCGCCGGAAGAATCCGCCCACTCATTCGTATTCGACCACGATAGCGTCATGTAGCGTACGCCGAGGCGATAGTAGTCGCGCAGCATGTGCATGTCATTTTCGATGGAGTGCCCGCCTTCGATACCCATCAGCGCTGCGAGTTTATGCTCCCTGTGTGCACGCTCAATATCCGCCACGGAGAAAGCCATCATCATACGATCAGGATGATGCGCCGCTTGTTCATAGACGGAATCAATGAGGTCGAATGTATGTCGCGCAAAGTGACCTTGATTCGTCTCGGGATCGACCCAGATGGAGAAAAATTCCGCACCGAGATTTCCGCGACGAGCTTTGTCAAGGCTGATATGACCAACGTCATTCGGATCGTTTGAACCGATGTCGAAGCCCTCGTCCAGAAAGCGCTGCGGCGTATCGGCGTGCGTGTCGATGACGATGGCGGACTGTTGAATCTCCTGTGCCCTGGCGCTGACGGTGGGCCCGGATCGGTTTGAAGTTTGGGCCACGCTGGAACATGTAGCCGAAAGCAAGCATGAGAGCAGAACAAGTCGGAAATGAGTCATAGGGAGGGAACAAAACGAATTGTTGATGGATAATTCTTGATTGATGACCGAAAAGCCAGCCGTCAAAGCTTAAGCAACAATCAACAGGCATCAATTAACAATCAGCAATTCTATAGGGGGAGGCATGCCAATAGAAAGCAATTCAACGGAGAGCTGCAAGCGCCTGCTCCACACACGTTTCGAGTGGCTGGCTGGTATCGATCACAGCCTTTGGCTGCAGGATGGCTTCGAATCTTGATTTCACTTCGAGAAAGAGTTTGAAATCGCGGTTTCCAGCAGGGTGTGCGCCAAGAGATTGATCTTCCAGTCGCCGTTTACAGATTTCTTCAGAGCACACGCACTCGAGAATGCGCCAGCTTTGATGAAGGGAAGCAGCGGCGCTCAATACGTTGTCTATCTGGTAGCGGCGCGAGAATGGGCGGCCGTCCAGAAAAATCATGCGGTCAGGATTCCGTTGCAATAGGTAGCCGGCGATTCGAAGCATGACTTCCAGACAGAAGTCATCCTGCCGGGAAGTGTATTCGATTTCGTCAGGCAGAAAAAGCGCGTGGCGGACTTCGTCCTTGCTGAGCACGCGCCCAGCGCTGCGGGCAGCCAGTTCGCGGGCAAGAGTAGTTTTGCCGGTACCGGGTAGGCCCGCCATCATGACGATCATCAATCTATTAGAGCACGGGGCTAGAGTACATCCGCTCCGTGAATCGTGCCGCAGAGAGAATCATCCATTCGGTAGACGTGGTTGACTCTTTTATTTCTTCGGAGGGATGAATGCCCCTGGTTCGAATTTCTTTGCGCGAGGGAAAAACAGCGGAATATAAGAAGGCTCTGGCTGACGGGGTGCACCGTGCAATGGTGGAGGCTATCGAGATTCCGCCGCACGATCGCTTTCAGGTTGTCACCGAATATGGCCCGGATGGTTTGATTTACGACCCGTCGTACCTAGGAATCGAGCGGAGCGACGACTTTGTTCTCATACAAATCACGCTTTCAGCAGGACGCAAACCGGGGCAAAAGAAGAAACTGTATGAACGCATGAGCAAAATTCTGTCAGAGAAGCCCGGCCTGCGACCGCAGGACCTGATGATTAATCTGGTAGAGGTTGCGTGGGAGAACTGGTCGTTCGGCAACGGCGAAGCACAGTACACGATCTGACTATTGAGTTCGGCTGTCGGCGGTAACCGCAGCGGGCTCCGGGCGTTCCATGGGGACGATATCCTGAGTTTCGCGCCAATCGGCGTAGCGTCCCGACACCATGATGTGAAAGACCCACTGGTGACGCTCCTCTTCGGGTTCAACCAGGCCGAGAGCCTTCATGTAGAAAAGATATTGCTCCATCCAGTGAATCTGTGCCTGAGTCATTCCGCGACGTTGGAGGTCAACAGTTAACCCGGCGAGATGCGAGGAAGCGGTGTCACCGTCAGCTGGTGCCGCATTGCGATTGTGCCGGCGAAGTTTTTTCTGGACCTTGACCGTGCGCACGGCCGAGTTCACCTGAATCTGCTCGTGAAAGCGGTGATAGTACGCTTGCGAAATGTCTTCGACGAAATCACGCGTCCAGGGCCGGCAAAAGCGCCGCGAAGGATCCAGGCGCGGATCGAAGCGCAGCGTCTCACCGGCGACGATTTCCTGCAACGCGCCGCTAGCCTTCAGGGCTTCGAGCTCGTCGTCATCCTGTATGCGCGGTAATTCCAGTCGGTCCACTTCGGCGTTCTGCAGCAAAAGAGATTCGTGCGACGGACGGAACATGGGGTTCCACCGCATCCAGTGCAGCCGGCGGCGCGCGTGGTGGACGGGCTTATGCATGATGGTCGCGGTCGCGGCAAATAGCGGGCTGCAAAAGCATGCCAGCATCAGCAGAATCAGTTGTCGCTGTATTCTTAATCTCAAGATTGAATCTCGTAGCCGGCTGCCGGGATTCCCCTGCACCTGCCCGGACATTCTAAGCCATACTGTCAAGTGGACCAACCCTTCTTCCCAAAGCGCCAGCGCGGGAACTACCGGGGTCACATCTTTTACGCTGGTTACCACTGGTTACGCTTGCACCCCGAAGCGACGCTCATCAATCCTATGGAAGCACGCCAAAAGCCATTCCGGCGGGCGCATCCCTGGCGAATCCATCTGCCCGTGTGGCAGCGAGTTAGCGCACATTGGATACAGAACTGAATTCCTTTGTTGTGCCGGAAGTGACAAAAATCAGCGCCGGAAAAGGTTATCGACGACCGTGTCCCTAATGACCTGCAAATCACATTAGGAGGAAATAAGAATCTCGCTGACCTGAGTAATGGGCTGACTATAATTCTCAAGAAATGTAAAGATCAGCGCCGGAAAAGGTCTCCCAAGGCCTGTTTCATCACCGCGCCGCCTACTTCTGAAATGGAGCGGGTCAGCGGGATATCCTTCGGGCATACCTCGACGCAGTTCTGCGCGTAGCCGCATTCCTGAATGCCGCCATCGCCCATCAGCGCCGCCAAACGATCGCGCTTCAGCTCTTTGCCCGTGGGATGGGTGTTGAAGAGGCGCACTTGCGCAATGGTGGCTGCGCCCACGAAGCCCGTTTCTTCGTTGAATTGTGGGCACGCCTCCATGCAGCACGTACATGAGATGCAGCGGGAAAGTGGGTAAGCCTGTTCTTGCTCTTCTGGCGTCATGCGCGGGCCAGGACCAAGATCGTAAGTACCGTCGATCGGAATCCAGGCTTTGACAATTTTCAGATTCTCAAAAATGACGCTGCGGTCGGTAGCCAGATCGCGAACGATAGGAAACTTAGAGAAGGGCTCAAGTCTAACCGGCTGTTCAAGATTGTCGATCAGCGCCGAGCAGGCCATGCGGGCGCGTCCGTTGATCAGCATGGCGCAGGAGCCGCAGACCTCTTCCAGGCAGTTGGAGTCATAAGTGATGGGCGTGGTCGCTTTGCCGTCGCGAGTAACCGGGTTGGCGGCAATTTCCATCAGGCAGGAAATTACGTTCATGCCGGGATGCCAGGCGAGGTCGAATTCTTCCCAATAGGATTTGGAAGAGGGAGTGTTCTGGCGCTTGATCTTGATGATGACGGATTTCGAATTAGGCATCAGCTGTTAGCCCTTCAATTAATCCCATGTGGGGACGTTAATGATGGATTTGACGGTACTCATATAGGTCCCAACTTCGATCCAGTATCGAGCCTCCGGCTGCTCCGGGTTACTGAAGAGGCAAACACCTACAGAGAAACGGTGAGGCTGCTCATATTGTGGCGCTGGCCCTTTTATCCAATCTAAGAACTCCGGCGGCGGCCGATTAGGGTCGGGCGTCGAATACCAGAATACCGACAACATTCCGACTTTTTCCGGCGGCCCGATCCCTGTACTTCGCCCTGGCGACTTGTGGCCTTGCGCTCCGCGCTGACAAACGTCCGGCCGCAAATATCGATCGCGAATCCGGCGCAACTCTGGAAGCCGACCCTGCTTGCGGATCTCTGCAACTAATTTTGCGACAACATCTTCCGCGGTTTTTTCCTGGTTCGTAATCGACTGCTGTGCGAATGCCGTTTGCAGAGTAACGAGCAGGACTGCCAAGACCAGCTTCCTCACTACGCCGCGAATACCCACCCACCACGTGATGCTCAAAGCGCCTCACTTCACCGCGTCATACTTCCTCGGCCGCGGCGGAATCAGCGACACATCCACCGGCTCGAACTCAAACTTCGGCTCGTCCGCATCTGGAGCGAAATACGCTTTCGTGGTCTTCAGAAAATTCTTATCGTCGCGCACGGGGAAGTCCGGTTTGTAGTGCGCGCCGCGCGATTCGTCGCGTATGCACGCTCCCTGAGCGATCACTCTGGCCAGCTGGAGCATGTTATAGAGCTGGCGTGTGAAGATCACACTGGTGTTCGCCCACTGCGTCCGGTCGTTAAGATTTACTTTGCGGAAGCGCTCCAGCAACTCCACCAACTTCGCATCTGCCTGCTGCAGATTCTTGTTATGGCGTATGACCGTGCAGTCCTTGGTCATCAGCTCGCCGAGCTCTTGCCACAGGCGGAACGGATTCTCCGTGCCTGTATTGTTCATGAGCAGGGAATTGTTCTCTTCCTGCTTTTTCTTCTCGGCTTCGAAAAAACCGTTCGCCTCGGACGGCGCTTGCAACCCGCGCGCATACTTCACGGCATTCGGTCCGGCAATGCCGCCGCCGTAGATGCAAGACACGAGAGAATTCGCACCCAGTCGATTTGCGCCGTGATACTGATATTCGCACTCGCCAGCGGCGAAAACACCGGGAATGTTGGTGGCCTGCTGGAAATCGATCCACAAGCCGCCCATGGTGTAATGCATCCCGGGGAAAATCTTCATCGGCGTGTCACGCGGATCGTCGCCCACAAACTTCTCGTAGATTTCGAGGATCCCTTCCAGCTTGCGGTCGAGAATCTTGCGGTCGATGTGTGTCAGGTCGAGATAGACCATCGGCTTGCCATCGATGCCGAGGTGATTCTCATATACAACTTTGAAGATCGCACGCGTCGCCACATCGCGTGGAACAAGGTTGCCATACTTCGGATACCACTCTTCCAGGAAGTACCAGCGATCTTTTTCCGGGATCGCCTTCGGCTCTCTTTTGTCGCCCGGGGTCTTCGGGACCCAGACGCGCCCGCCCTCGCCGCGCGCTGATTCCGACATCAGCCGCAGCTTGTCGTTGCCGGGGATCGACGTAGGATGTACCTGGATGAACTCACCGTTGGCGTAATAGCATCCCTGTTGATAGAGCGCGGATTGAGCCGACCCAGTGCATACCACCGAGTTGGTCGACTTGCCGAAGATGGCGCCGATGCCGCCGGTGGCGATGATGATCGCGTCGGCGGGAAAGGTACGCACTTCCATGCTGCGCAAATCCATGGCGCAGATGCCGCGGCAGACGCGGTTTCCGTCGAGCACGGCCGAGAGAAACTCCCAGTGCTCGTACTTCTTGACTTTGCCTTCGGATTCATAACGCCGGACTTGCTCGTCGAGCGCATAAAGAAGTTGCTGGCCAGTCGTCGCACCAGCGAAAGCAGTGCGGTTATATAACGTTCCCCCGAAGCGACGGAAATCGAGCAAGCCTTCGGGAGTCCGGTTGAATGGAACGCCCATGCGGTCGAGCAGATCGATGATGCCGGGCGCCGCTTCGCACATGTTTTTGACTGGCGGCTGGTTGGCCAGAAAATCACCGCCGTAAACCGTGTCGTCGAAATGAATCCAAGTCGAATCGCCCTCGCCCTTCAGATTCTTGGCGGCGTTGATGCCTCCCTGCGCGCACACTGAATGCGAACGCTTTACCGGAACGATGGAGAACAGATCGACAGTTGCGCCCATCTCGGCGATCTTGATTACGGCAGACAGCCCGGCGAGGCCGCCTCCGATCACAATGATTTTGGGAGCTGCTGCCATCTTCACTCCACCATCTTTCCGTGAGTTGCCGTGCCCTTGGTCGCGGTAATATGGTTCGTTGAGGGGTTGGATTGAGTCGCCGTAGCGCCGGGTTCCGCGACGGGCTGCGGGAATCGAGCCCGGAAGGTGTACAAACTCACAAGACCCACAAGCGTCATCACCGCGAACAATCCCATGCACACGGCCAGAAATCTCTGCCGCGCTTTTTCGCCCGAGGTGATGCCCCACTTGGCGCAGAACAACCAAACGCCATAGGCAAAGTGCCAGCAGGCGGCGATCAATCCCACAACGTAAAAAGCGAGCAGTACGGGGTTCATCAATTCCGCCTGCACTTTGCCGAACGAAGCGTTGGGATAAGCATGCAGGTCGGTTCCTGTAAAACGCATCGTATACGTGTGCCAGATGATGTAGACGAATGCGATGCCGCCGGTCCAGCGCTGCAGGGTGTACATCCAATTTCCTGTCCAGGGATATGCGACCGTATTTCCGTCGCCGCGGTACCAGATATAGAAACCGTAGAGCCCGTGGAACGCGATCGGCAGCCAGATCCCGAATAGTTCGAGAAAGAAAACCAGTGGAAGATTGCCCAGAAAGCTCACTTGTCGGGCGTAAGCGTCCGGTCCGCTGATCGCCGTTGAGTTCGAAACCAGAATATGCTCGAAAAGAAACGCGCCCACGGGCACGATGCCGGAGAGCGAATGTAGGCGGCGCAAGAGAAACGACGTACCCGGCCCGGCGCGCAATGGAGCCACGCCTTGCTCCACTCGCTTTGCTGCAACCGGAGCCGTAGAACTGGCTGCTGAAGCCACGAATCGCCCCTTTATGACTGCTTGTTCGTAAAATGATGACAAAAGAACCTGTTATTATCCGGCGGCAAGAGAAGCGAAGTCAAGAAAGCAGTTAGCAGGGGTGACGTCAAGCTGCTTGTGTAAATAGGTTGAGGGTGCGGGTTTTCCACTCCAGGTTGAATCTGTGGAAGATGGAGTAGATGATGCGGTCGACGCTTTCGACGTTGACGAAGCACACCATGGGCC
>JBAVZU010000327.1:0-4651 GCA_049588915.1 Candidatus Sulfotelmatobacter sp.
TTCAGACTCATTGCACTTGGGTCCAGTCTCTGGCAGGGCGGCGCAAACGCTTTCTGAAGGGCGATCAGCGGCCTTTGCTTTTAGGTTGGCACAAAGTGCAGCCGGTGTCCAGATAACCGGCGGGGCGCGTGCTAGAATCACCATGCCGCTCGTACTCTCTGCGTTCATCATCAGCATTATATGGGTACTTGCGGAGCCCCTTGCATGCCATCGCAGGCTACGCCCTTGTTCCGCATACTTCGCTGGCTGCTGGTTGCGGCGGTGGTCATTCTTCTCGGTTTGCTCCAATTTGGCGGCAATATCCTGATCGCGGACGGCCCTCTGCCTGCACGGGTGAATGCAGCAATCGTGCTGCAGGGCTCGATTGTAGCGGAGAAAGCTCGCATCGCGGGAGCCATCAACCTGTTGCAGCGGGGCGTCGCCGATAAGGCCCTGCTCAGCGTTCCGAAAGAGTCGTACTGGGGCCAATCGATCCCGCCGGTTGCACGCGCTTATCTGGAACGCAATTACGGCGTCGATCTGGCCTCCCGCATCGAATTTTGTGAGATGCCTGCGGGAGTGGACTCCACGTTGCAGGAGGTCACCGCTCTCAGCTCCTGCATTCAGGATCACCATTGGCAGTCGGTCATCGTCGTGACCTCGAACTACCACACCCGGCGAGCTGGAATTATCTGGAGGAAGGTCACGAGGCACGATCCGAAGCTTCACGTCTTCGTAGAGGGAGTCGCAGACCCGGAGTTCCAACAACCCTGGTGGCGCCATCGTCAATCGGCGAAAATCTGGGTTTTGGAATCCTCTAAGCTGGTTTGGACGATCTTCGGAGGATGATCGGAGGATGATAGGATTTTTGATCGGCTCTGGCAGAAGCCGCGGGAACCTTGCTGGAACACTGGGATAGACGATAGAGATGGCTCCGGACCAGAACCTTACAATCAGCCTTCATGAAAGTCTCGAGAGTCTCGCTCCCCTGCGAACAGACTGGGACACTTTGCTGGCTGAGTATCCGTACTCCACCACATTTTCCACGTATGAGTGGCTCGTGACCTGGTGGCGGGCCTTTGGCTCCAATGACCAGTTACTCGTGCTCGCCTTTCGCGATGCCAATTCCGCACTTGTGGGGCTGGCAGCGATGGCGGTTGCCGTTCAGCGCGGATTTTTTCTCCCGTTACGCTTGTTGCGCCTTCTGGGGGATGGTACCCATGATTCGGACAATCTCGACCTGCCTGTGCGCCTCGGTTGGGAGCGGGCAGTCGCTCAAAATCTGTTGGACTGGATGCAAACGAACGCCGCGCTGTGGGATATTTGCGAATTAAATACTTTGCCGAATTGTTCTGCGATGGGCGCCGCAATCTTGCAGGACTTGCGCCGGCGAAAATGGCCATGCCTTACATCGACCCGGCCGCAAACAGTCGTGGAACTAGAAGAGAGTTGGGGAGCTCACCTAAAAAAGATTTCCAGCAAAGAGCGAGGCAAGATTGGGTTACGAACCCGGCGGTTGGAGAAGAAATATCAGGTTCAAATTCGCAAGTGTAAAGAAGAGGTTGAAGTCGATTCTCTTCTGGCAGCACTTTACGAGTTGCACGCTAAGCATTGGAAACTGCGAGGTTTGCCGGGTACGTTGCATGTTCCAGCTCGCCGTCGATTTTATGCAGAGCTGGCACGACTTCTGCTCGCGCGCCAGCGGCTGGAGTTTTGGGTGCTCGAATTACAAGGAAAAGTCGTTGCTGCGCAATTTGGGTTGCGGCACGGAGAAACCGTCTTCTCGCTGCAGGAGGGATTCGATCCTGACTACGCAGCTGACAGCGTAGGCTATGTCCTTCGCAGCCAGGTTCTGAAACGGCTGATAGCCGACGGCGTTCGCCGCTACGATTTTCTCGGCGGTACCGATGAATCCAAGATGCGGTGGGGCGCAGAGCTAAAAACCTATAACAACATGCATTTTGCGAGCCCTCTGAGCCGTGGAAGTTTTCACATCAATTTCAAAAATAAGAGTTCGCAGGGTAAGCATTGGCTCCGAAATCATTTATCTGCGGGGGTTTGGAATCGTATTAAGAGGGCGATCGGGAAGCGGCAGTAGCGGAGGTTCACGCAGGAATGATTGCATGCTGCTAAGAAACTTTTCGGAATGAGGCCGCTCATGTCGCCGAACGTCCGTTCCTCAAAGGCTTCCGGCCTCTAACCCCCACCGGATCGTCGCCAATACTCAGACCTTCGAGTCCGCAACTCTCAAACCAGCGAAACACCTGCTCATATGTGTGTTTGGATTGGTACTTCGGGGAATACCAGTCCAACGTATCCAACACCCGGATTTCCGCGATGCCATGGCGATTGACCGGAAAGACGTGGTGAATTGCCCCAGCCACGGGAGGTCCGATAACTGGAATTGCTCGGAGCCCGCGATCAAGCCAATAAAACAAAGGCACCGCCACTCGAAAAAAAGCATGCAAGACGCTTGGAGACAGGCGGTGCGTGACCTTCCGGTATTGATCGCTGAAGCGATACCATTTGTTGTAACCGCTGTATAACCAAACCGCCAGCATGCCTCCCGGCTTCAAATACTGCGGTAGCAACTTCACGGCCTTCTCGCAGTCCGGGGTGTGATGGAGCACTCCCATGCTGTAAATGCAATCGAACGACTCAGGCCCAAAAGGAAGAGCAAATACGTCCGCTTGGAAGGCGACGAACTCCCGGTCGGCTAGGTTTTTTGCGGCAACCTCGGCGGCCTCGCTGAAATCGATTCCAATCACGCGAGCGCCCCATCGTGTTGCTACTTCGGCGAACCGACCCATCCCGCACCCGACGTCCAGGACGAGCTTCCCTTCGAAGTCTTGCGGCTTCACGCCAGTTTTCCTGATAAAATCCGCCTCGGATAAATTCCTTTCGGCATCATCCAACTGTGTCCGCTGAAATCGCTTCCACTGGTATCCGAAGCTGTCCGCGTAGTTTCCTTCATCAACAAAGCGAAGGATCCCTCGAACCTCAGGGAAGACTTTGCCACAAGAGGAACACTGAACGCCCGTATCTGAGCCAGCCAGCAAGGCATGGCAGGCGGGGCAACGAAGCAGAGTTAAGATCTCGTCAGGAACCGGAGGTCTAGTGAACGCGGGTCTCTCTGACAACGACGTGCTCCTTGGTAAACTGAGACTCGTAAATTGCGGCGTTTTTCTAGATTACCGCATAAGCCCATCCAGCGCGATGCGGGCAGGCACACAAAAGTAATCTCAATCCTAGTGCTGACGGCCCGTTTCAGGACGGCGGGGCGCTTGGCGCAGCCAATGTTATCATCGTGTCGAATGCGCCAAACGGGGCTGAGAATTTCTTTCGAACCCTCTCGTTCCGGACCCGCCATCCCTTCCAAACGGCGTCGGGTGGGTTCGAGGGCCCGCTTCCGGAGTGGTAAATGAGCAAGCTCGCACTCCGTGCCCTGCGCAGCAGTGGTGTGTTTTCGATAACCCGCGCACTGTCTTCGAGGATGCCCCGAATCCTCATGTATCACAACTTTTCCGCCCGCCACGAGACCGATCCCTATGCGCTGAATGTGGAAGGAATACACGGTCAGCTCACTTACCTGCGTCAGCACTTTCAGGTTGTGACCTTATTGGAGTTGGCCGAGCGCTTGACATCTAGCCGCAAATTGGATCGGCACATGGTGGCGCTGACGATTGATGACGGCCGGCGCAGTTGTTATGAATTTTTCTTTCCACTCCTAAAGGAATTTGCCATGCCAGCTACATTTTTCGTCGTCAGTTCATTCATTCGGGGCGAAGACTGGATCTGGACAGACAAGGTCGTCTGGCTGAGCGAACAACCAAAAGCCCCGCACGAACTGGAAGCGGACAAGATCGAAGGGGTCTTTCGGTCGCTGAATCGGATGCGCCCGGAAAAGCGGAACGCGTGGATTGAAGCGACGGCAGCAAGCCTGGGCGTCAGTTGCCCTAAGGTTGCTCCCGCGAGATTCGCGCCTTGTTCGTGGAGCGAACTTCGGGAAATGGCGGATTCCGGATTAATGGAGATCGGTTCGCATACGGTGAGCCATCCCATTCTCTCGACCCTGACGGATGAAGAATCGTTGGATGAATTAACCCTCTCTCGCACTCAAATCGAACAAGGAATTGGACGCGCGGTGAAGTCTTTCTGCTACCCAAATGGTATGCCCGGCGATTACCGCCCCAGCCAGGTGCGGCAGGTAGAGCAGGCGGGATACGCTTGTTCCGTTATTGCAGAGTTTGGCATGGTCACCCAGGCTAGCGACCGCTACCGGCTGCCGCGCATCGGGGTCGCCCGCAAGCCCGGCATCCCGGAGTTCTCTAAATATCTGGATGGATTTGCCTACTACCAGGAAAAGCTTGAAGCAAAGCTGCCCGGCCGTTGAGTGCGAGCTGTATTAACATAGAATCCAGGCCAAGAAATATTCGTGGCGTGGCGCGCTCTTCAAAGCGTTGGCCTGCATCGGATAAAGGGGTATTTCTTGTTTACCGGAATTCAATATCGCTTTCTGCACCTGATCGCTCCGCAGCTCCCGTTCACTATGAGCGGTGAAGCGTATGAGTCGAAAAGCAAGTTACAGGTTCTGTTGCCCGGCATCCAGGCTGAGATCAAGGATAAGGTCGTGCTCGATTTTGGGTGCGGACCGGGTGAAGAAGTGAAGGAG
>JBAVZU010000328.1:0-3366 GCA_049588915.1 Candidatus Sulfotelmatobacter sp.
GAAGATCTGCCACTGGTCGAAGTGGATGGATTCAACGTGGATGTGAAGCCTATCGACGGCCCAGTCTCAATCGGGGCCAATGTCAACGCGCAGCCATCCCACTGGCCCGCATCCCACATCGTTCCCGAAGAAGTAGGTCAGCAGTAAGTCCCGTAAAGCGGCGAATTCCGCTTTCAGAGCGGTTTCCCATGCAGGTTTTCTTTGGCAACTCTGGTAGAATGCCTTGCATTCGATTTCATCTGGAGATATGCATGCCTCGATGGTTGCTCGGTTTCGTTGCTCTTCTTTTATTTTTGTCGGGGACAGTTTTTTCCTTCGCGTCTTCTTCCAAGGCGGACACAGCCGATGCCGAGTTGAAAGGTGCTTTTCGCGCACCCGCGAATAACGGCTGGATATTTGTCCATCTGCAAGGCACACCGCACGGGATCGGCTTTCAGAACGGCTACTTGCTGGCAGCAGAAATCAAAGACACATTGAAGGTCACAATCCTCGAGACGACCCACGACAACAGGAAAGATTGGCAGTTCTTTCGCGATGCTGCGCAAAATATGATGTGGCCCCACATCGAGCAAGAATATCGCGACGAGTTGCAGGGAATTGCTGATGGCGCCAGCGCGCATGGCGTCAAGATCGATCTGTGGGACGTTGTGGCTTTGAATGCGGCGGAAGAATGGAGCTATTACGTTAAGGAATACGACCGCCTCCAGGGCATCAAGTCGACGGCTTCTCGCGCTGTTCCAGAACATTGCAGCGCCTTCGTCGCGACGGGCAGCTACACGAAAGACGGCAAGATTGTGATCGCCCACAATAACTGGACGAATTATTTGGACGGTGAACGGTGGACCATCATTTTCGATATCGTTCCGGCGAAGGGCAACCGCATGCTAATGGACGGCCTGCCCGGCGTCATTCACAGTGCCGATGATTTCGTGATGAACTCGGCGGGCATCGTAATTACGGAAACGACGATCGGACACTTCTCCGGATATGACCCGGCCGCAATACCGGAATTTGTGCGGGCGCGGAAAGCCGCGCAGTATTCCGCGTCGATTGATGATTTTGCCCGCATCATGAAAGACGGCAACAACGGCGGCTATGCCAATACCTGGTTGATTGCCGATGTCGGACAGAACGAAATCGGGCAACTCGAATTAGGGTTGAGGAATGTAACGTTAGAGCGCAAGAAGGACGGGTATTTTGTGGGCTCGAATTTCCCGATTAACGAAAAACTCATCCGCGAAGAGACGGATTTCGATCCTCATGATATGAGTGTGAGCGCCAACGCCCGTCACGTCCGGTGGAATCAACTTATGGCGGAGAATAAAGGCAAGATCGATTTGGCGGCCGGAGAGCGATTTCTAGCCGACCACTACGACACATTTGAGCATAAAGAAGACGCGGACGAGCGCACACTGGATGGGCATATCGATCTCTCGCCGCGCGGCTCTGAACCTTGGCAGCCACCGTTTGGAATGGCAGGGGCTGTCCAGAACAAAGTTGCCGACGCGACTTTGGCGGCACAAATGAGTTTTGCCGCGGCTGCGGGCCACGCCTGCGGCCTGGATTTCAAGGCAGCTGAACATTTGCGCGCGCACCCGGAATTTTCCTGGCAGAAAGATCTTCAGCGGGACATGGACGCGCACGCTTGGACGACTTTCAGCGTCGCGAAGTAATCGAATTACCCTCGCGGTCTGCCACCGAAAATGGTGGCTACCAGATTGGACACTTCGCCCACCGCTTCGTCCAGTTCAAACGAAAACAGCGCCAAGTCCACCCGGGCGAGATCGCGGTGTTCTTTCAAAAGGATGTCCCACGCCGGATCTCCAACCAAATCTACCTTGTGCCGCTCGTAATATCCGTATCCCATTCCTCGCATGCGGCACAATAAATCGCTCAGATGTACTAGGGCTACCAGGGGCTGAACTGCCTCACTTTGTTGTGGCGCGTGATGGTGAGCGATGACCTGAACCAGATCATTGGCAAGATGCCATCTTTCGGCCAGTGCGCGTCCCGTGTCGCAATGTGTAAATCCCATGGTGGCACGCTCCGCCTCATCAAAAGCAGACTGTTCCTGCGAGGCGAGCGCAGCTGCTACGGCAAACTCCTTTGGGAAGGCGACGCTGTTTACAATGAACCCAATGTCGTGCAGCAGTCCCGCCATGTAGGCCTTTTCGCCATTGCCGGTGGCCAGCTTTTCGCTGAACTTTCGGCACACCATGGCGCAACCCAGGGAGTGTCTCCAGAAAACGTTGGGATCGATGGGCCAATTTTTGGTGGGAAATGCATTCCCCAGGGAACATGTCAGGAGAATGGCCTGGACGCGACTCATCCCCAGGCTGATCACTGCCGACTTTATGGATTCGGGCGACTTCGCCAATCCAAAAAGAGGCGAACTGGCGACGCGCAGACACTGCGCGGCAATGCTGTTGTCATAAGATACCAACTTCACTACTTCGTCCAACTTCACGCGCTCTTGAGGCGAGTTCAGCAGATCCAACAAAGGCAGAAAGATAGTCGAGATGGAAGGCATGGTCTCGATATTCTTCACACGATCCCGAATGTTGACAGCAAGAGATGCGCTCATAGTCCCCCGCTTCTCAAGGATGGTTTCCAATATGCAATTGTTCCCGGAAAATGCACGAGACGAAATTTATCGTTCAAATTCAACAGCGACTCCGAAGTGCCGAGAAAGAAATAACCGCCGAAATTCAGGTTGCTGTAATAATGGTTGATCACCTTCGCTTTCGAAGGCCCGTCAAAGTAAATGAGGACGTTGCAGCAGAAAATCAGATCCATACCTTTCATGAAGAGCATTTTGGAGTCATCTTGCAGGTTCAGCCGGCTGAAGGTGATTAGCTTTTTTACCTCTGGACGGACCTCAAGCTTATTGCCATCGGCCGGTGAAAAATACTTGCGCCTGAAATATTCCGTGGTTGATCGCAACGCATAGTCGCCATAGACACCAGTTTTCGCGGTGTCGACGGAACGATCATTCAGATCGGTAGCGAGAATCTCCACGGTCCAGCCTTTTAGGAGAGTGTTACTCTCCTCCATCAGGTTCATTGCCAGAGTGTAGGGTTCTTCGCCGGTGGAACAACCCGCGCTCCATATACGAAGCCTCTTGATCACCTGTTTGCTTTTCTCTTGCACCAGTTCGGGTAAGATCACTTTCCGCAGCGCATCGAGTTGAGGCTGGCTGCGGAACAGGCAGGTTTCTCCTATGGTTACTTCATTGAGCAATTGCCGGATTTCGGCTTCCCTGCTGGCGTGCGCGGTTAACAGATACCAATACTCGCGCGGCGTATGGACTCCCAGCTGTTTCATGCGCCTCGCACAGGCATCGGCCATCAGGTATAGCTTTTCTTC
>JBAVZU010000329.1:0-18070 GCA_049588915.1 Candidatus Sulfotelmatobacter sp.
AGCCAGCTCGTCAGAGTGTCGGTGTTGCTGAGAAGCTTGGAATTTGTGTAAGCAACCAGCAATGTACCCCCGCCCTGGAACCGGCGCGTGAGGGTAGCTTGCAGAGAGTTATAACTGCTGCTGCAGCAACCGAAGCCGGCCAGGGACATCCCGTTGTATTGCGGGTAGGGACGTTCCAGCTGACCCATCGCAACCGTAGCTCCGTTAAGGGAAGTATTGGGATTTGTCCCTATCATTGGGTTAGGAACTTGCGTCGTGAGCGCAGCAGCCTGAGACCAATCGTTATCAGGAAGCTGGTCAACGTTAGTCGAATATTGTTCCAGATGAACACCATGCGATCCTGCATAGGCTACATCGGCAAAGAAACCGGCGGGCAACTGGCGCTGGATGTCGAAATTCCATTGCTCCACATAGCCCCATTGCGGATTACCGTGTCCAGTAGTCCCATAATACGGAGCCAAGGTTGGGCTTCCGCTGAAGGCGACGAAACTGGAGACGTCATTGACGCCAGGGATGGGCAGATTGGAATAATTTCGACCTGGCGGGGCGATGATTCCGCTGTTACCGAAAGGACCAACCTGAGTACAGAAAAAGCCGTTGGGCCCGCGCGGAGCAAATACTGGCGGGGCCCCTCCCCCGGTGAAGCCAGCCGATGTAAACCCACAGTTGTCCCCATCCAACATGGCGGAAGGAGTGATGAATGAGTCATTTGTGGCGTGCAGCGGCGTGCTGGCAAGATTCACTACATCGTTGTCCGGGTTGAGTCCGAACGATACGTAGTTGGGAATGTAGAACTTGCCGAAGCCGCCGCGGATGACGGTTTTCGGATCCACGGAGTAGGCGAAGCCAAGCCGTGGAGAGAACGCCGTTTTATCCATCGGGATGTTGTTGTTGCTGTGGTTCCTGCCCGTGCCGACGAGGAATGCATCACCCGCGCAAGGGGTTCCTGGCGCTCCGCCGCAGCCAGTTACCGTGGCATTGGTTGCCAACGGATCCCAATAGGAGAGCCGATTGTAAGCATCCGACCAGGTGCCCTGCAATTCGTAGCGAAGGCCAAGGTTAATGGAGAGCTTAGGGGTCAAGTGCCAGGTGTCATCGGCGTACAAGGCCCGGTAGACCTGCAACCCCTTGGTTTGGGCTGGGACCTGAGCAACACCTTCGGTCTGGTTGACGAAGCTTCCTTCATTCTGCGACAGGCCAAGCAGGAAGTCGGCAAATGCGAAATTGGGATTGGATGCGCCTCCGGCTGCTGGCGACACTTGAGTTGTCCAGTTTCCGCCGAAAGCGAATGCGCCGCTGGCGATGTTGGTCTGGAAGTAGTTGTCGTACCCGAGCTCAATCTGGGCGCCGGTCTGAATGGTGTGCTTGCCCCTGATCAAGGTGAATGCCGGCGTAATGTTGTACTGCGTATTGTGATCGCCGATGGCGCTGTTGCCCTGCGACTTTCCCACGTCGTTGGGGAAGGGGAAGGCCGGAGTGGGAGGAGTTCGCATTGTGTCAGGCGGTGAGTTGTAGGTCGATGGCCAGCCCAGGGACGTGAGGTCAAATCCTGAGAGAAGCGGCTGACGCCCGTAGACGAAGCGACTAGCGGAGAGGTTCAGGTCCAGGATGGTTGTCGGGGTGAAGGTATGATTAAGGCCCACGACGACTAACTTGCTGTGATATTTTTCAGCGCAGCGGTCAAGGCAGAGGCCGCTATCGAGCGGATTTACCGGCAAATCAGTTAATCCGAAATAGGCAAATCTTCCGAACAAGTGCGTATTGGCTCCGATGTTCTGATCGCCGCGCGCCACGAACTCGTTGGTATTGCCGCCGGCAGGCGCCGCAGTCAGAATGTTATTTACGTCGGTGGAAGGGCTCGGCGTCACCTTTGTGAAATACGTGTTCCACATCACCATTGAGGCTTTGCTGAATTCCGAACTTGGAATTTGATTGTTCGGGTAAGGGGTCTGGCGCACGCCTGCGGCGTTCACGCTATATGGGTCGTAAAGCTGTCCTGCTGGATTACTGCATATACCGGCGCCGTTAAAGGCGCCGCCCGCCCCGCCCGCAGAGACCGGCAATGTGCAAAGAGAGGAGAAGTCTCCAGTCAACATGGCAGGTTGGGGAATGGTAGTCGTAAAGGGGGATCCGGTGCGCTGCCGGTATTGCTCCCAGCTGACGTAAAAGAAAGTCTTATCCTTGATGACAGGGCCGCCCAACTGGAACCCGTACTGGTTCTGCGTCCACGGTGGAGGCTCATTCTTGGTGCCGCTTGCGATCTCCGACGCCTTATTGAAATATTCGTTGGCGTTGAGCACCTTGTTGCGGAAATACTCGTAGGCGGAGCCGTGCCAGCCGTTGGTGCCGGATTTTGTGCTGAGGTTGGTGACGCCGCCGGAGAACTTGCCCCACTCAGCGCCCAGGTTACTGTATTGGACTTTGAACTCGCCAACTGAATCCTGGGTTGGAATGATGATGGGCAAGTTGATGTAGCCGATATTCAGGGGTTGACCATCCAGGTACTCCGCGCCTTGATTGGCGAATGAACCACCGATTTGATAATTACCCCAACTGAAGGGATTTTGACCAACCGGTGACCCGCCTGACCCCCCCTGCGCAACGGCGGCAGGCGAAATTGTGATCAGATTAAAAATATTTCGGCCGTTCAAAGGCAACTCGTCCGCTTTGCGCTGTTCCACTACCTGGCCCAGCGAAGCCGATTCGGTCTGCAGCAGCGGCGTCTGGGAGGTTACCTCGATAACTTGGCTCACTTCGCCGACCTGAAGGGCGGCGGCGACGTGTGTGTCCTGCTGGACCTGCACCGTGACATCGGAGCGGACAAAGTGCTTAAACCCTTGCTTTTCCACGTCAATCCGGTACTGGCCGGGGAAGAGGTTCACAAATGTGAAAAGTCCATCACTGCCGCTGGACTGCGTGCGTTTTTCCGACGTACCCAAGTTAGTCAACGTCACCGTAGCGTCTGTAACAGACGCACCAGAAGTATCGGCGACGGATCCGGAGATCGAACCATAGGTGCTTTGGCCGTAGAGAGTAACGGAAGCTGAAAACAATACGGCTATCGACAGCAGCAGCGCGAAGAGTTTGCGACTTGGCATGGATGGCTCTTTCCGGTGCACAAAATTTCGTTCTTAGATAGCGCCCGGATTCTTGACTACCTCGTAACCCGTTGTCAAGAATAAAATGCGATCCTTCCAATTAGGATTATCGTTAAACCATAATTTGGATAAACGTTAACTCAAAAAGTGATATGCTTCCGCGTCATGCCCGCGACCATGATGGATATTGCGAAGGACCTCAAGGTTTCGGTAGTGACCGTTTCCAAGGTACTTCGCAACCAGGGCCGCATCAGCGATGCCACCCGGAAGCGGGTCTTACGGCGTGCCAAAGAGCTCAATTATCAGATGAATTGGGTGGCGCGCAGCCTGGTTACGAGGCGCACATTCACCATCGGATTGCTTCTTCCCGAATTCGCCCACCCTTTCTTCGCCGAGATTGCCCGGGCCGTGGCCCGCACCGTACGCCCACATGGCTATCACGTGGTCATTTCATCGTTTGAGGAGGATCCCGAACTTGAGGCCAGTGAAGCCAGCTCTCTATTAACCCGGCAAGTGGACGGTTTGATTATCGCTTCCGCGCAGCCTCCTCGCCATTTAGCCATGTTCAAGGCCGTGCAAGAGCGGAACATCCCCTATGTTCTGATTGACCGCCCCGTCCCTGGCCTGCGGGCCTGCTTTGTCGGAGTGGATAATTACGCCATCGGCGAACTGGCCACCAGTCATTTGATTGAAAGAGGATGCCACCGCATTGCTCACTTGCGCGGCCCTGAGTTAGGAATTGCCACCGAACGGCTGGAAGGTTACCGCCGAGCTCTATCCAAGGCTGGTTTTCACCACGATCCACGGTACATCGTCGAGGCCGGCCATCGGGACGACACGGGATACGAGGCTATGCGCCAACTGCTCGCTGTACGTCCGCTGGCAGACGGCGTTTTTTGTTACAACGATCCGGTCGCAATCGGCGCCATGAAGGCCATCCTTGAGGCTGGGTTGAAGCTTCCCTGCGACATTTCAGTGGTCGGCGCCGGCAATGTGCGCTTCTCCGACGTTTTGGCCGTTCCCCTCACCACCATCGATCAGGGAACCAGCCAAATCGGAACGCTCGCAGCCGAACTCCTGATCACGCGGATCGGCTCCAAGCGTGTCCTGCGCCCGCAAACGATTCTGATTCCGCCCAAACTTGTAGAACGGGAATCGACTCGGCAGCGGTCCTAGAACACATCGCAGCTTGGGTCACTTTGCTTCGTTTACTTTGAAGGTATTCGTTATTCCTTGTACGATTTTGGAAGCTCTTGCCCGATTATGCGGCGCACTCGCTGACGCGATATGCTGTTCGACTGAAGGATCTCTCCGTTGCTGAATACTTTGTTGCGCGTATTCTGTATGTTGACCCCGGTGCTGTGGGCGGCAAACCTTGCAGCTCCTGTTTTCGATGTAAGAGTGCCGCGGGGACTGGATTTCACACTGCAGAATTCTCCCACACCTCAGAAATACCTGATTGAAACGATGCCCGGCGGAGTCGCGCTGCTCGACTACAACAACGATGGATTGCTGGACATATTCCTGGTGAACGGCGGCCATATCAGCAGTCCAATGCAAACCCCGGAGAATTTCGATCGACACGACCCGCGTTATTGGAATCGTCTGTACCGCCAGAACAAAGATGGAAGCTTCACTGATGTAACGCGGCAAGCCGGCCTGGCCAGCGTTGCAGACGGAAACTACGGCATGGGAGTTGCAGTGGGCGACTACGATAACGACGGCTACCCGGACATTTACGTCACGAATTACGGGAAAAACATCCTCTATCACAACAATGGGGACGGCACGTTTACCGATGTAACTGCAAAAGCGGGTGTGGCCGCGGGTGGCTGGTCAGTATCTGCCGGATTCTTTGATTACGACAACGACGGCAAACTCGATCTCTTCGTAACCCGCTATATGGACTGGGACTCGAAACATAATAAGGATTGCGGCGGCAACTACCATACTTATTGCCCGCCGGAGGAGTTCCCGGCGACGACCAATATTCTTTATCACAATAATGGCGACGGGACATTCACGGATGTGAGCCAGCGCTCCGGCATTGCTGCGAAGAAGGGGCGCGCATTAGGAGTAGGATTCGCGGACTATGATGGCGACGGATTTACTGACATATTTGTATCGAACGATGGGATGCAGCAGTATCTGTATCACAACAATGGCAACGGCACTTTCAGCGAAGTTGGCCTGGAAGCCGGCGCGGCGCTTTCCGAAGATGGGCGGCGAATGTCCGGCATGGGCGTGGTTTTTCAAGACTATGACAATGATGGCCGGCCCGACATTATGGTGACTCTGCTGCCGCGGGAGATTTACGGCGTCTACCACAACGATGGCAACGGTTCGTTCACCTATCGCAGTCTCGAGACTGGACTGGGGACGCTCACGAGTGGAAGTTCAGGCTGGAGCCTTGGCCTGGAGGACCTCGACAATGATGGGTGGAAAGATCTGTTCGTCGCGCAAGCCCACGTGTTGGACAACGTGGAGAATATCGATCCTTCGCTTCACTATCTTCAACTACCGCTGGTCGCTTTGAATCATAACGGACATTTTGAGGGCGTCGATTCCGGAAGCACTGTGCCTCTGGCCGCCCGTGGCGCGGCGTTTGGGGACTTGAATAACGACGGATGGCAGGACGCGGTGGTGACGACACTGGGCGGCCATCCTCAGGTGTTCTTCAACCGTGGCGGCAAGGCGCACTGGCTTTCCATCACCCTGCGCGGCACTCGGAGCAACCGGGATGGTTACGGCGCCCGTGTGCAGGTGAATGGACAGACACGATTTGCAACGTCAACCTGCGGGTACCTTTCCGCCAGCGATAAGCGCCTTCACTTCGGCCTCGGCACGGCCGAGAAAGCAAAAGTGGAAATTGCGTGGCCGTCGGGCATTCACCAGACCTTAAACGATGTTCACGCCGATCAGTTTCTCGAAGTGCGTGAACCGGAGAAACCGTGATTCGCGCCCTTTTATTCCTCTATTTGGCCTGGCAGATCGCGTCGCCCCAGGCTGCCGAACACATGCAAGCGGGAATCGCGGCTGACAAGGAACACAAATTTGACGTGGCCATCGCAGAATTTAAGAAAGTCACTGAACTCGATCCGTCACTGCCCGATGGCTTTATCAGCCTGGGCCAGGCTTACATGGAGAGCGGCAATTATGCTTCCTCGATCGCTGCGCTCAAACGCTCGCTGGAATTGAATCCGGATTTAGTCCCCGCTCACCAGTTACTCGGATATGCGCTGCTTGCTCAAGGCTACGCGAGCGAGGCGCTTCCCCATTTGCAACGCGGGTCTGATAAGTCCGCATTGGGCATCGCCCAGATTCAAACCGGACACCTGCCCGAGGCGGTCGACAATTTGCAGGCCGCGCTGGCCGAGCATCCAAACGATCCTGATCTTCTCTTTTATCTTGGCCGCGCCAGCGGTCTGCTCGCCAAACAATCCATCGACACTTTGCTGGCCGCTTATCCTGACTCCCCTCGCGCCCATCAGGCCATGGCGGAAAATTACTTTGTTTTGCGGCGGATGCAGGACGCGGAAAAAGAATACCAAGACGCCTTGCGGCTTCGCCCCGGATTACCCGAGGCTCACCTAGCCCTCGGCGAGGTGTATGCTGGCGCGTTCCAATGGCCCAAAGCGGAAGAACAGTTTCGCCTGCAGGTAAAGCTGCAGCCGGGCAACGCCGAAGCGGCCTACCGTTTGGGCGAAGCCTTGCTGGAGCAAGGGAAAGCCCATGAAGCACGGGCCGAACTTTTGCGGGCCGATCATTTGCTGCCGGATATGCCGGAGGTTCTCTATTCCCTCGGGAAAGCGGCATCGCTCGAAGGGGACGCGCCGGCCGCCGAGAAAGCGTGGACCAGACTTCTTTCCATCGAAAAGCAGAGTTCGCTGGCGGCGCAGGCGCATTTCGGATTGGCGGGAATTTATCGGAAGCAAGGAAAGACGGCGGAAGCAAAGCATGAGATGCAGGAGTTTCAAAGCCTGCAGAATAACGCCAATCCGCCGCAAGCGCCCGCAAAACAAGATTCACAGAACCAATAGCAGTCATAAATCGAAACCGGGAGCACTGATATGAACTGGGTCCCCAGAGGATTTGCTCGCCGTCTGACTACTGCGGTTACTACTTTTTTTATTTGCTTGCTGTGGTTAGTCGCCGCAATCCCGTTACGAGCTGCCGAGCCCTCCTCTCGAAGCCTCGATTCGGGCTGGCAGTTTCGTGCGGTCGCCAATGCCGATCGCGCTGACGTCAAGGAATGGCATCCCGCAACGGTTCCGGGAGTGGTTCAAACCGATCTGCTGGATAACAAGCTCATTCTCGACCCGTTCGATCGCGATAACGAGTTCCGTCTGCAATGGATCGGCTTGGCCGATTGGGAATATCAAACCACATTTGAACTCGACGCCGCAGCTCTGGCGCACGATCATGTCGATCTCGTTTTCGACGGGCTGGATACGTTTGCCGATGTCTATCTCAATGATCAGCCCATTCTTCATGCCGACAACATGTTTCGGCAGTGGAGAATTCCGGCGAAGCCGGTGTTGAAATCCGGATCGAATACGCTACGTATCGTATTCCACTCGGCGGTTGAGAAAATGATCCCTTATGTGAAGTCGTTGCCTTACGTCCTTCCTTCCGTCACAACAATTATTCGTGGCAACGAAGAGAACATCGCTACCGCTCCCTACACCCGCAAGGCTCCTTACAACTATGGATGGGATTGGGGGCCGCGTTTCATGACGGAAGGCATTTGGCATCCGGTGCGTCTCGAAACCTGGGACGAGCTGCGCATCGAGAACTTTCATATTCATCAACAATCGATCAATTCCAGCCTCGCCAACATCACAGCGGAGCTCGATATCGATGCCACGCGGCCCACCGCGGCCACTCTCGGCTTAGGCCACGACGAATTGTCCGGACCGCAAACCTCCGACGGAACGCAGACGCTGCAGCTCAATGCCGGCATGAATCATGTTTCTTTTCCTCTGCGCATCGTCTCTCCCAAGCTTTGGTATCCGGCCGGTTACGGAGCTCAGAACCGCTACCGCTTTTCCGCGTCGATCCGCATTGGCAAGGATAAGGACAAAGAAGCCGCCGCCCATGCCGAGACCAAGACCGGATTGCGCTCTGTGGAACTTCGCCGCGTTGCCGATCAGTGGGGCAAGAGCTTCGAGTTCGTGGTGAATGGGATCGCCGTCTTCGCTAAGGGCGCGGACGTGATTCCGTTTGATAGCTTTTCCAATCACGTTACTCCGGCCATTCATCGCGACATTCTGCAATCCGCCCGCGATGCCCACATGAATATGGTTCGCAACTGGGGCGGCGGCTATTACGAGTCCGACGATTACTACGATCTCTGCGATGAACTCGGCATTATGGTTTGGCAGGAATTCATGTTCGGCGGCGATATGGTTCCGGGCGACGTCGCCTTTCAGGAAAACGTCCGACAAGAGGCTATCGACCAGATCAAGCGTCTGCGCGATCATCCCAGCATCGTGATCTGGTGCGGCAATAACGAAGTGGAGACCGGCTGGTACCACTGGGGAGATCGCCGGGAATTTAAAGAGGCCGTCTCACCGGCTCAGCGCGAAAAGGTCTGGCAGGATTACGTAATTCTTTTCGGCGACATTCTGCGACACACGGTCGCGGAATATGCGGATCCTACGCCTTACACGCCCAGCTCTCCGAGCGCTAATTTTGAAGAGATTCCTGACAACCAGCACAACGGCGATATGCATTACTGGCAGGTATGGCACGCGCGCGCACCGGTTTCGGACTACAACCTGCAATTCCCGCGATTCATGACGGAATACGGATTTCAGTCGTTTCCCGACATGCGCACCATCCATACTTTCGCAAACCAACCCGACGATTTTGACATTCGTTCCACAGTCATGCAGGCCCACCAGAAGAACAAGGGCGGCAACGAAACCATGCTCAGCTACATGCTGCGCGAGTATCGCCAGCCGAAGGATTTCACCTCCTTTGTTTACTTGAGCCAGGTGCAGCAAGCGGAAATTATCAAGATTGGCTCCGAGCATCTGCGGCGGCAACGCCCGCGCACCATGGGCGCGCTTTATTGGCAACTGAACGATTGCTGGCCAGTCGCATCGTGGTCCAGCATTGATTACTACGGCCGGTGGAAAGCTTTGCACTACTATGCTCGCCGCTTTTACGACGACGTCGTGGTCTCGCCGTTTCTGCACGACGATAAAGTGGATGTCTACGTGGTCTCGGATAAACTCCAGCCACTCTCCGGAACCATTCACATGCGACTGCTCGATTTCTCCGGCTATTCCCTGCTCGACCAGAACAAAGACGTACAGGTGCCCGCGCAATCGAATGCGATCTATTTCACCGTCGATAAGGCTTCTTTGCCGGCAAGTGCGGACCTACACAAAAGCTTTCTGGTGTTTGATCTGGAAATTGGCGGGCAAAAAGTTTCTCGAAACCTGATCTTCTTCCATTCGATGAAGGATCTGGAATTGCCCGAGGCTCCGAAGATTGAGACCACTCTCAACAAAAACGGCGGCGATTACACTGTCACCCTGCAGTCTGCTCAATTAGCCCGCAGCGTCTACCTATCGTTCGGTGATCTTGACGTTCAAACTTCGGATAACTATTTCGATTTGCTTCCCGCCGAGACTGTAACGATCCATCTCAAGTCACCAGCGACGCTGGACCAATTGAAAGGCGCGATGAAAACCGTGTCGTTAACCGAGGCTTATTACCCGAAATGAAAACAGGCAAAAAGCCGCATCCAAGTAGGTCCATGCCAAGAGTTTCAGCACCGGCGTCAACTTAAAACGTAGCAGAATCCCCGCCGCTGATATAGTCTCCGTGTTCAAGGGCGAACATGATGGACGTTCTTGTCATGGTTGGCGGGATCCTGCTCGTTGTTCTGCTCGGTCCCTGGGTGCTGGTCTGGCGAGTGAACGCCGGACGCCGCCGCGAACGTGACGAAGATCAAAGCCGATTTCGGGAATTGACCTCCCGCATTTTTGTATTGGAGAACGCGGTACAGAGACTTGCATCCCAACGCTCTGTTACCGCGACAGAACAGACCGCGCCCGCCGTCTCTGCAAAATCATCGGCGCCTATCGTAGAGGCTCCGCACTCAGCACCGCCATCGCCAGTCGTTATTTCGCCACCGCCCATGCCCATTCCGTCTGTCCTCTCGGCACCGCCAGCCGCCACATCCAGCCCCGATCGAATTGTAGAGCCACTTCGCGGCCCCTTTATTCCTCCGAGTGCCACATTTGAGCTGCAACCACCGCCCGTCGACCGGTTCAAGTCGTCTCTCGACATGGAAGAAGTGCTCGGCACCAACTGGCTCAATAAACTCGGCGTTGTCATCCTCGTCCTAGGTGTCGCGTTCTTCCTCGCTTACCAGCTCAAGGAGCTCGGTCCAGCGGGGAAAGTCCTAGTGGGATTCGTGACCGCAGGCGCCATGCTGGCGGCAGGGACCTGGTTCGATCGCAAGGAGCGTTACCGCATCCTGGCGCGCGCCGGGATCGGGGGCGGCTGGGCGCTCCTGTTCTTCACCACTTACGCGATGTATCACGTTCCAGCGGCACATGTTCTTTCGTCGCAACCCTTCGACCTCGTGCTGATGCTCGGAGTCGCGGTGGCGATGGTTGCGCACACTCTACGCTATCGCTCGCAAGTTGTTACCGGACTCGCCTTCCTGCTTGCTTTCTTGACCGTCACAATCAGTCACTCCAATGTGTATAGCCTTTCGGCGGGCATAGTGCTGGCAGCGGGGCTGGTGGTCATTGTCGGACGCATGCAATGGTTCGAGCTGGAAGTATTCGGGATTCTCGCCAGCTATCTGAATCATTATTTATGGCTGCGGCCGATCATCGAACCGATGCACGGAAGTCGGCATCCCTTTCCGGAATTCGCTGCCAGCGCGGCGATCTTGAGTTTGTACTGGCTCATCTTTCGCTTGTCCTATGTTTTCCGGAGACCGGAAAGCGAACGGCGCGAACACATCTCGAGTGCAGCCGCGCTGCTTAACACCGCTCTTCTCCTAGCCTTGTTCAAATATCAGTCCGTCCATCCCGAGTGGGCGTTCAGGGCGCTGCTGGCGATTGGAGCCGTTGAAACTCTCCTGGGACAACTGCCAGTCACCCGACGGCGACGCAGCGCAGTCATCGTGCTGAGCACGCTGGGTGTGGTTCTGTTGATTGCGGCATTCCCCTTCCGCTACTCCGGTACGCACCTCTCGGTGCTCTGGCTGCTGGAGGCCGAGGCGCTGCTGTTGATCGGCGTGTGGACAAAAGAAGTCGTCTTCCGCAGGCTCGGGATGTTAGCAGCACTGCTGGTCTCCGGTCAGATGATCGCTGTGGACGCGGCTCGCATCTTCGGCAGGCGAATGGATGGCGCAGACCTGCGTTCCGATTATCGACTGGCGATTGTTTTCGTTGTGGCCGCTGCGGTGTTGTATGCAAATGCCTATTGGGTCCTGCGCCGGTGGCCCGATCTATTTGCCAAAGAGATTGACCGGCGTGTGATGCAGCGCCTCTCGTATGTGGCGACCATCATGCTCCTGATCGCAGCGTGGATCGCCTTCCCCCAAAGCTGGACGGCCGTCGCCTGGTGCGCATTGAGTTTGGGCCTGGCGCTGGCTGCGCGTCGCACGCGCGCGCTTCAAATTAGTTATCCAGAGCTGGGTTACCAAGCGGATTTTCTGGCGCTGTCGTCCGTCATTCGCGTTCTGGCGATCAATCTTGAAGCCACTGACAAGTATCACGGCCTGAGCTTGAGATTGCTTACGATCACGCTGGTTGGGGCTTTGCTATACATCGCTTCGGGCTGGAGAGGCGATCCTGATCGAACCCGCGGATTCACCACAGGAGGCCGTCTTCTTTCTTTCGCACAACTTTCCAGCGCAGCCTACACCTGGTCGGCGTCGATTCTGCTCGCCTTGCTGGCCTGGTACGAATTGCGGCCAGTTGGCGTGGCCGACGCTTGGCTGGGTGGCGGATTGATTTTGCTCGAGTTTGGCCTGACTCGAAAGAAGCTGAGTTTGCGATTGCAAGCCTATGCTCTATTTACCGCCAGCTTTCTACGCATGTTCTTTGTGAATCTGAATGCCGCGGGAAATGCAGGCGAGATCAGTCCACGGTTCTATACCGTGGTTCCGCTCGCGATGGGCTTCTTTTACGCGTACTGGCGGCTGCAAGAAACTCTTGCCAGCAATCTTCCTAATAATGATTTCCCGAATAACGACCCATTGAAAACAGAGCGGCGGTTCCGAGTTGCTGAGCTGTGTTGCGGGCTCGGCACCCTCAGCTTCGCCGTGCTCATGCGTTTTGAACTGGAAGCCGACTGGGTTTCCGGCGCATGGGCAGCCTTGGTGTTTGCATTATTCGCAATCGCCTGGCGCAGCGGGCGCAGAGTATTTCTGTACCAAGGATTGGCAATCACGGTCGGTGTGCTGTTCCGCACCGTCATGCACAATTTCTACGAACGCAGTTACTTTCCAGCGCCTACGTGGGAAAGCCGTTGGATCACCGTGGGAAGCGCTGCCGTGCTGTTGTTGGCGGCGCTGCCATTCGCATTCCAACTTCGCAGAAAGAACGAAGAGAGCCGTGAGACTGGACTCGTGCGCTTATTGCAATCGATTATCCGTCGGCCCGAGCAACTTTTATTTTTCATCGCGGTTGGGTTGCTAACGGTGCTGCTGGCGGTTGAGATGCGCCACGGCATGGTCACTCTTTCCTGGGGAGTGGAGGGCCTGGCGGTTTTTGTGCTCGCCCTATGGCTCGCCGAGCGCAGCTTCCGGCTTACAGGATTAGGACTGTTGCTTTTGTGCGTCGGAAAGATTTTGCTCGTCGATGTGTGGCGGCTCGACCCTCGCGACCGCTACCTGACGTTCATGGTCCTGGGCGCAGCTTTGTTGTTGGTCTCCTTTCTCTACACACGAAATCGCGAGGCATTGCGCCAATATTTATGAAGCGCTGGATTCCATTCGGGGTCATCTTAATTTCGGCTCTCGCCTCCGTCATCGTGAGCGAGCGGCAGAAGGTAAACGTGCCCGCCAGTCCGGCTGCTTTGTTGTATCTGGTCGCCGATACTGAGCAGGAACTCACTCGGATGCCGGTGAGCTTCGTGCGCATGTCGGACGCAGATGAGATCCGCATCGGAAACGACCTGGCACGCTCTTACAGTAGCCGCGAACAGCGACAGAGTACTCCGGAAAACGCCATCGTGCAGCGTTACATCGCGCGGATCGGCACGGCATTGGCCGCCCGCGCCCATCGCAAACTGCCCTACCGGTTCCACTACATTCCGAATCCCGATCTCATCAATGCCTTCGCTCTGCCGGGCGGGCATGTTTACGTGGGCGCCGGATTGGTCGCGCTGATGGACAGTGAAGATGAACTGGCGGCGGTGATCGGGCATGAGATCGAACACATCGACCACTACCATTGCTCCGACCGCGCGCAGCAGGAACGCGCCCTGCGCAGAATTCCCCTGGGAGCATTGGTGGCAATACCCATCGAGGTTTTCGAGGCAGGTTACAGCAAAGACCAAGAACTTGAGGCAGACCGGGAAGGCACGCTCTTGGCGGTAAAGTCTGGGTATTCGTCCAATGGAGCGATTCGCATGTTCGAAACTTTCGAGCGCTTGCACCGGGAGTATCAAGCCCAGGCTAAAACGCCGCAGGAAGAATTGTCGCAGGTAGCTCTTCAGACATTGGAGGGATATTTTCGCTCGCACCCGCTACCCTCCGAGCGTATTGCCCAGATCCAGAAGATGATCGCCACCGAAGGTTGGCCGCCGCGTCCCGAGCGCGATTTGGCCGTCGCGTATATTTTCTGGACGGCAAAAGCGCAGACAGCACTGGACGGGAAGAAGTACGCGCAGGCGGAGCAACTGGCAAATCAATCGCTGCGGCTGCGGCCTGATCAGTCCAGAGCCTTGCAGGTGCTGGCCGAGGCGCAATTCGCGCAGGCTGACTTTTCGGGGGCCGCAACATCCTACGGGAAAATTCTGGAGTCAGGCTCACCGCTTCCGGAAATCATTCATTCTTATGCTCAGACTCTCGCAGCGGCGGACCGCAAGAACGCCGCTTCTGAGTTTCATCGGTGGGCAGCGGAACTTAAGAGCGAGAAATCTGTAGAGGTGGAAGTGTCGGCTGCCGGTTTGAATCTGCTGGCCGGAGATCCCGGCCCTTCGCGCGCGCTGGAAGTAGAGTTCAAGCAGAACGGCGACATGCGATCGCCTGAATGGATTGGCGAGTTGGGTTGGTGGCACTACCTGAACGGCGATTACGAAAAAGCGATCGAGTTACTTTCTGAGGCAGTGCAGCAACGCCCAACCGACGTGAATTTAGGGCGCGAACTGGCATGGGCACACGTAGAAATCCGCCACTACGGCGACGCTCTGCAAACGCTGCAAAGATTTTCCTACGAAAGGCAGGTACCCGCCGATAAGGCAATCATCCAAGCCGTCGTGCACTGGCAGGCACAGGAACGCGATGAGGCCATGCGGGACTTTGCCCAGACCGTGCGCAGCCAGCCGGAGTGGGAGAATCCGAAGTGGGTGAAGGCGCTTTATTCTCCGCTGGTCGTACAGAGCCTCCAGGAGATGCAATCGGAGAGCGAGCGGCGGCGACAGAAAACGAAAGTCTCCGCTCGACAGGAAGGACTGCCGAACTAGCAAATGCCCGGGCGATCCCCTACTGCTGCAAAATTACCTTGGAGTTTTCGCTAAGTCTTGCAGCCGTATTCCGCCATGCAAGTGTTCATGAGGACCGTGGTAAACTGGAGTTCCCGCACACACCGGAGAGGTGGCAGAGTGGCCGAATGCGGCGGTTTGCTAAACCGTTGTACGGGCTAACACCTGTACCGAGGGTTCGAATCCCTCCCTCTCCGCCAGCTCACTCGTAGGTAGGCACTTAGCTACTCCTACTGCACAGAAGCCCTAACCTTCAGTTCTCCAGATGGAGCACATATGGAGCACAAGTAAGGCCGAGAACTGTCTCATTGCTGCGATAGCATCGGGCGATGCGGTCTTGATGTAGTGATTTTGTGTGGTTGCTACCGTGCTATGCCGCAGAATTCTCTGTATCACGGAATCATCGACGCCTAGGCGATTCAGATTCGACGCCAAGCCTCAGCGGAAACCGTGCCACCCATGCCAAGAGATCCCAGCACGTTTAAGCACGTCCTTCATTTCCCGCTGGTAACAAGCATTCAGGTCAAGCGGATGCCCGACCGAGTTTGCAAAAATTGGGCCAGCCACCGGATTGCCGCACACTCGTCGATGTGCAGAGAGCCGTTGGGCTAGTTGTGGAATGACTGGAACCGGCGCCTTCGATTTAGCGGTCTTCGGATCACCGACTGTGTTCCGCCACACGGATTGAGTCACGTTCAGCCAACCGAGCGATTCCTCGTCCAGTGCAGGCTCATAGGCTTCCCACGTAAGGCCACGCAGTTCTCCTAAGCGCAGACCGGTGAATGCCGCGGTTGCTACAGCCGTTGCCGATGGCTCCGAGAGTACGTTCAGCATCGCCCCGATTTCTTCGAGCGAGTAGGGTTTTGTCTCGGCGCCGTTCTTGGCGAAAGCAGGAATCTCCGCAAGCTTTACCGGATTCGCTCCGTCGAAATATCCCTGTTGCGCCGCATGGCGGAAGATACCGCTGAGGAAATTCTTGACGTGCTTCAACGTGGTCCTCGAGATTTCGTGTTCACGCCCGATTTCCTCCAGCAACGCTTGCACATGATGAGTCTTGATTTCCCTCAGCCATTCAGCCTGGCATCGCCTCCTCAGGTAATTCGACCAAAGTTGGGCGTACCCTCTGTATGTGGATGGTCGCTTCTGCTGCTTTGCGAATGGCAGATAGACGCGATCCACAAAATCAGTCACTGGTATCGAGTGTGCTAAAGCTCAAACCCCGACTCCGGCAAAATTCGCTCCGCCGCATACCGCTGCTCACAAACTCAGCCACCAACTGCTGAACTTCCGCACGGGTACGTCGCTTGGGCGCTGACAACTCTGTTTTTGCGGTCACATCCGGACACTGCAACACAGACCCCGCCTGTCGAACAGGTGTGTTGGTCAGACGCTTATTGTCTATTTCCGTGTTGCCGATTTCGCTCGTATTCCAGAAAGCAGAAAGCCACCGGCCGAGATGGAAGTCACAGCAACGATGCGGAGTTGGATCAGCGGCATATCTGGGGCCGCATACGAAAAATCGTAGCGACGCGACTGAGGATTGCTCGGGCCAACCCATGACCAACCATATCCCGTCCGATAGTATCCGGCTGGCCGATAGCTCTCAGATGGAGAGTGAATCTCAAGACGCCACGGAATCCATACGCAGCAGTAGGTCAGCAAAAGGAAGTACAGGATGAGAACTATGCGCTGTGCTCGATTCATGGCCTCGCTGAGCCTCCTTTTTGACGCGTCATAGCGGTACTGCACTGAGTTGGAACTTGCGCAATCTTCCAGTGACCTCCGTGATGGAATCTTCGCTGATCACCGGCCGGATCTCAGTGACCTCAGCAACAAAAAGGTCTTCCAGCGCCTTATCACGCTGACTGCGAACATCATTGGCCTGCGCCTCGGAGCATTGGATCATCCAAAGGAGCTTGTGGTCGATGTCGCTAACCTTGAGGAAGTACTTCTGATCCCTCTCGAATATGTCGTCAACTGACCCTCGAAACGCGAACACGTTCGCCGATCCACGCAAGGCTTTTTGCCAATCCAACGTAACGCCAGCATCCTTGATGTCCGGTACCACGCTTGCACCATTCGCATTAGCGAAGGAAGCGACCTCATTGTCTCTAGCGTGCTGCCGCTCGTCTGCCGAAAGCTCGTGCCTGTGCGAACAGGCGAGTACGGCACCCACCATCAGAAGGGCGGTAGCGAACAGGGGCCATCGCATAAATGCATCTTCCGATCTATGGCTTTGGCTATAGCCAATGGTGCAAAGATAGGCTATCGCCAATGCTCCGAGCATGGCAACTGACATCTGCGAGCAGTTCGGCGCTAATCTCCGCCGGATTCGTCGCAAGCGTGGATTCACCCAAGAGGAGTTGGCGCATCGTGTTGGAATGGACGTGAGCTATTTGAGCGAGTTGGAGAATGGACGGAAGGAACCGTGCTTGCGGAAGATGAAAGAAATCTCGCAAGCTCTCGAAGTTCCGCTAGGGCAACTGCTACGTCCCGTCAGCCTATCAACCGCCATCGACACGTGCTGCCCAAGATAGAGGCGCTCGAACTTCTCAAGGTCCGTCGGGACCGGATAGATGGCTACGAGCTGCGCTGTCGACATACTGCCTCCTCTTTGTTGAAGATGGTGAAGTCTCTCCGAGGATCGATTCGTGGAGCGTGGAGCTCCTGCGGGCAAACCGAAACTGCGGCGAAGTTTCGGGCTGGCTTTTCTCAGGACTCCTCCGCAGCCGGCCGAATGTATTGCTGCTAGCAACCTCGCCCAACATGGAGAGAAGGGATTCTTCCTCGCGTTGCAGCACCAGCAGGGTTTCATCGTCGTTGCGCGATCTGCCCCGAAACAACTCCAGTTGCTGAAACAAGGTCTCTCCCAATGCCCTTGGAGAGTCCACTGGAGCCTGGCGAGCCCATTCCAGAAGTTGTTCTCGTCCCAATTCCTGACCGCTCCCGTTCTCAGCTTCGGTAATGCCATCTGTGTAGAGCACCAGAAGATCTAGTGGCTTCAAAGTCACAATCGTCTGTCGATAATCGGCTCCAGAAATCAAACCGACGGGTAAGCCCGAGACTTTCCTGGATTGAGCGTCAGTCCCCTCCTCAAGCCAGCCCCAGGCTCGCTCGGCAGCGTGATACCAGAGTGGAGGCAGGTGCCCCGCGTTGCTGAATGTTGTTAGCAAGTTAAAACGTCCGCTTTTCGTAGCAAGTGAAATGTCCGGTTTCGTTAATCTCCCGCCGCCGCCGAGGCGGTGGGAAAGTGGGAATCCCGCGCACTTTGCGGGATTTCCAAGCGC
>JBAVZU010000330.1:0-8429 GCA_049588915.1 Candidatus Sulfotelmatobacter sp.
ATGCTCAGCGGGGTGATGAGTGTTCGCTGTCAAGGACCGGCTGCCGCATTAATGGCGTCTCGCATGCTAGGGATCGCTGTCGAAGAGGTGGGCGCGGATGTATCAGACGCGATTGGCGAGGTTTGTAATATGGTCGCGGGCAATTTCAAGAACAAGATTCCAGGCCTGGGCGACGGTTGCATGCTTTCTCCGCCGTCGGTCGTCACCGGAGCCGACTATGTTGTGCACGCTAAGCCCGAGGTGCCCACACTGCAAGTCAGCTTGCTGTTTGAACAAATGCCGATGGTCGTCTCTCTCCATATTCATGCTTAAGTTGCGACGCTAGTTCTCACCCGTGCACGGCATAAATCGTGATTCGCATGATCAATAGTTTCGATTTCCTTAAAACCGATACCTCACGATAGAGTGGGCCTGTACCAGTCTGTCTGATTCGCATGGGTCCGCGATAGCCGCTAAAGACAGCGCCCAAGCGTCCTAAAGCGCAAATGATCCAGCGCTTGCACTTGTCGAGCAGAACCGTGGAGGTTAATACTGGTGTTGGCTTATGCTTGAATAGCCGAGCCTCGCAATCGCGAACTATAGAGCTTGAGAACAACATCATGACGAAAGTGGAAGCGGTCATCCAGAACTCCAAGCTGGAAGCGGTCAAGAGCGCGCTGCAGGAGATTGGCGTCGAGGGCATGACGGTGATCGAGGTGCGCGGCCATGGTCGCCAGAAGGGCCATACCGAAGTTTACCGGGGGCGTGAGTACAGCGTGGATTTGATTCCCAAAACCAAGCTTGAGGTGGTGCTTGGGGATACGATGGTGGAAAAGGCCGTGCAAGCCATCGTGTCGGCCGCGCGGACCGGCAAGATCGGGGATGGGAAGATTTTCTTAACGCGAGTGGATGAAGCAATTCGCATCCGCAATGACGAGCGGGGCGAGGGCGCATTATAAAAAGTGCGACTTGCAATTATTGAGCGCGAACTTCGATCATAGATCCATTGACCCTGATCCATCGACCCTCGTCATGACGGCTGCCTCTTCACTGATCAGTGAACTGCGAAATTCTCTTGCTGAAAGTTCCGCGCGGATGGCGAGCGAGTTCGCCGCAACCGGCGACGGGCGAACCGCAATTGCTCAACGCACGCAGCTCATCGAAAATGTTCTCGGCCGGCTTTGGCGGGAATACATCTCCTTTGAGGCACGCCCCCCGCAAGGTTTCGCGCTGGTAGCCACTGGAGGCTTCGGGCGCGGGTGGTTGTTTCCTTATTCAGACATTGACCTGCTGTTTCTGTATTCGGATCGCGCCGTCGAGGCGAGTCACAAAGACGCGGTGCAGCGTTTCTCCCAGGATCTGTGGGATCTTAAGCTGAAGTTAAGTCCCGGGGCTCGGACACTGGCGGAGTGCGACCGGTATGATCCCAACAACACCGAGTTCACCATCTCTCTGCTCGATTGCCGTTTTCTGGTTGGGGACCCGGAAATGTTTTCTCGCCTACATAACAAATTGATTCCCAAGCTCGTAGTGCGTGAAGCGAAGCCATTGCTGCAGGGTCTGGCGGAGGTGACACGGGAACGTCACGGAAAATTTGGGCATACCGTATTTCATCTTGAGCCGAATCTGAAAGAGAGCCCGGGCGGCCTTCGCGACTGCAACGTAGCATTCTGGCTTGCGTTGATCTCTGCCATGGGCAAACTGGGCGACTGGCCCGATGCCAGTTCGCTGCGCGCGCCGGTGCGGAAGCAATTGGACGCAGCGCTCGAATTCCTGATGGCCGCGCGCTGTTTTTTGCATTTCCGCCACGTGAGGGATGACAACGCGCTGAGCTGGGAGGCGCAGGACGAAGCCGCTGCGCGGAAGATCGGAGTCCCCGATGCAGCAGACCTTACCGCCGCGGACTGGATGCGAATTTACTTCGGCCATGCCCGCGCCGTACAACGCGCCGTGATGCAGTTGATGGAAGAGATTCCGGAATCGTGGTCGACTCTGCGCCGGCAGTTTCAGGGCTGGCGTACACGTCCATCGCATCCAGACTTTTCCGTGGTCGATGGATTGATTTTTTTGCAGCAGTCATCGTCCCTTCAAGATCCCGAGATCTTGCTCCGGCTATTTCACTTTATGGCGCATCATGGTCTTAAGTTAAGCGCCACAACGGAGCACCGCATTGAGCAGGCGCTTCCAGCGCTCGCGGTTACTCCGCCTCGTGGCGCCGAGCTCTGGCTGTATCTGCAGGAAACCCTGCTCCAGCCGCACGCAGCCGAGGCCTTGCGGGCCATGCATTCGATGCGGTTGCTGACCTTGCTGCTGCCGGAACTGAAGCCAATCGATTCGCTGGTGGTGCGTGATTTTTACCATCGCTTTACGGTGGATGAGCACTCAATCCTGGCAATTGAAAGCTTGCACCGATTACATGAATCGAAATCGGAGTGGGATCGGCGATATGCGGAATTGCTGGGAGAATTGGAAGATCCAGAGCTGCTTTACCTCGCCCTGTTATTGCATGATACAGGGAAGGGAGTGCCCGGCGGCAATCACGTGGAGGGCAGCCTGGAGATTGCCGGCCGCTGTCTGGACCGTCTGGATGTTGATCCTACCGAGCGTGCGGTGATTATATTTCTAATCGAAAACCATCTGGAGATGTCCGCGCAACTGCGGCGGGATATTTTCAATCCGGAAACGGTTGCGGTTTTCGCCAACAAAGTGGGCACGCCGGAGCGGCTGAAAATGTTGTGCCTCATGACCTATGCGGACATCAAGGCGGTGAATCCTGAGGCGCTGACTCCATGGAAGGCGGAGAGCGTTTGGCAACTCTATATCGCTGCTGCAAACTATTTGAACCGCAGTGCCGATCATCGCGTGCACAACGATGCGGGGGATGAAAAACTCGCGCGCTTGCGTAGTCTGGCTCCAGTCACGGGCGTTAGGTTCAGGAATTTTGTGGAAGGATTCCCGCAAAGATATTTGCAAGTGCACTCCGCCGAAGAAGTGATCGCTCACATGGAAATGGCGGAAAAATTTGGCAACGATCCTGTGCAGGTGGGCCTGAAACGCGGTCGGCACTGGTACGAACTCACGCTGGTCACTAAAGATCGGCCATCGTTGCTTGCGACCCTGACTGGGGTACTGGCCGCATGGGGAATGAACATTGTCAAGGCAAATGCCTTCTCAAACCAAGCCGGAATTGTGGTGGACTCTCTTTATTTCACCGATCGCTTTCGCACCCTGGAGTTGAATTTGTCGGAGTGGGATCGGTTCAAGAAGAGCATTGCGGCGGTTTTGGCCGGGGAAGCGGATCTCGATCGAATGCTGCGGGATCGCCAACGTGCAGAAAAAAGCAGCAAGATCAAAGTGATGGTGGAAACGCGCATCGATTTTGACGACGAGTGTTCTTCGACCAGCACTCTGCTGCAAGTGATTGCGCAGGACCGTCCTCGGCTGTTGCACAAGATCAGTTCCTGCCTGTCCCAGCAGGAGTGCAACATCGAAATTGCCTTGATCGATACCGAGGGACAGATGGCGATTGATACTTTCTATTTGACCTCGAATGGCAAGAAACTTTCCCTGGATGTGCAGAAGAAAGTAAAGAAAGCTCTGCTTCATGAACTAAAGGGGTTGGAACTGGCCGGACAGGCGCCGGCTTCATAATCCTCCGAACGCGTGCAGCACCCGATCGGCAGCGGCAACACCCCGGTATTGCGCTTCCTCGAAGATCGAGAAGCCACTGAGGTCGGAGTTGGCGAATACCATCCTCCCGTGCGCGTTCGCAAGATTGCGCCGTTCAACTGAAAAGATGGCTCCTACTTTTGGCCGGGCCATGGCATGACCCATGCGCATGATATCGATGCGCGATACGCATTGACGAATATCCTTGTGCACGCGTTCCAAGTCAGTGAGAATCGCTTCCTTCCAATAGCGCCAATCTTTATTCAACAGCAATTTCCGGTTCTCCGAAGGAGATCCGTCGGACAAAGCCCAGTAGAAAGTCCAAACTGTTCGGTCCACGTGAGAGCGCAAAGTTTGATGGGTTGCATCGACGTAGCCAAGGGTCGGCGATTCCATGAATACAGTGTCCCAGGTAGGATCGGTGCCATAAGAATCAGGCAGACGGTCGAGGGTGAGGTTGGCAGTCAACCACGGCGAATATTCAAAATCCTGCAAACGAGCCATGCCTTCGACCAGATACGGAGCCAGGAACGTGGGAGCGGCGAAGATTACAAATTCGGCCTGATATTCCGTGGTCCCGGAGAAGACGCTGAAACCCTTCTTGCGTGGTGAGATTCTGTGCACCATTTGCTTGGTGCGCACAAAAGTTTGCAACCGGCTGAGTAGCTGGCGCACGATCCAACCATTTCCTTCAGGCCAGGTGAGCGGTCCCTTTTCTTCCGGCTCACGAGATGCGAAGTATTGAACTCCGGCCCATGCAGACGTGTTGCTGAGGGTCGCGCCATAATCGTCGCGGCAGCAGTAATTCAAATACCAGTTCAAAATACGTGAATTCATCCCCTGAGAATGCAACCATTCGGCAAATGAGAGCTGATCCAGATTCGCCGAGCTCGGGGAAAGTCCAAGCTCCATGGGAACAGTGAACTTCCCGGAGGCTCGAAATGTGTGGATCTGATCTTCCAGCTTTCGGAATTGGTCGCGGTCGTCAGCGCTCAATCCAATCGCCGGCTCAATCCCTTCCTGCCATCTTCCGTAGAGATACAGACGTTCTTGCGGGCTGAAGCACAGATAACGTTCTTCCCACTCGCCATTCTTCAATACTCCAAGTTCTTCGAAAAGCTCCCGCACGTAAACCGCTTTCGGCCCAGGAACAGGAACGTAGTGTGCGGCCCAAGGATAGGCGGTAATTTCGTTCTGACCCCAGCGCGAATTTCCACCTGCCTCGTCATTCATCTCAAGAAGAACGAAGTCAGTGAAGCCTTTTTTGTGAAGCCGCCACGCGGCGCTAAGTCCGGCAATTCCGCCGCCTACGATAATCACGGGTCGCTTCACTACCTGCGTTATTGCAGGAAAGCTGGCCCGGTCGCGCAGCTGGTGTCCCATCTGGAAAGAGTCGTTCACGAACGATCCTTCTACGGGATGGCCGCCCTTGATCGACAGACCAATGAGCGCCGCGCTCGCCGATTGCAGAAACTGACGGCGCGAAGTTTTCAATGGCTGATGTCCTTCCAGTCCTGGTCATAGGCCCGAACCAGCACCTGATCGTTGAGTCGGTTTGGAGGCATGGGCAGCGGAGACATGTCCGGCGGAAACTGGAATAGCGCGGGAAGGCCTTCGACACTGAGAAAGCGAAGTCCTTCGGGCAGGGACGCCGGAAGCTGATATTCACGAGATCCGGCTATGACGAACCCCCACTCCCCAAAAGACGGAACATACACGTGGTAAGGATAGGTCCGCAAGCCTGCCTGCTTCAGCGTTGCCGCAATGCACCAGTAGGAATCCCGGGCAAACATCGGCGAAGTGCTTTGCACAACCATCAGACCCTGCGCGCTCAAATGACGCGCCACAGCCTTGTAGAAGGCCGTGGTGTACAGCTTGCCGAGCGAATAGTTGGTGGGGTCCGGAAAATCGATCACAATGAAATCAAAAGTTTCACTGTTGGAATCGATCCAGGGAAATGCGTCCGCATTGATGATGTGCACCTTGGGTGACGAAAACGACTTCTGGTTCAGAGCGGTAAGCATCGGATAAGTCGAAAACAGCCGAGTCATTTCCGGATCGAGATCAACCAGGGTGACGCTTTCGAGCTGCGGATATTTCAGAATCTCGCGCACTGCCAGTCCGTCTCCGCCGCCCAGCACCAGCACGTGGCGCGGAACCGGTATCGCCGATAATCCGGGATGAACGAGCGCTTCGTGATAACGGTATTCGTCCCGTGAGCTGAACTGGAGATGGCTGCTCAGGAACAGCCGAATGTCGTCTTTGAACCGGGTCAGAACAATGTGCTGGTAACGTGTGTCGCGCGCGAAGATGATCTCATCCGCATAGATGTTGTCTTCTGCCGCCATCGTGATTCGTTTGGCTTGCGCCAGACCGCCTCCCAATCCGCACAAGACAACGAGGCAGAGCACTCGCAGCGGGCGCGCCGATGCGAGCTGATTTGCAAACAGAAAGGTGCTCCATAGCGCGACCGCAACATTTACGATTCCGAAAAGCATGGCCGAGCGCACCAGCCCGAGATAGGGCACGAGAAGGATTGGAAAAAGGAGTGACGCTCCGAGCGCGCCAAGATAGTCGAAGGTCAGGACGTGCGCCACCACGTCGCGAAAATGGTAACGACCCCGGATGATGCGCATCAGAAGCGGAATCTCGAGGCCAACGAGAACTCCGATCACCACGACGATGGCATACATCAGGAGCTGGAATCCTTGTGTATAGGCGAACGCGAGAAACAGCAATGCTGAAGAGAATCCTCCGATAACCCCCAGCAACAATTCGATCCACACAAAACGGTAAGCAAGGCCGCGGTCGATGAAGCGGGAAAGAGCGCTGCCGATTCCCATGGCGAACAGATAACAGCCAATGATTGTCGAGAACTGGAGGACGCTGTCGCCGAGCAGATAGCTGGCGAGTGTTCCGGCGATGAGCTCATAGATGAGCCCGCACGCCGCAATCAACAGCACCGTGATGAAAAGCGGAATTCCCAAGGTTAGTGCACAGCCGACGCAATGATGATGCAAATGCCGATGGACATTGTTCCGAGCAGGATGGCGAGCGCCGTGTTGTGCTCCTGGACAATCTCCTTCCAGAGGTTGTAAGGGGTCACCTTGTCGATGATGAGAAATGCTCCGGCAAAAACAATGATCCCGATCGCCGCGTAAACGATTGCGTTCACAACATTGCTAATCTGGATGCCCATTCACTTTCCTCCTGTGTAGTGGTGGTAGCCGCTGTAGATTGAGCGATAAGAGCCGGGATTGTCGCGAACAGAACGGGGCACGTTCTTCACTTCATCCACGGAGCTGAGACTCCACCCCCGATATTCCGCTATGGTGAACGTGCCGAGCACCATGATGCCGTAAAGTACATATAGATTTCTGATCATGCGCCGTCTCTGTCTCCTGTGAGGTTGCCGAGTGTTATTGGCCGGTCGGGATTATCGTCATTGTCATCGTCCGATGATGGGGTGGATCCGTCACCGCTGTCCGCCCACCGCTGCTGCTCAAAATTCATGGATCGCCAGGTTATCAGTCCGGCCGGCACGAGCAAGGCAAGTAGCGCCAGTCCGAAGAAGCTTGCCAGGGGAACATCGCGCTTGGCCGTCAGGCTGTAAGAAATGATCCTGCCGCGAACATCGGACTCAGGTTCCACCCGCAGGTAGTAGTGTCCGGCGGGGACGGTTGGGATTATCGCGGTATCCGTGCGCTTGCCTTCGGACCAATACCCATCCTGGTCCCGTCCGTAGTAATAGCTGACTTCGCCTCCAAAGTCATACGCGTGGCCTGTATCCTGGTTGATGAGCGCGAAGTTTAAATAAATCCAACTATTATCGACGTCGGCCGTCGTGTCCAGTTCCACATCGGAAGGGCGTCCGGACAGCTCAAAGATATCGGTCACGAACGATGCCTCACCTTTTTGACCCGGAGTGAATATGTAGTTCCCCTGGAATACCGGCTCATCGCGATCGAAGGTCCAAAACAGCATCATCATCACCAAGAGAATCAGCGCGAATCCCCCAAAGGCGAGCCAGATACTTTTTGTGTCCGCACTCAGCGCAGACGGCTGGTTTTCATAGACGCCAATCCTCTCTGGCGGATCCCCCGGCAGGGCGAAAGCCTTCCAGATATCGCGACCTGAGACGTACTCCCCCATCGACCATGTAATTTCTTTTCCGCTGCTTTCGCTTGAGATCACGCGGGGAGGAGAGACATAATCCGACACGTTTGAAGATTCGCCGACTCGCACTTGCCAGGGAAACTCGCCGAGCACGAACTTCGTCGTTGCCTCTGCCGTTTGAAAGTGCTTATAAACTTCTCCCAGGTAGGTGAGCGTCGGCGGATTAGCGTCATTATTCACGATTGGCAAGGCCCGGAGAATGCTTGTGTCATTCCAGTGGCCGTTGTACTCGGTCAAATAGCGAAATCCCTTGTAAGGATTGAAGAGAACATACTCGTGCCAGCTGTATGGAATGTCTTCGACGTAAATCGTTCGGCGCTCGAAGCCAATCACTTCGTAGGCACTGCCGCGAATCGTCCCTCGTGTGCCGAGTGGAATCAGCGGCATATCTTCATCGATAGCGGCTTTAAATTTCTGAAGTATGGTCAGGCGCGGATCGCGTGCATCAAGAATCGAGTGGCAGTGATCGCAGACCACGGTAACCGCCTGCAAGCAACGAAGCGTCAATGCCGCACCGCAAGATGGACAATTAAGCGACTTGACCTGCGGTTTTCCCGCGGGATTCGGACCGCCGTTGCTCATGACCATCCCTCAAAGCTCCGCAG
>JBAVZU010000331.1:0-10105 GCA_049588915.1 Candidatus Sulfotelmatobacter sp.
GCGCTTGGAAATCCCGCAAAGTGCGCGGGATTCCCACTTTCCCACCGCCTCGGCGGCGGCGGGAGATTAACGAAACCGGACATTTCACTTGCTACGAAAAGCGGACGTTTTAACTTGCTAACAACATATCGCGATGACGCGAAGTTTGTTAATAAAGCCGGCCTTGTGGCCGCAAACTGCCAAAGCTGCCAATGTTCGCCAGGGTGAAGTTGACAAGAAAGAGATTTTCGTTGCGCACGTTGGCAACCGCGTATGTGCGATACTCCACGGTCATGCCGCAACAATCCCAATTGTAGGTCGCTTGCGCGCTGACGAACTGCAATTGGTTGACATCGGCGTCAAAGCCAAAACTTCCGGCGGCGCTAAAGCCACGCTTGTTAACGCTTCCGTAACCAAGGGCGGCGCGGAACTGGTTGAACCGGGCTGGTTGGGCCGAAGCCAGGGAAGAAGTTGTACCGGAGGACGAAGTCAACGTTTGGCTGGGTATCTCCAGGATGGCATCTCCCCCGCCGACGGTCACTTGACCAATGTGATAGTTAAGCAGCAGCGTGCTAGCGTTGACGCGGTTGTGCTGAAAGTCGTAATCCATATCCCATTCAGCGTCGGTGCGAGCGCTGGTCTCGACGCGCAATCGCGAGACCAAGGGCGAGAGATGGCGCGGTTCGGTAAGGAATGCGATTCCGGTGAGATCGATGGTTGTCGTAAACACGTTGCGTTGGCCCGGAATCAAGGCGCCGCCGAAAGTCGGATCGAGAAAATACTTCTGGGCAAGCTCCCAGGTCACGAGCTCGCGCACCGGAGGCCCGGGCTGGCAGCCCCGACTGGCGAACGGGTTCGTATGCTGCCACGGGATGGTCGTTTCCGGTGTAGGACCGCCTACTGTAAGGGCGGTCATTATCGAGTTGCAATCCTCAGGCTTGCCGGAAGTGCGCTTGGCATAAAGGCGCGTCACGAAGCCATACTCGACTTCATTCGTGTCGCTGAGGATGTCGCGCTCGTCGAATTTCAGAACATTGCTATAGTTGTTTACGCCGGTCACGAAACGGTAGACGGCCCGGGGTTCGATGACGTGCTTCCACTTTCTTCCCAGAAACTCTTTGTCGAAGACACGCTCGAGTGCGGGCGGACGAAGCTCCACGGCGGTTTCAACCGCATGGCGGTCCGTAGGATCGTCGACGGCGCGTCCTGGGTTCAGTTCAGTTTCTCCCACAAGCCTCTGGGTGTAATAGGTTTCGTGAAGTGTCAGATCCGAACGTACGGACCATCCCTTGAACAGCAGGGGTAACGAGATCTGCGGGTTCAGATCGAATCTCCCGACCAAGTTTGCCGTACGAAACGCCGCCGTGCACGACTGAAGCATTCCGACTGTAGAACACTCCGCGGGCTCGCTTCGCGACAATCCGGTGCCCGAGGCGTCAAACGACCAGTAGAGCGGTATGTGCCATAGCTGGTGATCCACGCCGGAAAAATCGAAACTCGGGGTGTGCAGTATGGTGATCACCTGGCCGGACGTGGTGCCCAAGAAATTCTGGTAGCGCTCCGCAAATCCGTTCATGCTGAATCCGTCGGAGGATTTGGACAGAAACGCCTGCGATTTTACTTCGGAATAAACGGCTTGGGTAAAAACCTCGTTGAAGGCTAAGCGGAAGAGAAATGAACTCAAATAATCGATGTTCGTGACTCCGCGGAATCCGTCGATGTTTCCGGCAGCGTTTAGGCGGACATTCTCGCCGCCTTCCTTGACCGGAGGACTGCCAATGCCCCGGTCAATCACTCCGAAGTAGTTCAAGTCAACGTAGGAAGTCTCGCTGGGCCGGATCCGAAACTCGCCCCGCTGCGACCCGCCGCGTCGGGAAAAGTACTCGGCACCAATAGTGGCGTCCATCATTCGATTGATGGCCCAATAGTAAGCATCGCCTATTTCGTAGCCGTTCGTGGAAGAGTGACCGACGGACGGCATCAAAAAGCCGGACTGACGAGACTCCTTCTCCACAGGATGCGTGGCATATGGAAGCCAGAGGATCGGGATACCATGCAAATCGAAGGTGCTGCGATAGATTTTGGCGTTGCCGCCTACGTCCACGTCGACTTTGCGCGCATCGAACAGCCAGTTGGGATGCGGCAGTTCGCAAGTGGTGATCGTGCCTTCGTAGACGAGGTAATGAGTCGGACTGATCTTATCGACAACCTTGCCGGTGAACGCAAAAGGAGCGGTGGAAGTGAGGATGGGCCGACTGGCGCGGAATCGAAGGCCGGTGGTTCCGGTCACGTCATAGAACTTGCCCGTCTCCAGGCCAAAGTTATAAGTGCCATGAGAGGCGCGGATGTGGTCGTCGTTGGGACCACCGTCGAGTGCAAAATGTCCACTCGCAGTGGCTTCATTAGTATCAGAGTTGAAAGTGGCTTCGTCGGACTTCAAAATATAACTCTCATAATAAATTTCAACTGCGCCGTGCAATTTGTAAATAACGCCGTCCCTTTCCTGCTCAATGGCGCAAATGGTGGGACGGTGGTTGGCCTCCTCCGCAAAGGCGCGGCCGCAAGGTGTAGTGGGCGACTCTGCGGTTTTTTTGGGCGACTCCTTGGACTTCGCATTGGTGGAGGATTTACCGGCAGGCGGCAACTGGCTGGTTACTAACGGCGGCACGAGAAGCAGGTGACAAAGCATCGCCGCCGTGATAAGGAATCTGTTGCGAAGAGTCATCGGAAAAAGATCGTTGCAAAACGAGCATCCGAGACGCTAAAAAACGCTCGGAAGCTTCCAACGGCAGCGGTCGTCGTGAACTTAGCACGGCCGGGCCCCAAGAGGCAAAGCCGCTTAATGGCTTGGATTCCATCGTGCTCTTCGCCGTTATCCGGGTAGCTCCGAGTTCTGGCAGCCTAAGACTGATTCATGCCTTGTCCGCGATGTAGTGACATCTGCAGTTGCTCGGCCCAGGACAGCTCCATCGCTTCGTCCCGATGGGTTGGAAGTTCCGACGCGATTTCGGCTCCAGAAGTTTCGTCCCCAACGCTGGCAGTCGAGGCAGGTTGCGAGCCAAGCTCTCAATTGCTCGGGGATGCTGCTGTGTCCAGCGTCACTGACGAGTGTGCACCGGCAGATTCTACGGCTTGGCGGCAGGAAGTGGCGGCTCGGCTGAATCGGTATCAATCGCGCCGCAAACCGCGCCCGCCGCGCTATCCGTCACTTCTTCTGCGCTTCGACGGTGACGATGCTATTCGCGTTTCTGCGCCTCCACCATCTTTTAAGCAGCCCAGTTGCGACCATGCACTAGCCTTGGACGAGTACCCGCTGAGCAGGCCAGATGCAGGCCTGGAGCAGCGCAACTTAGCGGAGACCGAGGCTGTGCCGGAGCCTTCGGCATTGCTCCGTGAGTTCGAACCGGCGGACGATTTCTCGGATGACGCTGCTGTTACCCGTTCGGCCATCGGGAGGATCATCCAGTTTCCGTGTTCCTGGACTCCGCCGCCAGTTCCGGTCGACCAGTTGGCAGAGCCGGTCATGAGCCGTCCTCGGATCCTTGAGGCCCCGGAATTCGTTCCCCCTCCCCCGGCTCTTGGCGGCATCACGATAGAGCCTCCGCAGCAGCCCGAGATGGAGAAGCGTCCGGGTATCGATATACCGCTGCAGGGCGCGCCGCTGGGTCGAAGAGTGTTGTCCGCGTTGATCGACGATGTCATCATCGTCGCGGCATGCGCGGTCTTCGGATTCATTTTCTGGAAATTGACTGCAATCCGGCCTCCGAGACTACAAATGATTACTCTTGTCGCAGGACTCGCCGCACTGCTTTGGGCAGCCTACCAATATCTGCTGATGGTTTACGCAGGCATCACGCCGGGCCTGCATCTGGCACGACTCGAACTGACTCGCTTCGACGGAAGCTCTGCGGGCCGAAGACTTCGCCGCTGGCGGGTGCTTGCTTCTTACCTCTCGGCCATTTCTCTGGGCATGGGGTATCTGTGGGTCTTCCTGGACGAAGACTCGCTGTGCTGGCACGACCGTATCACGCATACCTACTTGGCGCCGAAGAAGTCTCCGACTACCTCCTGCAAGTAATTGCATCGAATTTCCTATCCGCTTCAACACAGGCTCTGCAAGCTCGAACCGCCTTGGCTGTGCTATCTTCGAAGCTTATCGCTTATTAGCTTGCAGGCACTTTTCTAGAGCATGGCTACGTCCGTTGAAGGTTCCAAACCGGCCATAAAGGTCTTCGTCGCCACAACGGTGATGCTGACCTTCATTTCTTTCTGGCGAGCCTCCGCTATCGTTCTCTCCGACTTGGCATCTTCCGCTTACTACGCTGGCGGCGACGCCGAAAAGGTGATTGGCAAAAGCGCTCCCTGGTTCATCCTGGCGGTCATGTTGTTCAGCTATGCGGTGCGGGCGCTGTATATCGAATCCAGCAGCATGTTTGTTCGGGGCGGCGTCTATCGCGTGGTCAAGGAAGCCATGGGCGGGACACTGGCCAAGTTCTCGGTTTCTGCGTTACTTTTCGACTACGTGCTGACCGGGCCGATCAGTGCAGTCTCGGCCGGGCAATACCTGGCGGGCTTTATCAAGGACATGGGTGTGTACCTGCACCGCCCTCTACATTTTTCGGACGACCACTTCGCGGCGGGATTAGCCGTCATCGTGGTGCTCTATTTCTGGTGGAAGAACACGCAGGGCATGCACGAGTCCAGCCAGAAGGCGCTGCAGATCATGGCGGTCACCACTGTGATGGTAGTGATCCTGCTGATTTGGTGCACCATCACGGTTTTGCGGGCGCCCGTCCAGTTGCCTCCAAATCCGCTTCATCCCGGGGTGATCCCGCTCAATAAAGAATCGCTGGGCTGGCTGAACGGAACCTGGTTCAGCCACCTCACATGGATTATCCTTTTCGTGGGCTTCGGCCATTCAGTGCTGGCCATGAGTGGCGAGGAGACTCTGGCTCAGGTCAATCGTGAGATTGAGCACCCCAAGCTGAAAAACCTCGAGAAGACCGGGCTGGTGATCTTCATTTACAGCCTGCTGTTCACGTCCCTGGTTTCGTTCTTCGCGGTAATGATCATCCCCGACAACGTTAGGCCGGATTACTTTGCCAACTTGATTGGTGGCATCGCCATGTATCTGGCCGGGCCTGAGAGCTTGAAGTTGCTCTTTCACGCCTTCGTCGTGCTGGTGGGTGTGCTGATTCTTGCCGGCGCCCAGAATACTTCCATCGTGGGTGCGAATGGCGTTCTAAATCGCGTGGCGGAAGACGGAGTGCTTACCAGTTGGTTCCAGAAGCCGCACAACCGCTATGGCACCAGCTACCGCATCATCAACCTGATCGTGGGGATGCAACTGCTCGTCATCTTCCTCAGCCTGGGGAACGTGTACGTGCTGGCCGCGCTCTACGCTTTCGGCGTGATATGGAGCTTCGCCATGAAGTCCATCGCGGTGCTTGTCCTGCGCTTCACCGAGCCGGGAAATCGCGCATGGAAGGTGCCCGGTAATCTGCATATCGGCAAGACTGAGATTCCCGTAGGTTTAATCCTTATTTCGGGCGTGCTTCTGATCACCGCCGTGGTGAATTTGTTTACGAAGTACCAGGCCACCATAGCAGGAGTAATCTTCAGCGCGGTATTTTTCACCATCTTCACCGTCTCGGAGCGCCATGTCGCCAAGGAGCGCCACGGCAAACCGGAACAACTGGACCAGTTTCGCGTATATGGCAATCAGGAGCTGGGCAGCGGGGCCATGGGCGTCCGCCCGGGCAACATCCTGGTCGCGGTCCGGGACCCGCGTAACCTCTATTATTTGCGCCAGGTGCTGGCTCACACGGTTACAACCAAGCAGGATGTCATAGTGATGAGCGCCCGGCTGTATCATCGCGAGCATAGCTTCAGCGGTAGTGCAGTTCTCGAAGCCAGTCAGGTGTTCGACCATTACGAGCAAGAGCTTTTCACCGCTGCGGTGGCCGTCGCTGAGAAAGAAGGGAAGCCGATTTCGCTGTTGGTAGTGCCGGCGACAGATGTTTTTGAAGCGATTATGGTCACCGCGCAGCGTTTGGACTCCAGTCGTGTCGTCTGCGGGCTCTCCAACAAACTTACGGCTGATGAGCAAGCCAAGCTTTTGGGAGATGCCTGGGAGCGCTTGCCCGAGCCTCGTCCCCGGCTGACGCTGGAGGTCTGCGCTCCGGACGGGGCTGTTCGTGAGTACGCCATTGGCCCGCACAACCCGCGCCTGCGTCCGCAGGATGTCGAACTCATGCACAAGCTCTGGCTCGACATCACAACCGATCCCAAGTACGCCGGAGCGCATCATTATCACATCGTGGCTCTCGCGTTGGAAGAGTTGCGACGGGAGCTGAGTACCGAGCAGCGCGCCGAGCTCTTGCAGAAGCTCCAGGAAGAGATGCAGCGCTCGGAGTCCAACTGAATTTCCCACTGCATATTAGCCGATGCCGGTAGTGGGCTGCTTTGAAAAAGTAGGCGGCTCAAACTTCTCTAAATCGCGAATCGTGGAGGCAAGCCAGCCATTGCGCATAGCAAGTTCCTGAATTTCGAGGGCCTCTTTGATGGTATCTGCATATCCCATAATCCCCGGCACTTGGGTTGCGGTTGGGGTCTACGAGACTGCTGGGAGGCCATAACCAGAGCGATACTTACGTCTCACAGGCGGTGGGCAGCCATCCTCACGCTTTCAACATTCTTTCCAGCGAGGACCTCAGCTCGCGATATCGAAAGGGATAACCGCTCGAGATCAGCTTGCCGGGCTCTACTTTCTGGCTTCCGAGCAGAAGACTTTCGCCCATCTCTCCGAATACCAACTTTACGGCGAATGCCGGCAACGGTAAAACTGCCGGGCGCGACAACACGCTGGCCAGCGTTTTGGTGAATTCCACGTTTCTAATTGGTTTCGGCGCGACCAGGTTCACCGGCCCCTGGATCAGATCGTTTTTTAGAATGTGGTGAATTGCTCCCACCATGTCCCGCACATCGATCCAACTCATCCACTGCTGCCCCTTCCCGATCTGGCCACCGAGGCCGAGTTTGAAGGGTGTCAGCATCGCACCCAGCGCGCCGCCTTTTGGACTGAGCACAACCCCGGTTCTGAGATGTGCGGTGCGAATATCGGCCTGCACGGCGGGAGTTGTCGCTTCTTCCCAATCCTGGCATACCTCCGCGAGAAATCCCGTTCCGGGGGCACTCTCTTCCCCCAAAAGCTCATCCCCGCGATTGCCGTAGTAGCCGATAGCGGAGGCGCAGACGAAAATCCTCGGCTTCTCCTCAGCTTGCGCCAGCGCCGATGCCAGGTTGAATGTCCCGACTACGCGGCTGTCTCTTATCTTTGACTTCTTGGAGTCGGTCCAGCGCCCGAAAATGCTTTCACCCGCGAGGTGGATGACGGCGTCCAAGCCTGAAACGGCCTCGGGTGCTAACGGAACTGAGGGATCCCATGAGATCTGGTCCTCGCCGGTCGCTGGGCCGCGTACGAGCCTGACCAAGGTACTTCCATTGCTACGGAGAGAAGGAACAAGATCGGCCCCGATCGGTCCCGAGACTCCACTGACGAGGATTTTCGAATTCATGATCGCAGATTGTCACTCTACCAGTTTGCTCAGCGGAGGCAAACTGTGGATCGACCCGAAAGGCGCTGCATTCCGCCCAGGCATCACCGTCTTAGCAGAGCCAGCGGCAATTTGGGAAGGCCTAACTTACCGCACGCCAGTCGCAGCCGGTAAGGCGTAGGACGCGCGCAATCCAGAAGCATCGAAAGTGTAAGTACGCGCTTCGCCCGGGCTGCCGTGGGCGGGGATTTCTTTCCCATTCAGCAGGAAGCTCACGGCGGCTGCGTTGCTGGCTTCTACGACGATCTCGTGCGCGGCTCGAACCGAAGTGTTGGCGGGCGCAATGAGAGTTTCTCGGGCAGCAGGCTGACCGTCGGCAGCAATGGAGACCCACGATGTCTCTGCGGCACGGACGACCAGGGTGAACTTGGGCAGCGGAGCGACAGGTTGAGGATGAGGTTTGGAGACTGGGAGATTGGCCTTGGCAATCGCCAAAACGGGCGCGGATCGGGCCGACATCCCCGCAGTTTCGTGGGAGCGAGAAACGGAATGGGAGCCTGTCGGGGAATTTGGCACCGCTGAGGGTTCGGGAGTTCGGGGGGCGACGGCGGGGGTTGCCACTGCGGAGACCGGCACCGCAGACGGTTGCGGCGTTACGGTCTGCGATGATGCGGCGTCGGCATGGCTGCGGCGGTGGAAAGCCCAAAGAGCGAGGACAAGAGTAATCACGAGCAGGGGGATGGCCAACTTCTCCCAGGGTATCCGGCGCGATGGAATATTCCCAGCAACGGTTGCCGCTGCCTCTAGCTGTTTAGGATGGCTGCTCGAGGGCTCTGAAGACGATGGCGCGGAAGTAAGATTCAAGAAAGACAGGGGCGCTGAGGGAACGGCATCGTCGATAGTGTTGCCGGGACGATGAAGGTCATCGCCTTGGCGTCGCGCGTCTTTACGGCGGGCTTCGATACGGCGATCGGGCACTGATGGATTTGATGTCACGTCCTTCAAGCGGACCGGTTCGCTCGGGAGACGCGGGCGCAATGGGCCGGAAGCGCGAAGTCCATTGCCTGGAGGATTGTTTCCTCGAAAGTCGTTCGTACGATCGGAGATGTTGCGATTGTTGTCGTTGCGAACACTGTCGTTGCGATCACTGTCCTTGCGAACACTGTCCCTGCGATCAGTGTTGCCGACGAACGGTCCGTGAGTCGGGGGATTGCGGCTCGAAGTATCGCGACCCTCGATGGAATTAACCTCCGGGTTGCGGAAGTTCGGAAGGATGGCCTGAGATTGAATGTGGTTTTCGCGGAGAGCCGCCAGATAATCGTTCACGACTTCTTCTTCGTCAAGGCCAACCTGACGGGCATAGGCGCGGACAAAGCCTTTGTTAAAAACCCCGCCGGGGAGTTGGTCGAAATGTTCCTCCTCAATGGCGCGGAGCATGCGCGTGCTGATTTTTGTGGTGGTGGAGATGGCGTCGAGCGAAAGGCCGCGCGATTCCCGGTGTTTGCGAAGTTTTTCTCCGAATAAACCCACAACAGACTCCGGCGGGCAAGTGACGGCTAAAGCCCGCATTGAGACGCCCATTATCATAGGCGAAGCCGAAGGCGGATGCCAGAGGCCTGTTCAAACGATCGACGGGTCTAAAGTCCCTAATTTTATGAACATCTCTAAGGGCTCAAGCTCCGCTGTTTTATTGCTGTGATTTGTTCCTAAGGACGATGGTGAATTGGGCTTTGCAGGTTTTGGATGGGTTGTCGAAAGCGGTGCCTTCGCGGTCGGCGTCGGAGGCGCGGAAAAAGAGGCCCTGCTTGGAGTTTTCCGGCAGACCAATGAAGCGGGCCTTCCCTTCGGCATTGGTTCCGACCTGGAGGTCGAACTTGTGGAGGGACATGAATCCGTAAGCGATGTGAACTCGAACGTTGGCGGCATATACTGGCGCGCCAGCCTCGTCAATAATGACGAAATCGGCGGTGCAGGGTCCGAGACCGGCGTCGACTTCGGAAACGGTTTTTGCCTCTGCTTTCGCGTCTGCCTTCGACTGTAAGGGGCTGGCGACAGAGATGAGCGAGCTTGCCAGTAAAAAAATCATCACGGCGAAGGCTAGGGCGCGGGGGGAGCTGACTTTGGAAGACATAAGACATTAGATTACGCCAAGGGATTGAGCGGCGACGTCAAGCAGGGAACAAAACTGACCATGGGAAGAAAGCATTGGCATTAGGGGTTCTGGTTACCAAGGTTCATTGCCCGGCCTAGGGAAGGAATCTATAATTTTGGGAACTGTCTAACCCGTCCAAGCGACGAATCTTCGATTCGAAAATTGGATAACGATTCGAAATCAAGATTCAAAGAACGAGAGCTCGCGGATTTGAACGCGGCGACACACCGGAGATGAAGGAAAGCCGCATGTCCGAGGCTGCCGGCACCCAGCTAACCCGCCAGAGCCAGGAGCTCAATATCTTCCACGATGTGGCCAAAGCGCTCACATCGTCGCTCGATCTAGATTCGATCTTGCAAACCATCATGGAGAAAATGGCGGAATATTTCCGCCCGGATACGTGGTCGCTGCTGATGGT
>JBAVZU010000332.1:0-2819 GCA_049588915.1 Candidatus Sulfotelmatobacter sp.
CGCGCTTGGAAATCCCGCAAAGTGCGCGGGATTCCCACTTTCCCACCGCCTCGGCGGCGGCGGGAGATTAACGAAACCGGACATTTCACTTGCTACGAAAAGCGGACGTTTTAACTTGCTAACAACACTATCACAACTACGGTGGTGGCGACCCTATGTTCGTGGCGGACCGCTCTGGCGCCAATGCTCGGCAGATCTTCGGGGACCGGCCGGGACTTCACAACCATTTTCCAGCCTGGTCGCCGGACGGGCGTTGGATTTATTTCGTTCATGGAACGCCGGCGACGAAAGAGATGGATTTATGGCGCATAGAGCCAGATGGCAGCCACGCAGAGCGCCTCACGCACTTCAATATAGACGTCGCCTATCCCACGCTGGTCGGAAACCGCACCGTGTTTTACGTAGCGCGGGACGCAGACGGTTCAGGACCGTGGCTGTGGGCATTTGATCTGAAACGGAAGGAATCGCGGCGCGCAAGCGTCGGGCTCGAGCAGTACACGTCCGTGCAAGCCAGCGCCGACGGCCGTAAGCTGGTGGCCACCATCAGCAACCCCGTCGCGGGACTTTGGACTGTTCCGATTCTTGATCGTGTCGCAGAAGAACACGACGTAAAACCGTTTCCAGTGCCGACCGTGCGCGCGCTGGCGCCTCGCTTTAGTGGCTCCACTCTGTTTTATCTGTCTTCCCTCGGGACGGGCGACGGATTGTGGCGCCTTCGCGACGGACAAGTGACTGAAATCTGGAAGGAAGCCGATGGTGCTTTGTTGGAGACGCCCTCCGTTTCGCCGGATGGAGGCCATGTGGCCATGGTTCTGCGGCGGAACGGGAAACGCCGACTGCATATCCTTTCATCAGACGGCGCCGAACTCCAGCCCATCGCGGAGGGAATTGATGCCCTGGAGTCGAGCTGCTGGTCGCCGGATGGCAGATGGATCGTCACTGGCGGCAGCGATGCCACCGGTCCTGGGCTTTTCAAAATCCTGTTGGATGGCGGATCGCCAGTTCGCTTGGTCAGCGGGTCGGCACTCAATCCAGTCTGGTCGCCGGATGGAAGCCTGATCGTATATGCGGGTACGAATGTGCGCACCTTCGCTCCGCTTCTGGCCGTACGTCCGGACGGAACCAGCGTCAAATTGCCCGAGATCATCTTGCGGCGCCTGGGCGAGCGCGTCCGCTTCTCGCCTGATGGCAAGAGTCTGATCTACATGGGGGGATTGCTCGCATCCCAGGACTTCTGGCTACTCGATCTCGCCTCCATGAAGTCGCGCCCGCTCACCCGGCTGCAAAACCTTGCCACCATGCGGACCTTCGACGTCACACCCGACGGGAAACAAATCGTCTTCGACCGCTTACGCGAAAACTCGCAGGTGGTCATGATCGACCTGCCCAAGGAGTCGTCAATCCAATAAGGAGATGCGAACTATTCCTGCCCACTCTATCCGGAGTGATCAGCTCATAGTGCCGTGAGCCGCGTGAGATCTCTTGAAACGCCCGAGTTACGAGGTACCCCCTGGCCTTCTCGAAGGCAGGAGTGGAACCCAGAATCGTACACGGTTCGGGAGCCGAGACGGGCTACCCCAGTTCCTTCCGCAAAAGGTGGGAAGGTGAAAAAGAGTGTTTAGGGACAGCTCTCAGCTGCCCGCGATACTTTTCGAGTTCTCTTTCCAGTTTGCTTCGAGCGATCCTCACTGAGACGATTCGCCTTAACTGCTCAGTGGAACATACTCGATTGCCCCCGTGTCGCCATCCAGAATCTCTTCTTCCGGGAACCAGTAGATTTCTTCGTTCCCATCATCATCGATATAGGAATAACCGATGTACACGGTGCCCATGTCTGTGTCCTGAGGTAAAGCGAACGAGGCGTAGGTGAGCTGCGCACCCGTCGCCTGCACCATTTTCTTGTTGGTCTTGTATTTCTTGACGGGAATTTCTCCCTTAGTATCATGAACGACGTGGAAGGCGGCAATCTTTCCGCCTTTGCTATCGACTGATGCGGCGTAGTGTCCTCTCTTCTCGATGTCATGGTGCCCGTCAGATTTCAGCTTGGCAGCGACCAGTCTATGGCCGTCGTGATGGTTTTGCTTTTTAGCCGCTACTGCAAAGGCAATGTTGCCAATCGCTAACAGACTGAACATAATAACGATGGCCGCGAGAACACGATTCATGCTCATATCATTCTCCGTTAACCGGTTGGTTTGAAAGTCAATGTACTCGTCCAGTGGATAGCTGACACTTTTCATTCCTTTCGTTGGGACTGCGACATTGGGAAAGAATCTACAACAGCGTTCGCCCTCATTTGGCTCTCGGCTACCTTACACCCCAACAGTTCCTACGGGTGAGGTATGGGCATCAGCCAATTTTCCCTCTGATTTGCATCAGAATCAGTACAACGTTGTAGCTTTTCGCGCCTCTATCAAGCATGCTATCGCAGGAACGCCTATGCCGCTGTAGGTTCTCCTAGCTAAAGGCTGCAAGAGGTACACGCTGAACGCGGTGAACGCGCACCTCGACACGGGCGCGCGCCAGAAGTAACAGACATCCCTAGCAGAATTTGATGGGTATGACTCATTTGGCCCTTGCAAGAGGATTCGGTGATCGAGGCTGGGAGAGCCACAAGCATGCGGCGGTAAAGCTACTTCCAGATTCCTTCCATCGGTCCGATTCGCTCGGCCTTGCGGTGGCACTGCTACAGCCCCCCACCGTTTCCGAACCAAGCGCCAGCTCTGGGCCGACAGTGGGTTCGGAGTCGAGACTCATGACGGTTACAGTACCGCTGTGTGCGAGACAAACTGCAACGCGACCGAGAGCGCATCACGGTG
>JBAVZU010000333.1:0-8145 GCA_049588915.1 Candidatus Sulfotelmatobacter sp.
GAGCGCGACCTTGCAAAAGAAGGCAAAAAGCGCCGCGACCTGGGCCGCGAAAAATTCATCGAGCGTGTATGGGAGTGGAAGCGCCACTACGGCGGAGCGATCCTCGACCAGATGAAACGCCTCGGCGCCTCTGTCGATTGGGACCGCGAATATTTCACGATGGACGAGAACCTTTCGCGCGCCGTGCGCGAAGTTTTCGTTCGCCTGTACGAAGAAGGCCTGATCTATCGCGGCAAATACATCGTTAACTGGTGCCCGCGCTGCGAAACCGCCATCTCCGATCTCGAAGTGAAGCACGAAGACGTCGCGGGAAAACTGTGGGAAATTCGTTATCCGATCGTCGGCACGAATGAGTTCATCACGGTTGCGACGACGCGGCCTGAGACAATGCTAGGCGACACCGCGATCGCCGTGAACGCAAAAGATGAGCGCTATACCCATCTTCACGGGAAGAAAGTTCTGCTGCCGCTGATGAATCGCGAAATCCCTATCATCATCGACGAAATCGCGCAGCCCGAGTTCGGTACCGGTGCGGTGAAGGTGACGCCGGCCCACGATCCCAACGACTTCGAAGCCGGCAAGCGCCACAACCTGCCGCAGATCGACGTGATGGACGAGCACGCCCGCATGAACCACAATGCCGGGCGCTTCATGGGCTTAGATAGATATGATGCCCGCAAGCGCGTTCTTGCCGAATTGCGGGAGCAAGGCTTTCTCGTGGCCGAGAAAGACTACGCGCTCTCTCTGGGCAAGTGTGATCGCTGCGGCACGGTAGTCGAACCGCGCCTCTCTGAGCAGTGGTTCATCAAAATTCAGCCTCTGGCGCGGAAGGCGATCGAGGCCGTCGAGAGCGGCGAAATCACGATCGTCCCGGCAAATTACAAACAGATCTACTTGAACTGGATGAACAACATCCACGACTGGTGCATCTCGCGCCAGTTGTGGTGGGGACATCGTATTCCCGCCTGGCGCTGCTCTTGCGGCCATATCATCGTGGCCCGTGAAACACCAATGCAGTGCCCGAAGTGCGGCAGCGCAAAACTCGAGCAAGACACCGACGTGCTGGACACCTGGTTTTCCTCTGGACTCTTGCCATTCACGACGCTGGGGTGGCCGGAAAAAACTCGCGATCAGGCCGTTTTCTATCCGACCACGTTGCTGATCACTGCGTATGAGATTCTTTTCTTCTGGGTCGCGCGCATGATCATGTTCGGGTGCCACTTCATGCAGGGACACGAACAGGACCCCGTGATCAAGAAGGCCAGCGGCTGGCTGGGGGGAAAAGAAGGCGATAAGAAGGACGATAGCGTCCCCTTCCGCCAGGTTTACATTCACGCGCTGGTTCGCGATGCCGAGCGCCAGAAGATGTCGAAGACCAAAGGCAACGTAATCGACCCGCTCGAAATCATCGAGCGCTTTGGCACTGATGCGACCCGCTTCACGCTAGCGGCGATGGCCGCTCCCGGTACCGACATCGCTTTCAACGAGAGCCGCACCGAAGGCTACCGCGCCTTCGCCAACAAAATTTGGAACGCCGCCAGATTCATGTTCATGAATGTCGATCGAATCGGGTTCGAGCGGGAGCAGCCGGATAAAAGTCCCGGCAACCCTCTTCTAAAAGATGGACTTGCCGATTTTCAGCCGATCACCCTCGAAGACCGCTGGATTCTCTCCCGCTTCAATCGCGTCACCGCCGAAGTAAACGATTCCCTCGAGACCTTCCGCTTTCATGAAGCCGCCAACCGCATCTACGACTTTTTCTGGGGCGAGTTCTGCGATTGGTACCTGGAATTGATCAAGCCGCGCCTGAACTTCGAAGAAGGGGCGGATAAAACTCAAGCCCGCATCGGCTGCGCGAATCTCGTCAACTTATTTGACGCCTCTTTACGCCTCCTGCACCCGGTGATGCCGTTCATCACCGAGGAAATCTGGCAGGCTATTTATGAGGGACATCCGCCGCTGAAGTCGATTGCTTTCGCAGGATATCCGCAAGCCGACGAGAAGCAGCATGATCTCGCTGCCGAAACCGAGATGGCAATCCTGCAGGACCTGATTGTGAACATAAGAAATGTTCGTGCGGAACTGAAGGTCGAGCCCAAGGTGAAGGTGGACGTCGAAGTTTTTGCCCATGAACCAGAAATTCGCGCAATGATTGAGCAGAATCTTCGAGCCGTTCTACTTGATCGTTCCGCCAACGTCGAGAAGATCACGTTCGTCGATGCATCACTGGCCAGGCAAGCCGGTGCTCGCAGCACAGCACGCTTCGACGTCCACGTGATTTATGAAAGAAAGATCGACGTCGTTGCCGAGCGCGAGCGCTTGAACAAGGAACTGGAGAAGATTGAGAAAGAGTTTGCGAACAATCAGCGCCAATTAAATAACGACCAATTCCTGGCCAAGGCACCGGAAAAAGTGGTCGGAGGCTTGCGCTGTCGAGAAAGCGAATTGGTCGCGCTGCGCGAAAAGATAAAACGCCAGTTGGAGAGTTTGGACGGTACCGGAACTAGAAACTAGCAACTGGAAACTGGCCACTGGCCACTGTCTTATGGACTTTAACAGCCGACGCATTACCGCGATCATCGAGAACGCGCTGCTCGAGGACCGCGCCACGAGCGACGCGACCAGTTATGCCTGCATCGACGCGAACCAGCGAGCCTCCGCCACCATCCTCGCCAAACAGGACTGCATTCTTGCCGGAATCGGCGTCATCGCGCGAATTCTCGATGTTTACGCCGTGCTCGACGGCGCGGTCACTTCGCACTACGAAGTCACCACTCATCCCGAGATCTTTGATGGAGTGCGCCTTCACAAAGCCCAGTCCGTCGCCGTCATCCGCCACAACGCACGTGTGATTCTCTCCTGTGAGCGTGTTATTTTAAATTTCCTGCAGCGCATGAGCGGAATCGCCACGCTCACCCGCAAATTCGTGGAGGCCGTCTCCGGTACAAAGGCCCGCATTCTCGATACCCGCAAGACTGCCCCCGGGCTGCGCGTCATCGATAAATACGCGGTCCGCTGCGGCGGCGGGCAGAATCATCGCCTCGATCTTTCCGACGGAGTCCTCATCAAAAATAACCACATCGCCCTGGCAGGCGGAATCGTGCCGGCACTCGATCGCGCCGTCCGCAATCGTCGCGGCTCCCAGCCCATCGAAGTCGAAGTGCGCACTTTGGGCGAACTCGAGAACGCAGTCGCTCACGGCGCGGAAGCGATTCTGCTGGACAATATGACTCCCGATGATGTGCGACGTGCCGTCGAACGTCGCGCCCAACTGGACAGCCGCATCCCTCTCGAATGCTCTGGCGGAATCCGCTTGGAGAATGTTCGCGCCTACGCGGAAACTGGCGTTGACTTCATCTCCGTTGGTTTGCTGACACACTCCACTCACGCTGCCGATATGAGCATGCGTGTCGCGCCCGCCTAGAACCGGTCTGCACCCGTGTTCCTCGCAACAGAGCTGTGGTTTGTGCTTTTCCCTCCCCTCCCTCATAATTCCGGCATTAAGAAAAGAACGACAACTCGTGTGGCTGCGGGCGACTCGCCCGCGAAGGCCAGCGACCCGCGCAACCAAGCCACGGATATTCGTCTCGGCCGCATCGTGCGCCTGCTTATGGAACACGCCACCTTGGTGGTGAGCGGAACGAAAATTGCCCAGGAAATTTCTTCCAACCGTTCCGAAGTCTGGCGTCTGATTCAGCAACTGCGCGGCCTGGGCGTGGACGTTGCAGGACATCCTGCCACGGGATATCGGCTCAAGTCAGTTCCCGACCTGCTGCTGCCTGAAATCCTCGAACCGCTGATTCGCGGCACGATCTTTGATGCTCACCTTCATCACTTTTATAAGATTGGCTCAACCAATACAGCGGCTATGGCCGGCGCCACCGACGGCATTGCGGAGGGCAGCGTGTTCCTCGCCGAGGAGCAAACCGCCGGCCGTGGCCGCGGATCCAACACTTGGGAGTCGGCGCGCTCCGCCGGCATTTACTGTTCGGTGGTGCTGCGGCCGCCGCTTCCTCCTTCCGACGCGCTGGTCATGTCGTTGTCGGCTGGCCTGGCGGTTCGCGCCGCCATTGCGCAAGTGAACCCGAGTATTGCTATCGATTTGAAATGGCCCAACGATGTTCTGATCGCTGGCAGGAAAGTCTGCGGCATTCTGACCGAGATGAATTCCGAGGCCACACGGGTCCGCCATGTCGTTATCGGGATCGGAATCAATGTGAACCACACGGAATTTCCGAAAGAACTGAAAACTGAGGCGATCTCCCTGCGCATGGCCACCGGCGGGAAATGGTCGCGCGTGGAACTGGCCGCTGCTTTGCTAAAATCGCTTGACCGCGAATATCGAATCCTGCTTGAAGAGATTGATGCGAGGCCGTCGATTCTCCGTCGTTTCGCTGAGCAATCCTCGTGGTTGCAAGGAAAGCAGGTTCGCATCGAGGACGGCGATTCGAGAATTGAAGGAACTACAGAGGGCCTCGATGACCGCGGCTTCCTCCAGTTGCGCACGCCGCAGGGCTTGCAAACGATTTTGAGTGGCACAGTGAGAGAGAGGAAGTAAGCAATTGGCAATTAGCGGTGAGCTATTACATGGAACTGGCGCGATTCGGCCACATCCTCGCTAATAGCCCTAACTTCCAACTACTCGTTGCCAGCTGATAATTGCACGTCAGAGTCAACCATGCTTTTTGTTCTAGATGTCGGCAACAGCAACACGGTTCTCGGAGTTTTCGCCCGCATTGCGAAAGCACCCCCTGGCGGAGATGCGGACGAATCTCCGCGCTACGATCATCTTGTGGCGAACTGGCGAGTTGCCACCCGGCAGGGCAGCACCGTGGACGAGTACGGCGTCCTGTTCCGCAACCTGTTCTCCATGGCCAGTCTTGAGGCTTCCGGCATTAGCGGCATTGTGATTTCATCCGTAGTTCCGCCTCTTGATCCTGTGCTGCGCCAGGTCTGCGAACGCTACTTCAACTCCAAGCCGCTCTTGATCGAGCCTGGGGTAAAGACCGGCATGCCCGTGCAATATGACAATCCCGCAGAGGTCGGCGCCGATCGTATCGTCAACGCCGTAGCCGCATTTGAAAAGTACGGTGGCCCTTGCGTGATCGTCGACTTTGGAACCGCAACGACGTTCGACTGCGTTTCCGAAAAGGGCGAGTATCTGGGCGGAGTCATATCTCCTGGCATCGGCATTTCGGCGGATGCTCTTTTTCAACGTACCGCCCGGCTCCCTCGCGTCGAAATTCGTAAACCCCCGCGAGTCATCGGAACCAACACCGTCGGCAGCCTGCAGTCCGGCCTTTATTACGGATATCTCGGCCTGGTCGACGGCATTCTCGAACTCTTACTGAAAGAACTCGGCCAGGAGACGAATGTGATTGCTACCGGCGGCCTCGGCCCGATGATCGGCACGGGATCGAAATACATCAAAGAGGTCGACGACTTTCTCACTCTCGAAGGCCTGCGTATCATCTGGGAGCGTAATGTCGCACCACGGGCGGGCCTCGCGCCAAAACCAGTTAAGAAAACTCCTTCCAGGCTTCCCACTCGCTGAGCCGCCGTGGAAAACTACTTCAACTACTTCACTGAAATCGAGGAGCAGTTCTTGCGCCGCCGCGGCGGAGGCCTTCTTCTCACTACGCTGGACTGGGCGCTTATCGAAACCTGGAAGGACGCTGGCATTCCTCTGGAAGCTGCATTGCGCGGCATCGATGCCGCCTTCGATCGCTACGACGCCCGTCCATCGAAAACTAAGAAGGTGAACAGCCTGGCTTACTGTTCGCAGAAAGTCCTGGCCGCCGCAGAAGATATGAAAGAGGCAGCCGTAGGCACCTCTGCCGGAGGTCCATCATCGGCAAAATCAGCGGCAACAGAAGGTTTTGAGCCCGCCACCATCGCCGCATACTTGTGCCGCAACGCGGATCTTCTTGAGGCTGCAAAGCTGCCGCATAGCGACGCATTATCGGTTCAGGCCATTGCTCGCCACTCTGCTGCAAGGCTGCGCAAACTGGCTGGGGACCTAGAGGACTCTACCATTACACTCAGGCTCGAAGATTTGGAGCGCCACCTCACCGTGCTCGAGGAAAAGCTATTCGCCGTCCTGCTTGCCGCAACTCCCGATGAGGACATCGTGGCCGTACGTGGCCAAGCCGACTGCGAACTTGCACCCTACCGCAGCAAGATGTCAGCGGCGCAGATCGACCAATTGCAAAAGCAATACGTTCACAAGCGTCTTCTGGAAAAATACAGCTTGCCGCGCCTCAGTCTGTTCTATATGTAGCGCGCTGGCCACCGATCCCTGGCTATCAATCCTGGCTATGAAATTCATGACTATCAATTCATGACCCACTCCTTCGACGTACTCATTCTCGGTGGCGGCGCAGCGGGACTGATGTGCGCGATCGAAGCCGGCAGGCGCGGACGTCGCGTCGCGGTGCTCGAACGCGCCGACCGCCTGGGAAAGAAGATCCTCATCTCCGGCGGGGGCCGCTGCAATTTCACCAACCTCAATTGCGCTCCGGAAAACTTCATCTCCTGCAATCCGCACTTCGCCAAATCAGCCTTAGCTAGATACACACCGTCGGATTTCGTCGCGCTCGTTAAGAAGCATCGCATCCCATATCATGAAAAGACTTTAGGTCAGCTCTTCTGCGACCGCTCTGCGCATGACGTTCTTGCTATGCTGGAAGCCGAGTGCCGCGCTGCCGGAGTCACCATCTTCCTGCATACAAGGATTCGAGACGTAGAGCGAACTACAGACTTCGTCGTTAACTCCGAAAACGCCGAGTTTCGCGCGCCCGCGCTTGTCGTAGCCACAGGCGGCCTCTCGATTCCGAAGATCGGCGCGACCTCCTTCGGCTATGACATTGCGCGCCAGTTCTGCCTTGCGGTCCGCGATCCGTGGCCCGCGCTTGTGCCGCTGCTTCTGAACCCCGAAGACCGTTCGCGCTACTGTGACCTGGCTGGCATTTCAACGGATGTCATCGTCTCGGTGAGTACACAAAACTCAGCGCAGCAATTTCGCGAGAAATTGCTCATCACTCACCGCGGCTTGAGCGGTCCCGCGATCCTGCAAATCTCCTCTTATTGGAAGAAGTCGGAGCCCATCCTGATCGATCTCGCCCCCGGATGCGAAGTCACCACCGCCTTTCACGATCCTGCACTTGGTGTCGCAAAGACAACAAGAACCTTGGGAACGCTGCGAACCGAGCTGAGGAGATTCCTCCCCCATCGCCTCGCCGATCGTTGGCTCGATCTCCACGCGCCAATCTCCTGGACGAATCAAGCCCTTGCCAGGCTCGAAAAGCAGGTGCACTCGTGGACCATAACACCGGCGGGAACTGAAGGGTACGAGAAGGCCGAAGTCACCGCCGGCGGAGTTGACACCAGCGAACTTTCCGCCAAGACGATGGAGAGTCTCAAGGTCCAAGGTTTATTTTTCATCGGCGAGGTGGTAGACGTCACTGGCCAACTCGGCGGATTCAATTTTCAGTGGGCATGGTCTTCCGGCGCAGCCGCCGGGCGCGCATTGTAACGTTGCCAGCCAAATCATAGCCAGTCGCTGCAGCCAGTCCGCCGTATCTCCTTTTGTTTCATTACCGATTTGGAACTGCATTAAGTCGGCCTACAGCATCGACCGTATGGTTTCGCGAAGCACGCCGGGCTAGAAATGTTTGTAAGATCACGTGAGGGAGGGCGAAACCGTGCCGCTATTACACGAACCGAAAGGTTGGCGCATTCTGCAAGAAATGGCGCACCGCGAAACCGACCCGCAAAAGTTTGCGGCAATCATCGATCAGTTAAATCACCTTCTCGACGAGCATGAAAAGATGACCTCAGGCTGCGAGTTTGCTCGGCCGTCGTCACAATCTACTCCTCGTCTCCGAGCGAACTGATCGCGGCTGCGGTTTGCAACTCTCGACCATTCCGACGGCGTTCAATGCCGTAGAATCAAGTCTTGCTCCTGAAAATTGAAAAGTTGGTTTATGGCGGCGACGGACTCGCTCGTCTGCCTGCAGACGATCAGGGACGCGGCAAGGCGGTATTCGTCCCCTTCGTTCTGTCTGGGGAACAAATCGAAGCGGTTCTCGGTGAGGAGAAGCCGGGATTTGCCCGTGCCCGTGCGGCCACGATCCTGGAACCGTC
>JBAVZU010000334.1:0-3096 GCA_049588915.1 Candidatus Sulfotelmatobacter sp.
CGGCCCATGGTGTGCTTCGTCAACGTCGAAAGCGTCGACCGCATCATCTACTCCATCTTCCACAGATTCAACCTGGAGTGGAAAACCCGCACCCTCAACCTATTTACACAAGCAGCTTGACGTCACCGTCAGTTGCTCCCGGTTCTAGTGCGGTTGCTGCATCATACCGGCGGGGATCTCCATCTTAGTAAAACCAGCGGGGACTTCGAACAGGCTGGAGGGTTGCGAGCCTTCCTTTATGTTCTGTAATTCTCCGTTGTTCTTGCCCTGCCACTTAATGGGAAAACGCAGCTTTGGGTCCAGCCAGAACTGATTCGTTTCGCCGTTGGCGTTGGTGGACTCGTATTTTACAGTGTCGCGTCCATTGACAGATTCATCGCCGATCTTGTGGCAACTTCCGCCCTTGTTGGATGCCAATTTTAGCCAGTCGCTGCAAGCGTTCTCCACATCGCCGGTTTGAAAAAAAGTATATCCGAGACGCTGTGCTTGCGATTGCGCAGGCATATCCATATACATGTGCTGCTGAGGCATGAGAACGGTAGAAGTCTGCGTGGCGAGATTCATAATGAGAGCGCCTCCGGAACGCGCGCCAGAGTTTTGCGACTCAATCCGAAGTTTATCCTTGCCGAAGTACAGCTTGGCAGTGGTGGTGCCGGGTTTCTCCAGATCAACGATCTCTGCGGAAAATTCGGTCTGAGCCAGCGCAACGCTAGCGACAAGGATGACGGCGAAAAAACCAAAAATGCGAGCGACAGGTTGAAACATGAGAGTCTCCTCGAAATAGCTTGTGGCTGATAAGCGGCGCGGTCAGAGCCTTTTGGGAAGAGCGGTGGAAGCATAGCAGAATTCGTCTCATCGCGACAATTTGTGGATTGTTAATTCGTGCAATGTCACACCGTATTCTCGAGCGCCAACGCCATGCCCATGCCGCCGCTCACGCAGAGCGTAGCTACGCCGCGATGGGTATTTCGCTTCAGCATCTCATGCAGCAGCGTCACCGCGATCCGCGTCCCCGTGCAGCCGATGGGATGGCCCAGGGCGATCGCTCCGCCATTAACGTTGAGCTTGTCGCGATTAAAGTTCAGCTCGCGGTCACACGCCAACACCTGAGCGGCAAAGGCTTCATTCAGTTCGATCAATCCAAATTCGTGAAGCCTGAGATTGTGCTTCTCTTCCAACTTCCGCAGAGCCGGGACAGGCCCGATTCCCATCGTGCGTGGGTCAACGCCAGCCGAGGTCACCGCCGCGATTCGAGCCAGCGGCTTGAGATTGTTCGTCTTCACGAAATGTTCACTCGCTACTACCACGGCCGCGGCCCCATCGGTAATTCCGGAAGAATTTCCTGCGGTGACAGTTCCCGTTTTCGAAAACACCGGTGTCAATTTGCCGAGCTTTTCCATCCTCGCCTCCGGGAAGGGATGTTCATCGCTGCTGAAAGTAGTCGTTCCTTTTTTGCCTTCAATCGCGACCGGAACGACCTCGTCCTCGAATCGACGAGCCTTCATCGCTCGCGCCGCGCGAGTTTGCGACAGCAGAGCATATTCATCCTGCTCTTCGCGGGAGATCTTGTAGTGTTCAGCCAAGACTTCGGCGGTCTCTCCCATCACCATCTTCGCCATGGGACAGAAAAAACCGTCGCGATACATGCTATCGACCAGTTCCTGATTGCCCAGGCGGTATCCCCAGCGCGCTTCCAGATAGTAGGGGAGCCGCGACATGGATTCCGTTCCGCCCGCTAGAATGCAACTGGCATCGCCCAGCAGAATCGCCTGATAAGCGAGCGCGATCGACTTCAGGCCCGAAGCGCAGGCCTTGTTTACGGTGAATGCCGGCACTTCCTGCGGGATGCCGCTGCGGATGGAAATCTGGCGCGCTGGATTCGGCCCTCCGCCGGCCTGCCGCGCATTGCCAACAATGGTTTCTTCGACCTGATCCGGCTGAATTCCGGCGCGCTCGATCGCAGCTTGGGCGGCGATAACCCCGATGTCAGCCGCAGTCAGAGACGCCAGTGATCCGCCGAATTTTCCAATCGGCGTGCGTACCGCGGAGAGAATATAAGCTGCCTGCAAACTGCTACCTCCAAAGTATTCGAGTTTAGCAGGGAGCGGAAAGATGCGGAGCAGGAGGTGTCTACCGCTCATTCATCTCGTCTCGTGGATAAAGGCCGTACGGCTTCAGGTGTTTCAGGCGGCGCATGAGTGCGGTGAAGGTAGGGGCTTTCATGTCGGCAGAATGCATAACGCTTTTGTAGAGGTGGCAAGACCGATTCCCATCTTCACACCCCGGCTCAACCGTGCAAAACGGATATTTACGGCGGACTATAATGAAGCAGTGGCCAGAGGCTGGGAGAGTAAATCCGTGGAAGCGCAGCAGGAGGAGGCTGCCCAGACATCGACCCTCGGAAAGCCCCACCTGACGCGCGAACAAGCGGCTCGACTGCGAGAACAAGAGAGCCTTCGCCTCTCTCTCAAGAGTGTGGCCGAACAGCTTGGACTCAATCCAAGTCCGCGCCGTCGAGAGATGCTGGAACAGGCTCAAGCCGAATTAGAGCGAAAGATTACGGAGCTTTCGGCGGCTCCGTCATAGACCAGTTCGTCCGCCGGAACAAAGATTTTTTGGGCCTCCTTTGCTAACATCAAGCATGACGTCGAAACTTCCGTAACTTCTACACTCCCATGGCGCTTGGCTAACCTCACCAAAACCTGACGTATAATTAAGCCTCCATGAAAGCCTACGTTTACGTTTCGCTCAAGAAAAGCGTTCTCGACCCCCAAGGCAAGACTATTCATGGTGCGCTCAAAAAGATGGGCTACAAGAATTTAGAAGAAGTCCGCCAGGGGAAATATTTCGAGCTTACTCTTGATGGCGTCCTAAGCCGCGATGAGGCGCAATCCGAGGTTGAGCGCATGGCTCGCGAAGTGCTCACCAACCCCGTCATTGAAGAGTTTCGCTGCTCCCTCGCAGACTGAATTCCTGGAGTTTCGCATGTGTGGCATTGTCGGCTATGTCGGTAAAAAGGAAGTTGTCCCCATCATCATTGAGGGACTGAGGCGCCTCGAGTATCGTGGCTACGACTCAGCCGGAATTGCGGTCGCC
>JBAVZU010000335.1:0-5078 GCA_049588915.1 Candidatus Sulfotelmatobacter sp.
TGCGATAGTCGAGTTTCCTTCCGGTTCCGGTGTCGCGTGCTTCGCGGGCAGCCTCCAGCACCTTGAAGCGGTCGTCGGGGTGGATCTGGTCAAAGGCAGAGGTCTCGCCCAATTCTGCAGGCGAGTATCCGAGGATTCTGCGGTACGCCGGACTGTTATAAAGCCGATTGCCCTTTACATCCACCAACGCAATCATGTCAGCGGCGTTTTCGGTGACGATCTGAAACAACTCTTCGCGGTGCTTCGATTGACGGTGAATCCGGTAAATGCGAATTTGTTGATAGACCGCGAGGATGGCGAATACCCCGATAGCGATCCACTGCCGATGTTCAACTACCGCATTTGGAAAGGTTGACATCCAAAGGAAATATCGGCTGATGAAGAGAAAAAACTTAGCCGTAGGACATGATCGAGTCCTACTTTCTCGTGACGAACATTGCCCTACGGGACAAACCTCCAGCGAGCGTTCATAATGTCGCCATGACCCTCCGCCGCCTCAAGACCTATGCCGGCACACAGGGATATGTTTACCAGTATTATTTTGTGGGTAAACGCGCTTCGCTCGCCGATGATCCCGAGTCTCCCGCTACGGAATTCGTCTTCGACGTGACCTCGGACCGCAAGCTGACCTATGCCGTGAGCGTCTTCCTGCCCGAGAAGTCCATGCAAACATGGGCTGCTACTCACGGTCGTCCGCTCACGGAAACCGAGCAGTACGCGTCTTCGAAGCTGCGCCTTTTCCGGGCCTTTGACGAGACGGAGGACCTAAGGATGCAGGGTCGCCGCCTGGTGATCGATCCATCGCTGCTCGAAGAAGCTATGACGAGTCTGGAGGTCGAGTGACTAACTGTGATCCAGATCACAGGGTGCAGTGATTGTTGATGTTTCCCCCCTCAGCCGTCCCCTTGCAGAATATAATGCGTGAAAAGATATGGGGTTCCTGGGGCTCAACGACAGAACAGGCGAAGCGGCGTTCTGTGCCGGTTTTGCTTGCATTAAGCCCAGCGGGCTCTGATACTTACCCTTGCATATGCCATTGCTTTGGCTGCGTTTCGCGCTGGCTTGTTACTTCATCGGGCTGATCTATGCCTTCTTTGCGCTCACCCGCACCAGCGATCTTTTCAGCCGTATCGCCCTGCACGCGGCCAGCCTCGGCATGGTTTTCCATTTCGTCTCCTTGGTCGAGTTGTTTCTATCAGGCCAGGTCGTCTGGGCGTCGGTGCATAACGGGGAGTCGCTGCTGGCTTTCTTCTCAATGACGTTTTTCATGATCGTTTATGCGATCTACAAGACCACTTCGCCCGGCGTGGTGGTTTTTCCCATCGTATTTTTTCTGACTTTCGTTGCCGCCGTGGACGAGCAGCCGGTGCTGCTGACATCGTTTGTCCAGCACAAGGGATGGCTGATCGCGCACATCATTCTGATCTTCACGGGATATGCGGCGCTTGTGCTGAGCTTCGGCGCCAGCCTGCTTTATTTGCTGCAGGAGCGACGGCTCAAGGCCAAGAAACCCAGCAGTTTGATATCGTTCCTGCCAGCCCTTGAAGTAATTGATCAGATCGGCTACCGCTCCCTACTACTGGGTTTTCCGTTCATGACGCTTGGCCTCATCACCGGGTCGATCGTCGCCATGTCAACCTACGGCCATATCGATTTCGCCGATCCGAAGATTCTGTTGTCGATTCTGATGTGGGCCGTATACATGATCATGGTGTTCACTCGCTGGAACTCGGGATGGCGTGGACGCCGCGCCGCCGTGCTGGCTACGTTCGCCTTCGTGGCAGCCGTGGTGGCATGGGCGGCAAATTATTTCTCTACCATCCACAGGTTTGCCGCCTCATGAGATATCAGCTCATCGGCGTGAATCACAAGAGCGCGCCGCTCGAAATACGCGAGCGGTTGGCGATCCCGGAGTCGCGCCTGCCCGATTGTTGTCGTGATCTCACCGCCCATCCTGGAATCGAAGAGGGCATGATCATCTCAACCTGCAATCGGGTGGAAGTGGTCACGCACACCAGCAACGGATCGGCCGACCTGCGCGGTTTTCTGCACGATCACTTTCATCTGACTTCGGCGGAACTCGATTCGCATCTCTACGAGTTTCGGGAAAAAGAGGCGGTGCGGCACATCTTTCGGGTGGCGTCGAGCTTGGATTCAATGGTGGTCGGCGAAGCTCAGATTCTGGGGCAGGTGAAAGAAGCTTATGCCACGGCTCGCGCAGTAGGTTCGGTACGTGGGCAGCTGGATCAGCTTTTCACGCGCGCATTCGCGGTCGCGAAGCGCGTACGCAGCGAGACTGCGGTAGGTTCGTCGTCGGTTTCGATTGCCTCGGTGGCTGTGGAGTTGGCCAAGAAGATTTTCGGAACCCTGCAAGGCAAGAACGTTTTTATCGTCGGCGCGGGCAAGATTAGCGAACTCGCTGCCCGCCACCTGATGGCGCATGGGTGCGCGTCGATATTTGTCGCCAACCGGACCTACGACCGGGCCATCGGCCTGGCGCAGAAATTCAACGGCCAGGCCATCAAATTCGACGATCTCTACAATACCTGCGATCGCGCCGACATCGTGATCACATCGACCGGCGCTCCTCATGCCATTTTCCGACGGGAACATGGCGAACAGTTTCTAACGCGCCGCAAGAATCGGCCGATGTTTTTCATTGACATCGCCGTGCCTCGCGATGTGTCGCCTGAAATGGCCAAGCTCGATGGCATCTTTGCCTATGACATCGACGATCTGCAGGCAGCAGTATCGAGCCATGTGGCCGACCGCCGCAAGGAAGCTGAACTCGCCGAAGCTATCATCACTGGCGAAGTGGAGCGATTCGAAGCCCGCCTGCACACGCTCGACGTAGTTCCTACGATCGTGTCATTGCAAGACCATTTGGAGACCATCCGGCAAGCGGAGATTGACCGCGTGCGGAGCCGCATGGGGGCGCTGACTCCCGAACAGGAAATGGCGGTTGAGGCCCTGACTCGGGGAATCATCAACAAGGTGATGCACACGCCAATTACTACATTGAAGACCGCTGCCCGTGAGGCGGAAGCCACCACAGTGATCGACGTTGTAAAAAGGCTATTCAATCTGCGGGAAAAAGAAGAAGGCCAGTCATCGCAAACGAATAGGGAATCATCAGGCAAGAAAGAAGTGGAAACGCGCTCCTCCGCGCACGTGGACACGAAGGGGTAAGACCACAATGGAACATTCTTCTTCATGCCTCGAACGGATTCGGAAGAGCCTCAGTCACAGTAGTACTCTGGTCGTACTCAAGCGGGGCTTCGGAGAGTACTACCAGTGTGGGTACTGGGCCGCGCTTGAGAACCGTGGGTCGCTTCTGCTCGCAGCCGCGAGGGGTTCGAATCCCTTACTATCCGCCGCATTGCGCGATTCACGGGACCTTAGAATCACCTTAGCTAGCGAATGGTTCTTGACGACCTGTTCGTTGGGCGGTATCCTCAAATCGGTTCTCAAGCGCGGTACAGTACCAACTTTCCAAGGCGGCCTAACCAGCCGCCTTTCGCTTTTATCCAGCATCCTACCTCGGATTTTCTCCCATGCCTAAGCTCCGCATCGGCTCCCGTGGCTCGCAACTCGCCCTGTGGCAGGCCAATCACATCTCGGCGCTGTTGCGCGCGCGTGGCCATGAAGTGGAAATTGAAATCATCCACACCACCGGCGACAAGATCACCGATGTTCCCCTCGCCATGGTTGGCACCAAGGGTGGATTTGGCAAAGGAATTTTCACCAAGGAGATTGAAGAAGCCCTGGCCGCTGGCCGCGTTGATCTCGCGGTGCATTCCTTGAAGGATCTGCCCACCGAACTTCCGCCGGGATTCGAAATCGCCGCGATCACGGAACGGCAAGATCCGCGCGATGCCCTCTGCTCGCGCCGGTACGCGACAATTGAAGACTTGCCCCGAGGCGCGCGCGTCGGCACGTCCAGCTTGCGTCGCCAGGCGCAACTGAAGGCCATCCGCCCGGATCTCGAGATTCATCCCCTGCGCGGCAATGTCGATACGCGCCTGCGAAAGCTCGAGCAAGGCGAGTACGATGCGATTATCCTGGCCTCGGCCGGGCTAAAGCGGTTGGGCAAAACGGAACTCATCAAGCAGATCATCCCCGCCGAAACCATGTGCCCTGCGGCGGGGCAAGGAGCGCTCGGCATCGAAATCCGTGAGGGCGATTCGCCTACCCGCCGGTACCTGGAATTTCTGAATGACCCCGCCGCCCGCGCCGCCACCACTTGCGAGCGCGCGCTGCTCAACCGCCTCGGCGGAGGCTGCCAGGTTCCCATCGGCGCCTTCGCGGAAATGCGTAATGGCAATCTGCATCTCGAAGCTATCGTCGCCGACCCCGATGGCTCAAGGCTCCTGCGTGAATCACGGGATGGCCATCTCGACGATCCTGAACAGCTTGGTAACGTTGTTGGCGAAATCTTGCTCAAGCGCGGCGGCGACGAAATCCTCGATGCCGTTTATGGCCGCGGCCTGGCGGTTCCTCCGCAACCGTGACTCCGGTTGTGAATCAGCATGGAAAAGAAAGAGCGGAGTCAATGAGAACTTAAGAGAATCAGTCTATGTATATCCCCGAGCACTTTCGTTTGCGTCACGATACGGATGCGGTTGCGTTCATGCGCGCGAATCCCTTCGCCATTCTGATATCCTCCACGGACCACGGGCCTTTCGCCACTCATCTTCCGTTCTTTGTGAGCCGGGAACAAGACAAGGTTATCCTCCGAGGTCACGTAGCGAAGGCGAATCCACACTGGCGCTATCTCGAACAGCAGCCTAAATGTTTGACTATTTTTCATGGACCGCACTCTTATATTTCGCCGACGAACTATACCTCGCGCGAAAGCGTTCCCACGTGGAACTATGCCGCGGTCCATCTCTACGGCAACGCGCGCCTGTTCTCGACCGAGGAGGATCTGCACCAAATGCTTCACGAGCTGATGGAAACCTTCGAGCCCGCTTACCGCCTGCAGTGGGAGGATTTGAGCCAGAAGTTTCGCGAGAACATGCTCCGGCAGATCGTGGGGTTTGAAATCGTTGCGACCAGGATTGAGGGCAAATTCAAAC
>JBAVZU010000336.1:0-13830 GCA_049588915.1 Candidatus Sulfotelmatobacter sp.
CCACCGATTTCGGCGCCGACCCGGTGCATGATCTACGAGTGTCTTTGCGCCGCTGCCGCTCCCTGGCCGACGGGATCATGGCACTGGATCCCGCACCCGATTGGAAGGCGATGAAGAAGGCCGGCAAGCGCCTGTTTCAGCGCCTCGGCAATCTGCGCGACGTTCACGTCATGATGGAGTGGGTGGAAAAGTTGGAAGCAATTCGATCTCAGAAGGATGGGGGCGACTCGTCCGCGTTGCCCGCACAACAGAACTCTGAGCGAATTCCGGACCCTTCGGCCTTGCACAGCAGCTCTTCTGATCCCGCTGCTCAAAAGTTGCTCGAAATTCTGCGTCATCGAGAACACGAACAACAGCACGAGGCTCAATCCGCTCTCGAAGAGTTCGATCGCAAGCAGTGGCGCCACTGGAGCCAGTCTCTTCCAGCTCGCGCCGCACGGATACGCCCGGGCAGCCCTCTATTCAAGCACCTCGCTCTCGAGCGCTGGACCGAAGCCCGCGAACTTCAAACCCATGCCCTGCGCAACCGCTCTCAGGTCGCTTTTCACAGCCTACGCATCGGGATCAAGCGCTTTCGCTACATCGTTGAAAATTTTCTTCCCATCGAGCACAAGGCGTGGAGTAACGACCTCAAGGAAATCCAGGATCTGCTCGGCGAAGTACACGACCTCGACGTTCTGTGGTCTACCGCCATCGCGTGTAAAGTTTTTTCCGATGTAGATTCGCGCAAACGCTGGCGGGAAATAATTCTTTCCGAACGTTCCAGACGTATCGATCGTTACCGCGCCAAAATGGTAGGCAAAGATTCTCTATGGCAGGTCTGGCGCTCCGTGCTACCGCAAGGCAAACAAATTCAAGTCCTTGCGACCCGCCGTATGAAACTTTGGGCGAATCACCTCGATCCGGACTTCCCGCACTCTGAGCGCGTAGCCAGCCTCGCTCTTCAACTCTATGACGGTCTTCTCGGCTGGGGATGGCGACCGGCAATCGACGCCGTTTCCGCCCGCTCAAGCCTGCTGGCCGCCGCCCTTCTTCATGACGTTGGCAAGTCCGAAGGCGAGAAAGGGCACCACAAGGCTTCGCTTGAAATGATCCGAGCCCACGGTAATCCGTTAGGCTGGAGGCCGGCCGATATACAACGAGCCGCCATGGTCGCCCGCTTCCACCGCGGGGTTCTACCGACCAGAAGGCATAAATCCCTGCGCGATCTCTTGCCCAACGAACAGAAAGCAACCATTCAATTAGCAGCCGTTTTGCGCCTGGCGAACGCCCTGGATGCCGCCCATGATGGCCGCATCCACCGTATTCAGGTTGAGTACGATCGGATTAAAAAGACTAACGGAAATGAATCTCTGATGATCGCCGCCGAAGGCTATTCGCCCTTAGCTGCATCCGCCCAAACCATCGCCGCTGAACGCCACCTGCTGGAAACATTGCTGCACCGGCCTGTGTTGATCAAACCCATGAAGAACGCTCTGATTCGATCCGTCTAGAGCCAGCATTCGTGCAGGCCAAGCTTCAGCCGATCGTCACGACCCAGGCTGTATTCTCCTGTGTTTTCAACTATTGATGTCACCTTATGTTAGAGGGCAGCACGACCGGCAAACGGTAAGCTTCCGAGTCACTTTGCACGCTCTGGATCGGGAGCTACAAAAGAAGCATCCATGACTCATGCCCAACTAGTCGAAAAAGCTGTCCACTGGCTGCGCCGCTACCGCTGTGGAGTCGTGCTCTCCGAGCAGGCCTGTGTCAGCGGAGAGATGCCTGACGCTATTGGATGGAAGCGCGCCTGCCATTCCGTGCTTGTCGAGTGCAAGGCCACGCGCGGTGATTTTCTTGCCGACCGTGCCAAGCCCTTCCGCGTAGAGCCAGAGCAGGGCGTCGGATGTGAGCGGTACTACCTGGTTTCTGCCGGACTACTGCGTTGCCAAGAACTCCCAGCAGGTTGGGGATTGCTTGAATACCGTCGCGGCAAAATCGAAATCGCGCATCCGTCGGCGGAAAACCTTCGCAGTGCTTCCGGCTTTCGCTGCGAGATGAATCTTTTGCTGGCAAGCCTGCGCCGTGTCGAAGTCCGTCTGGAACCGCAGAGCATTACCGACTTCCTCAAGTGGAAAAATCGCATGGCCGAATACAACCGCGGCACCCTGCCCGAAGGCTTGGCTTCGGCGGAGGATGAACTAAATGTATTCCTGGAGCCTGACCTGACCTGCTGATCCTTTCTCATGGATGAAAGTACGAGCAAGGTCTAGTAACCAGAAGCTGGCTTTACAGCTCCCGACGCCCTTCCATCGCTTTCAGCATGGTGATCTCGTCGGTGTATTCGATATCGCTTCCGACCGGAATGCCCATCGCAATGCGTGTGACCTTCACGCCCACGCGCTTTAGTTGCTGCGAAAGATAAGTAGCGGTGGCTTCGCCTTCGACGGTGGGATTCGTAGCGATAATCACTTCATCGACATTGCCCGCATCTACGCGCGCGATGAGGTTTGCGATGCGCAGCTGCTCCGGCCCCACTCCGTGCAGCGGCGAAAGAGATCCATGCAACACATGGTAAACGCCGTTGAAATGCTTGGTTTTTTCGATGCTCGAAATATTGGTAGGCTCCTCGACCACGCATACCAAGCTCTGATTTCGCGTCGCGCTGGTGCAATAGACGCAGGGGTCAACGTCCGTGATGTTGTTGCAGACGGAACACAGCCGCAAGCTGGCCTTGACGTCGCGCACCGCCGCAGCCAGCGCCTCCGCATCTTCGTCGCTGGCGCGCAAAATGTAAAAGGCCAACCGCTGTGCGCTCTTCGTGCCCACGCCCGGCAGCTTTTTCAATTCGTCAATCAGCCGCGACATCGGCTCAGCAAATTTAGACATAACTGGATTGAGTAATTTTGTAATTCGGGTACTTGTGCAATTTGAAACCAAAGCTGCTCAAGATCAGACGGCTAGAAATCGTTGTGAAAAACTGCTCAATTACCCGTTTACAAAATTATTAAACTGCTCAGAGTCCGCCCATCCCCAAGCCGCCGAGCATGCCGCCCACCGTCGATTGCATCGCTCCATCCACCTTGCGGGCCGCTTCGTTCACTGCTGCAAGCACCAAGTCCTGCAGCATCTCCACGTCGCCAGTTTTTACGGCCTCAGGATCGATAAGCAGACTGAGTAATTGTTTGCGCCCATCCATCTTGGCCGTTACAGTGCCGCCGCCAGAGGACGCTTCCACAACTGTCTCCTGCATTTTCCTCTGCAGGCTCTCGTACTGCGACTTCGCTTTTGACATCAGCTCTTGCAGATTAAATCCACCCATAGAACCTCGGCTCCCGGCTCCCGGCGTTCGGCCCGCGGAGCAAACTCCGGAGGGCGAAAGCCGGACGCCCGCTTACCTAACCTTTTTCCTTGTAATCAATCACTGTTCGAATCTGTGCGCCAAATTTCTCCTGCATGCGCCGGACCACTGAATTCTGCTCGGCTCGACTCCGCCCGCCGAGATTGCTGCTCGCACCGCCAGTTTTGCCGCCGCCATTGGGTTTTGATTCCGGGACTGTGAGGCTGGCTCCGGAAACGATCTTCAGCCTGATGGCTCGCCCCAAAACTCCGCTGGCGGAAGCGATCGCGAGTCGCCTTCCATCGCTGCCCAACGACATGTCAACCACGGTCTGCGACTCCGAGACTTTGATCACGAGTTCGTTTCCTTCCACCGCCCACTCGCCGGCTTCCAGCATCGAGACCAGAATGCGCTGGTTTCCCTCCGCCAAGGCTTGGAGAACGGCGCTTCGCAACTTCTCGATCGGAGATTCCGTGACGACGCTTGCAGGCTGCACAGTCGAGCCTTGCGACACTGCCTGCAATGCTGACTCAGGTCGAGAATTCACATTCGATTTGCGCGCGAGTTCGGGAGGGGAACTGACTTGCTCTTCCGGATTCTCATCATCAAGATCTGCCAATGCAGTGGAACCTATGATCACGCCCGTGGGCGCGCTCGCAATCGCCACCACGCGCGGTGAGCTGGGCGAGATTGAATCCGTTGAAAATTCCTGGCGAGGGCCGCCTTTGCGCGCCGAATCGGCTGCGAACGGCGAAACCTGACCAGGAGCGCCCGAAGCGATTGCTTCGGCACGCTGATTCGAGCCTGCACTTGCCGGCGACGGGGATCCGAAGGAAGGTCGCGCGGTTCTGGGCGAAGGAGCAGCCGAGCCTGAGTTCGAAGAAGCTGCCACCTCGCTGAGCAGTTGTTCGATCGGCAGGAGACGCTGCGCGTGCGCCATCTTGAGTAATCCGAGTTCAAGGTGGAAACGCTGTTCCTGCTTATAGCCGAGTTCGCCGTGCGTTCGCAGCATGATCTGAAGATGACGAGTGAGATCCTCTTCGCCGAACATAGCTGCGACGCGCTCCACACGCTCCCGCTCTTCACTCGATATCTGCAGCAGGGAAGAGTCCCTGCCCGCAATTTTGGCGACGGTAGCATTGCGCAGAAAGCGCACCATCTGGCGCGCGAAGTGCGTAGGACTATGACCTTCGCTGATCAGGTGGTCCACTTGCCTTAGCACGTCCTCACTGGCGCCGCGGGCAACGGCCTGCATCACTTCTTCGAGAATGTGCGCCGGCGCCGCGCCAACCAGATTCCGCACGGAATCTGCTGTAAGCCGTCCGCTGCAGGAGGCGATCGCCTGATCCAGAATTGACAGGGCATCGCGCATCGAACCGTCGCCGGCCTCGGCGAGGAGCGCAAGAGCATCGTTATCAGCTTCAATCTTTTCGCGCGCGACGAGATCGCGCAGTTGGCCTACGATCGCATCGAATTTCACTGCGCGGAAACTGAAGTGCTGACAGCGTGAGCGAATGGTCTGCGGAATATCCTCCGGTTGCGTAGTCGCCAGCATGAAGACAATATGGTCCGGCGGCTCTTCCAGCGTCTTCAGCAGCGCGTTGAAGGCGGCATCGGTGATCTGGTGAGCTTCATCGAGGATGTAGATTTTGAAACGATCACGCGCCGGCTTGTAACGCGCAGCCTCGCGCAATTCGCGAATTTCATCGATGCCGCGATTGGTGGCCGCGTCGATCTCAATCACATCCACCGCATTTCCAGCGCGTATCTCGGTACATGATTCGCAGATGCCGCAAGGCTCAGCCACCGGCTTATCGGACGAGCGGCAATTCAGCGCCGCGGCCAAAATGCGCGCCACCGTGGTTTTTCCGATACCACGGTGCCCACTGAAGATATAGCCGTGCGCAGTTCGTCCTTGTTCAAGGGCGTTCTGCAGGGTTCGGGTGACGTGCTCTTGTCCGATAACCTCGGAGAATTTCTGTGGACGATATTTACGAGCAAGGACGGTGTAGCTCATGAGCCGGAAGAGTTGATTATACGTGATGACACCAGGATAAGTGTTTCCACTGCCAGATCACGAAGCTTGCTAAACCATATCGCAAGCGATAGTCTAATGCGTCAATCAGGTGTCCGCCGCGCAGGGTCACAGCCGCGCGAATTTCTCGAATGCTTCCTCGCATCATCTTTATTCTGTGCCTGCTGGTGAGCGCCAGCGGCTTAGTCTCTCCGCCTGTTGCATTGGCGTTCGGACTTGTCTTTGGTTTGGCATTGGCACACCCGTACGGCGCGGAAGCAAAAAAAGTCTCCAAATATCTGCTGCAAGCTTCAGTGGTGGGGCTTGGTTTCGGAATGAATTTACACCAGGTCATTCAGGCGGGGCGCAGCGGTTTCGTCTACACCATGCTGGGCATCAGCTTTGCCCTGCTTGCGGGCATGGCACTTGGCACTCTTCTGGGTGTGCAAAATGTACCGGCATTTCTGATTTCGACGGGCACCGCAATCTGCGGTGGTAGTGCGATCGCCGCCGTCGGGCCCATCACGCAGGCCAGCGATGAAGAGATGGCCATAGCGCTGGGAACGGTCTTCGTATTGAATTCGGTGGCGCTGCTGGTTTTTCCAGCCATTGGTGTGGGGCTCAAGTTAACGCAATCGCAGTTTGGATTGTGGGCGGCGCTTGCCATTCATGACACCAGTTCGGTTGTCGGCGCGGCAGCCAAGTACGGAGCCGTAGCGTTGGCCATCGCTACTACCGTGAAGCTGGCACGCGCCTTGTGGATCGTTCCGCTTTCGGTGGGGACTGCAGTGGTGCGTCGGGCCAAGGCAAAGATTCAGTGGCCGTGGTTTATTGGCCTGTTTTGTTTGGCGGCGGTGTGCAACACCTATCTTCCCACCGGAGCACATGCCTATTCTCTCGCCGTGAAAATCGCAAAAATTGGATTGACCGCGACACTGTTTTTAATCGGCAGCGGGATTTCCGTGGAGACTATCAAGCGCGTGGGACATCGGCCGCTGCTGCAGGGAATTATTTTGTGGCTGCTGGTTTCCGTAGGATCGCTGTGGCTGATTCACATCGGATGGATTGCGCTGTGAAGAAGGGAAGTAAAAAAGCGCAGAAACGACCAGAGAAAAAACGACGGCCTGAATCGCCTCCAGATCAATCGTCGAAGGTACGGATGCGCATCGAGGCCGCGATCCGCCGCATCCCAAGGGGAAAAGTCTCGACCTACGGTGCGGTCGCCAGAGCAGCGGGACTTCCAGCCGCAGCGCGGTTAGTGGCTCGAGTGTTGCACCGGGGATTCGAATTGCCGTGGCAGCGGGTGTTAGGCGCGGGTGGAGAAATTAAGTTGCGGGGAGATTCGGCAATTGAACAAAGACTGCGCCTGGAAGCTGAAGGCGTGCGCTTCCGCGGGCGAAAAGTGGATATGAGGGAGTGCGAGTGGAAATTTGGGAAGGCGAGCCGACGGACGTAGACGGTAATAAACGGATCTTATTCGTTGTGAATGATGTGGCGGTGTTTCGCGATCACCGGATCGGGCTCTACAAAGTCACTGTGCGAAATGCTCTGCGACAAATGTCGCAAGCTTGAATCCCGAGACAGCCCCAACAGCGATCCACAGCAACTCTGCCGCAAATAAACCGATGGCAACTGCGTTTTGCATATGTTTGGAGCACCGCTGACATCTCAACCACGCTGCCTTTCCTAGCTTCCAGTCCAACGTCACGATCAAAGCGCCGAGCGCCAGTGCGGAAGGGACGATGACGAGGTAGCGCAGCGCTCCGCCGCCAGAATGCCATAGTAGGGTAGTGGCGGCGCCCACGGGGATGAAAAAAGCAATGCCCAACAGCAGGTGCATCAAGGTGACCTGCCCAGACTCCGGATTTCTCAGGACAGCCCTATCTTCGAGCATCATGAACTCTCCTCAGAACGAGTGAGACCACCTAACGTTTCTTTGTCAGCAGACAACGGTCGACGCAGTCACTAAGTGGGTCCGAGTATCCAGGACTGCCAGGCTCTGCTGGCCAGACACCCTTCGACTCCGCCGCGGCCAGGCTCAACGCAGCTGTCCTTACGCAACGCGTCCTACAGGATCACCTCTTGAACTTCTCGTCGATCTCCACCTGGTATCCTGTAACCATCTTGTTGGTCTCATTCGCCATGCCGACGACTGACATCAACTCTTTGAACATCGCGTCGGTCATGCCTTTTTTCTGCGCTGATGCGGTATGCGACGCGATACAGTAATGGCACTGGTTGGTCACGCTCACCGCAACGTAGATCATTTCTTTTGTCAAGGGATCAAGCGCGCCTGGCGCCATGATCTGCTTAATGTCTTCCCAGGTTCGCTTTAACGTGGCTGGATCGTGCGCAATGGCCTTCCAGAAATTGTTGATCCAATCGGTCTTGCGTGTGGCCATGATGTCGTCGTAGACCGCACGCACTTCAGGGCTGGCGTCTTTATATTCGATGAATCCAAGGGTTGACATAAGTCTATAGTTCCTCTCAGTTGGATTAGCACGGAGACAGCCTTCTGCATCGCTCAGGGCAGGCTCCGACACACAATAGAAACGAGACAATCAGAAGGTTGTTTCCGTGGCTCTATGTCTCTCTAGTGAGAAAGGTTTGCAAATGCGGCTATTTTCGGCAACTCTCCGCTTAGCAGCTTGCCTAATTCCGCCGCCGGGCACCGCACTCCCACATAAAATTGCCCGAACAACGCATACACTGCGCTGACTTGATCGAAGCGCATTTCATAAATCAATTTTTTGAAAACGAGTGGATCGTCGGCGAAGAGATCGACGCCCCATTCCCAGTCGTCGAAACCAATCGAGCCGGTGATGATCTGCTTCACTTCGCCAGCGTAGCGGCGACCTACCAGTCCGTGCTCATTCATTTGTCGGGCGCGCTCTTCGATTGGCAGCGTGTACCAGTTCTTATCCTCCCCGCGCCGCCGGTCCATGGGGTAGAAACAGAGGTAGCGGTTCAGTGGGATCTCAGGGAACAGCCGCGGGTGCATCGCTTCTCGATGCCGCGCAAGTTTGCATTCGATCTCAGCCTTCCACTGATCGGAGTGCGGCTGAATGCCTTGCGCGGTCAGTTCTTTGTAAATCTTCAACGTCGAGTCATAGAGTCCAAGTTCAATGATCGATAGATACGAAGAGGTAGGTTCCAAATAGTCGCTCAAGCGTAGCCCCGCGAGCTTGAGTTCCGCCTGATTCAAATCGGCGAAGGATTTGCGGAAGTGCACCAGCATCAGATCGCCCTTGTGGCCGATCAACGAGAAAAGCGCGGATTGCCCCTCCGTCCCGCGCTCCATTGCTCCCAACACGGCGGCCGCTTCTTCAGTGATCTTTCCCCTTGTGTCTTTGGGCAAAGCTCGCCAAGCCGTCCAACGGAAGCGCATCATCTGATGCAGCACACTGTAGCCTTCGGTAGTTAGCGGAACTTCTGGAATCTCCGCCGAGGCGGTTTGTGGACGATCGTTTTTAGGATAATCGTTTTGCGGGCGATCATCTTGTAGTTGATCCATTCCCGGGCGGACCGGGGCATTGGTTCTGGTAGTCATTGGGTGCTCGGGACGTGTACTCATGATTTCAGAATTCATTGTACGCAAGAGCTGCGGAGTGAGCGAGTCCACGATTTACAATCGATCGAATCCATATCCGAATGCTGGCAGTTCTTCCTTAGAGCATGAGAAACCTGATCCTCTTATCGTTTGCCGTCATCTTGCTCTCGTCAACCTTGCTGACGGCGCAAAGCAGGCGTTTGTGGGTGCTGCGCGGACCAGGCGAAGCGGTCGAGTACGATTTGGCTTCGTTCGCGCAGAAGCGGATCGTGAAGGTTCCTTCGGAAGCAGTGGCATCGCCGTCAAGATTTTCAGTAAATTCTTTGGGGCAGATGTTATTCGCACCGCTGGCTGCGTTGCCAATGGCGGAGGACGATCTCGCCGCCGAAAGGAAAGTATGGCTCTGGGATGGGCAGATCGAACGAACACTATCCAGCGATGTGTTTCGCACTACTTCCACCACTGGATCGAATCTTGCTATCACAGAGTCGGCGCCCGTGCCATTTCTCTCGGCCGACGGTAAGCATCTCTACTGGTTTTCGAATCAGGCACGCCGCTTGCAGCGCGATGGCGTCGACCTTTCGACCAAAACCAATTGGGTAGGTTGGCGGACCGACCTTGCTGGCGCTGGCCGGGAGGACCTGGTCTCGATCACACTGCCCGACTGTTCGTGCACCACAGGAGGCTGTGAGGAAACTTGCCCTTATGGGAATGTGTGGATCCCCAATGAAGGACTGGGGAACTTTTTCCTGCTGACACTGATTGTGGAAGGACAAACGCAAGCGGTTTATAAGTCGACGTCTGCTTATGAGAACAGTGGAGGTAGATGGATTGCAACTCCGGTTAATCCTCCTTTTCAGCGGGTTCTTGACGCTGCGGGCGCGGGCGCAATCCTTGAAGCGATTCCCGACACCGGGTGCTGTGGATGGTCCAATCAAAGCGACGATCAAACTCTTCTTCATATTCACGGCAAAACATTGACGGTGTTCGATGAACTGGCTGCTTACAAGAATCCCGATTACGACGTAAGCTTCTTCACGGAGAACGGCAAGCTGTCTCCAAATGTAGAATTTGTGGCACTGACGGTCGACGCCAGCACCAAGCCCAACAAGCCGATTCAGCTAGCCGAACAGGGACAGGCCAATCCGGAGGAGTCGCAACGCATTCGCAAAGCTCTGCTGGATCTTCCGGCGGTTGAGGTAAAGGGTGTCGACGCCTCCTCCCTGCGCCTCGCTTTCGTGCCGCATGCCACGCTGGTGGGGTGGGTGAACGATAAAGAGATCCTCATCGTCGAGGACCATTTGCTGGTTGTTTATAACGTGGCAACTGGAGCTCGCCGAAAATCGAACATACGCGTTGACGATGCCGCACAGGTGTTTCTGCGCTGAGCAATAAGGTTGCCCAAAAAGTCTTCGTTCACTCCTTCGCCATGGCTCTTACACCCTTCATTGACTTGCCGCAGCCTCACACGTGGGATTTTTCCCAAGTGATTGGAAGAACGATTTCGCACTACCGGATCATCGAAAAGCTTGGCGGGGGCGGCATGGGGGTGGTTTACAAAGCCGAAGACCTCCGCCTGCATCGTTTTGTCGCGCTTAAATTCCTGCCCGATGCGGTATCCCGTGACCCGAAGGCGCGAGCACGGTTTGAACGCGAAGCCCAGGCCGCATCCGCGTTGAACCATCCTAATATCTGTACCATCCACGACATCGGCGAACAGGATGGGCAGACATTTATCGCGATGGAGTTTCTGGATGGGTTGCCCCTGGTGCACCGCATTGCGGGACGTCCCTTGGAAATGGGAATACTGTTGGGGCTCGCAATCGAGATTGCAGATGCTCTGGATGCCGCCCATACCCACGGCATCATCCATCGCGATATCAACCCGTCCAACATTTTTCTCACCAAGCGCGGCCATGCGAAGATACTGGACTTCGGCTTGGCAAAGCTTACCGCCGGGAATGAAGCTACCATCAGTGGCGATACCTTCGGAGGCGCCACGCAATCGCCGGCGGACCTCACCCGCCCAGGCGCAGCCATGGGAACAGTTTCCTATATGTCACCGGAGCAGGCCTTGGGTAAGCCTCTGGATTTCCGGACGGATCTTTTTTCTTTCGGCATCGTGCTGTATGAGATGGCGACGGGGATCCTGCCATTCCAGGGCCACACCACCGCTGCATTCTTCGACGCACTGATTCACAGCGTGCCTGACTGGCCATTGCGATTCAACACTTCGACCCCGGCCGAACTCGAACGCATTGTAAGGAAGGCCCTTGAGAAAGATCCCGCGCTGCGATATCAAAGCGCGGCTGAGATGCGGGGCGACCTGCAACGTTTGCGCCGCCAAACTGACTCTGGAGCGGCTGTGACGGTCGGTCCGGTGACGCGAACTGTACCGGACTCGAAAGAGAGAATCCGCGCGTTGTTCGCCACGGCGCACAGCACTGCGTTGCCTCCACCCACGTCAAGTATCAAGCCCTGGCTGTTTGCGGGTGCGATCGTGGCACTGGCAGTATTGGTCGCGGCCGTAGCCTTGCTCATGTCTCCCGAGTCGCCACCCGTTGTCATGTCTTCGTTCCAGATCACCAACGATGGAGCGTCGAAACGTTCTCTGGTGACCGATGGAACGCGGCTGTATTTTTCCGAACACGTGAACGGGCACTCCGTACTTACCCAGGCTTCCACCTCGGGTGGAGAAACTGCACCTGTACCCATCTCGCTGCCCAGCGCGGATGTTTATGATTTTTTTCCGGGCCGGTCTGAGCTGCTGGTGAAGGGATTTGCCGAAGGATCAGATACCGAGTGGCCAGTTTGGATCATGCCAGTGCCAGCCGGCTCGATGCGGCCTCTATCAAACATCCTCGCACACGCCGCTGCATGGTCGCCCGATGGCCAACGCATTGTGTATGCCAAAAGTTCCACTTTGTATATCTGCAATGCGGACGGAACCAATCCACATGAGCTCATCAGCGTACAGGGCGTTCCTTTCGCGCCGCGATTTTCTCCCGATGGCAAGCGCTTGCGTTTCACCATCCGGAACTCCGACCAGCGCACTTCGTCGCTGTGGGATGTCTTGGCCGACGGGAAAAATCTGCACGCGGTACTGCCGGACTGGAACAAGCCAGCGCAGGAATTTGGCGGAGCCTGGACTTCGAACGGGGAATACTTCCTGTTTGAATCCACTCGCGACCACACTCAGAATATCTGGGCCATTCGAGAGGGCAATAGGTTGTTTCGGAAGGGTCCCGCGAATCCTACCCAACTAACCGTCGGGCCGCTCATGTTTAGCAACCCCACACCCAGCCCGGATGGAAGAAAGTTGTTTGTAATTGGTCAGCAGCGCCGCTTCGATCTAGTTCGACTGGATAGCAAGTCACAACAATTTTCCCTGTATCTCCCGGGTGTTTCCGCGGGTGAAGCGGACTTCACGCGCAACGGCGAGTGGATCACTTACGTGGAACATCCCGACCTCACCTTGTGGCGGAGCAAGCCCGATGGCAGTTCTCGCACTCAACTCACTTTTGCTCCGATGCTGGTGCACATGCCGCGTTGGTCCCCTGATGGAACGCAGATCGCTTTCATGGCTTCGCTTCCAGGGAAGGCATGGAAGATAGATGTGATGCCGGCGGACGGCGGCACGCCCCGTGAAGTCGCCGCTAGCAATCAAAACCAAGGAGATCCTTCGTGGACGTCCAAGGGCGATGGCATCGTTTTTGCCGGAATGCCTTGGCTGGAGTACAGCAACGTGTCCGGCCCAAATATCCATATGGTGGACTTGAAGACTTCTCAAGTCTCAGACCTGCAAGGATCAGAAAATCTTTTCAGCCCCCGCTGTTCACCGGACGGACGCTATGTAGCGGCTCTTTCCGCGGACTCCACAAAGTTGATGCTTTACGACTTGGCGAATAAAGTTTGGACGTCGCTTGCTTCGTCACGCTTTGCTTTCGAGAACTGGTCCCATGATTCGAAGTACCTCTATACCGAGGACTATTCCGACAAAACCGATGACATGGTGCGAGTGAATATCGCCAACGGTAAAGAAGAGCGTTTACTCAGCCTGAAAGAAATACCGCGCGGCTTCGATCCCTGGGAATTCTGGGTCGGCCTGGGGCCGGATGATTCTCCACTTCTCATGCGGGATAGAAGCACGCAGGAGATTTACAGCCTGGACGTACGCTTCCCGTAGAAGAAAACACTTCGTCAAGCACAACTCGCTCCATTCCGTACGCGTCATATACACTCCGTTTGGAACGCTAGTATTCATGAACATTCTCGATCTCGTTGTCGGCAAGCCAATCAGAACCAGTGACGAGCGCGCCGAAGAGATTGGTCCGGCACAAGGCGTCCCTATCTTCGGTCTGGATGGACTCAGTTCGGCCGCCTACGGACCAGAAGCCGCGCTCAGCCTGCTGATCCCGCTTGGCCTGATAGGCGTCCGGTATATAGTTCCCGTCAGCGCCGCGATCATCACCTTGTTGGTGATCGTATATTTCTCGTACCGCCAGACGATCGAGGCGTATCCCTCGGGCGGCGGATCGTATACCGTGGCGCGCTTCAACCTTGGCGCCCCCGCTGGATTACTCGCTGCAGCCGCGCTGCTCGCCGATTACATTCTCACGGCCGCCGTAGGCATCTCCGCGGGAGTAGGCGCCCTCGTGTCGGCGGTTCCTTCGTTGTTGCCGCACACCGTCGCAATATGCGTGGGAATTCTGATTGTTATTACCATCTTGAATTTGCGAGGCGTGCGCGAGGCCGGAACCGTTTTCGCCATTCCCACTTATTTATTTGTTGGAACTCTTCTGATCACCATCGGCGGTGGCCTTCTCCGGGTTCTCTTCAGCGGAGGGCATCCTGTGCCGGTGTTTCCGCCCCCGCCTCCTCCGCGAGCAACGGAGGTTGTTACCTATTGGCTGCTGCTCAAGGTCTTCGCTAGTGGTTGCACGGCGC
>JBAVZU010000337.1:0-27649 GCA_049588915.1 Candidatus Sulfotelmatobacter sp.
TCGACAATCACCACAGAGCCGTTCATAAAGCTCGCTGCTTACGATGCGAGAAGGATTGCCGCTCCTACCACTTCCTCCGCGTCCCCAAACCTTCTCATGGGCGTTCGCATCAGCAATTCGCGTCCCCGATGGGTACCCTGCAATAGCTCAGAATTCAGAGCGGTAGGAAATACCCCGGGGGCAATCGCATTCACACAGACTCCGCTGCCCCCCCACTCAATGGCTAGCGATCTCGTTAACGATTGAACTGCTGCCTTGCTGGCTGCATAAGCCGCAACTTCATGCAGCGCCACAAATGCATTGAGGGAAGTTATATTGACTATCCGTCCATATCCTCTTTGCAGCATGCGTCGGCCAAAGATCTGGCAGGCGCGAAGTACCCCCATCAAATTTGTATCGAGCAGTTTCTGCCACTCGCTTTCTTGTGAGTCGATCGTAGGCCCTCGGCTTATGAGCCCGGCGGAATTGATCAGGATGTCGACGTTTTCGAATGTTGCCATTACAGACGAAAAGAGGCTGTCCAGGGAGCCTCGATCGGTGACATCCACAGTCATCGAAAGGCTGCGTCGACCCAGGGCTTCAATCGCAGCGGCAGTGATCGCCACTTGCTCTCGGCGTCGGCCGCTTGCAACAACATCGGCGCCTGCTTGCGCCAAGCCGATGGCAATCGCTCTACCAATTCCGGATGTGCCGCCAAGCACAACCGCTGTTCTACCTTTCAGATCCAAGCCGCGATAAGCCATGTCGTTGGGTGTTTCTTACCTCAGACAATTCAAACCATAGCATTCGTGTAAATACTATTGATCCGACCAATTTCGGAGTAGATGCTAGCCCTGCCTTGTTTCGGGTCAATTCCTTTTGCAAGGCCTCCTCGATCGATCATAAAACTTTCTTGCGGATCCCCACCGATTCACTTTACCTAGGTTACAATGGTTCGTCCATTAAGTGGTACTTAGAATCGCCGTCCGCCTTTTCCAGCTTTACATGAGAGCTACATTATCACTTTTGAAGGCGCAGGTTAAGCGCATGAGCACCCTATCGACAGCGGAATCTTTCGTTAACTGCGAAAGGCCATCCTGAATTCGATCTCTGCTCCGATGACTTAACCGACATTCTTTCCAAAGCGTTGTCGACGATCTCGCGTGATTCCCGGGTATTGGCGATTGTGGCGGATAAACCCGTGACGATAATACACACATCCTATTTCCACGCGTCGCGCAGGTCCTTGGGATCGCAGAATTGCTAAACTCGACGTTCTCGTCGCTCAGGGCACTCATCCGACGATGAGCGACGCGGAAACCACCCGGTGCTCTATTTCGCTGGCCTGTACGAAACCGCCGGAAACATCGGGACTCGTTATCTTGGCGTCGAGCCCATGAACGCCAGAGATTGCTACCACAGCAGCTTAAAGTGCAATTCTAAGTTCCTTGGGCTGTTAGACCCGGCAAGTTTGCTGTAAGTTCCAAAATTGGGATCCGTAGGTCCGGTATCCCATTCTCCATTGTATGGTTGAGATACCGTACCAAATTGCGGATGATTCAGCACATTGAATGCATTGATACGCAGCTGCAGCTTAAACCGTTCAGTGATTTCAAAAAATTTCGACAAGTTAAGGTCAAATAGATCGGTCGGCCTCGCGCGGATGCCCGTGTATTCGAGATTGGGAGTGATCCCGTACTGCGGTTGCAGCGTGAAGTTGAACTGACTGCAGCTTCCCGAATAAACATAACCTGTGACTGGCTGCAATGACCAGCTTCCATTCCCGGCTTGCACCCACTGATTCGTGCAAGGTGCAAAAGCGCGAGTATAGACAGATGCTTCATTTTGCAAGGGCACGCCGGCGTAGCTATTCATATCTACACCTTGAATCGTAATTGGCATGCCTGTGAGAAATGTATAGGAACTTCCAATTTCCCATCCGCCAATAACACCATCTACCGCGCGATTTGCATTTCCAAAGAAGGCATGTCCCCTTCCCACGGGCAAGTTATAGACCCCAGAAATCGAAATCTTGTGCGTCATATCCAGCGGATCAATAATTCTTTCTCGAAGACCATATCTCTGATCGGCCCATGCACCGGCATCCATCGTCTTCTGCCAGGTCCAGCCGCCAAGCAGAGTCAGCGAGTTGTTCCATTTATGCTTTACGGTCATCTGCAGCGAGTTGTACCAAGACCGGCCGTCATTAACTATTTCAAAAATGTCGCCAAAAGCCGGAAGCGGACGAGTGAGCTGTCCATAGGAGATTGTGGGAGCGGTGTTCGAGAATGCACTCGCCGCACTGAAAGCGCTGATGTTATAGAAAGGACTAGGAACAAGATCGTTGTTACAGATCGTTGGATCCCCACCGAAGCCTTGATCGCACTGCTTTTGCCAGGCGGGGCTGATCTGGTTAATGTTGGTTCCGAAGTTCCCGTTAATATTTTGTTGAGCCAAGTTGTAGGTTTTGCTGCCTACATAACTCATTTCTAATACGTCATGACTGGACAGTTGGTGTTGAATACCTAATGAAAATCCCCAATAGCTCTGTGACTTAAAGTTTGGATCATAAAAGCTGCCACCTTGTCCAAGTGCCGTCAGCAATCCTAACGATGATCCGCTGATAGGAGTCACACCGTTGGGGAACGGATTTCCGATGTTGGCAACCGGGTTGGGAGTTTGTCCGTTGTTTAAGCTGGAAATATACGGTGTATCCGCGGAAAAGCCGACCAGACCATCCTGAATCAGGCTCGAATACGTGAGCAAGGGTCCAGTGAGCATCTCTTCGAACCCGCCACGCAGCACCGTCTTTGAATCAAACGCATATGCAAAACCGAATCGCGGCTGGAAGCCAAGCGCTCCCGTTTTGATTGCCCGCTGTGGATTCCCACCGACGCCGGCAAATGTAAATCCTCCCACAATCGGTTCACCATTGGGGAGCAATGCGTGATTAATCTGCGAATTCACCGGATTCGTAGTCGTGGTGTTGAAAGCGTAGTTCTGCTCGTTATGGCGCACTGTCGTGGCAGGCGAATAGTCGTAGCGCACACCTAGGTTCAGTGTTAGCTTCGAGCTCACCTTCCAGTCGTCCTGAATAAACGGAGCATAGTAATACGCCGAGTAAGTACGGTTAACGACTATGTTGGTATTACCGGTATCCGCATATCCGAGTAAGAAGGAGGCCAGATCAAAACCTTGGAACGCCAGGCCGCTGTTTTGATAATCCTGCTGGGTCCAGCCATTGCCTATAGTAAAGTTAGGAGCCTGAAACCCCTGTCCTCCGGGCACGCCGTTAAATCCTTCCATGCGATAACGAAAATCCAAACCAACATGGAGGGTGTGTTGGCCCTTTACCCAGGTAAGGCTCGGCACTAAATTGAACGACGTACCGCTTAATACGTTCGCTGGAAGAGTGGCTCCAAGACTGGAAAATCCATCTGAATTGAAGTTGAACTGCGGAAATAGAGTTCCAAAGTTTCCCAGCTGCGAAACTAAGGCAGGCGTCCAGCCGCCGCCGAAGGTCGAGGGGTTGAAATCTTGCCGGGTGTAATGTTGTTCAGTTACTGCGTAGCCGCCGCTAGCCCGAACATCGAGGAGGAGAGTCGGGCTGAAAGTGTGAACCCAATCGGGCTGGATTGACCAGCCGCGGTTATCTCCGCCTTCTCCAGTTCCGGCAGGTCCAGGAAAGAAGGTGCCTCCGAAAAGATTGGCAAATCCATTACGTTGGAGCGACAACGTACCGCGAAAGCTGATACGGTCAGCCGTTGTGATGTTGTGGTCGAACTTGCCCATGATGTTGCGCACGGTCGCATCGGAAGTCCAGGGTGCAAAGTAGTTGTCGTTGTAAGGATTTGTTCCAGCCGGAGACGTCACATTGGGAGCAGGAAAATAAGACAGAATCTTCAGCGCAACCGAATTGAGGCAGGCTCCCCCCGTGGGGCCACGATTGGTAGAGCCCACGCACAGAGGGATCATATTGTTGGGGAAAGGATTGCGGTTCGTGGGGGTGCCGCTCAGAGGGTCGTAGAGAACGATCGGCACGGGCGTACCGGTTGGGCCGAGAGCAGACAGTTTGCTGAAGTCGCCGATCGAAGCAGGATTCGAAAAATTACAGGGCTGACCAGTCGAGTTCCATGACGCGCAATCGGGAACCGAATCCGTGGTCGTGCCCGGAGTCTTTTGATCACGGTTGTCATATTGAATGAAAAAGAAGGTCTTGTTTCTACCGTCATAAACATGAGGAATAATCACCGGCCCGTCGAGCGAAAATCCATAAAAATCCTCAGTACTCTGCGGCGCCGGATTCGCCGCCGCATTTGGCGTATTCGCGTAATAATCGGTGATCCAGGGATTGGCATTCAACCACGAACGCCGCATAATCTCGTATACAGTCCCGTGTAACCGATTAGTTCCTGTCTTTATAACCGTGTCAAACCCGCCCCCTGATCCGTTCCCATACCGCGCATCATAAGCGTTCGCAATCACCTTGAAATCCTGGACAGATTCCATGGGTGCGCTGGTCACGGTTTGAGACAACTGGGGCCCGCTACCTGCTACCGAATCATTGGGCATGCCATCCATGAGCGTGATCGCGCCGCCATACTGACCGCCATTGACCGACATGGTGAACCATCCGCCCCCGAAATTCGCGGAACCGTATTCCGTCCCCGTTGCCGACCCATCGTTGACATCAAAAAAATTGACGCTCGTACTCAGCACGGCGGTCATGTTGACGTCGCGGCCGTTGTTGGGTACCTCAGTTACCATTTTGCTGGAGAATGTCTCGCTGCGGCTTGCATTGTCCGTATCCACGAGCTCTTCGTCAGCCTGCACGGTCACCGTCTGTTGAATCGAACCTACTTTCAACCTAAAGTCAACCGCAAGTGTGCTGTCCGCTTCCAAGGAAATATTCGCGCGCACCTGCTTCTCAAATCCTTGCATCTCCGCGGTCACTGAATATTGCCCAGCCTTTAGGTAGGGCACGGCGTAGTCTCCGGCTGCCGTCGTCTTGGTCTTAGTATCCTGGTTGGTAAGTTCATTGTGCACGGTCACGGTCGCCCCTTGAAGGGCCGCGCCGCTGCCGTCTTTCACATGACCGGTGAATTCTTGCCCGAACAAGGCAGTCGAGAAAACCGCGACGAGCAGCATGCTCAATAAGGCGCAATTCAGTGATCTCATTGCCCCACTCCCCCAAGAAGATTTTTTTTGAAAGTCTGGCCTCAAGAACCGTATATTCATCGTCCAAAACATTGATCCAACCAATTGCAACGCAATCGGCTACTGCAGGATTCGTTATTCACAATTAACCGTTCGTTCTTTACAAGTGTGAGCTTGCGTCGACTTCATCAAGTTTCTATCGCATCTATCGGTCGAACCAATTATGGCTCCACACGCTAGCACCCTGTCGTTTTGGTTGTCAAGCTAACTTTTGAGACATTGCAGTCCCAAGCTCTCCGGCCTCGACAGTCTTGGCTCGCTGAATCCTGCGAAGAGCTTGACATTTGTCGAAAGCTGTGTACGATTTGGTACGTCCATTCGAGAAGATCTATGAGACGCCGGGAGTTTTTGCAGATTGCCGCTGGGGCTGCGGTTGCTGGCGGACTTACGAATAACAAATCGCTGAAAGCGTCGCCCTACCTGAGTCAGACTGCACACGCTGTCTTTCATGTTTCGTCCTTCGGAGATGACTCCAATCCTGGCACCGAGAAGTCGCCCTTTGCGACGCTTTTCGCTGCGCAACAGGCCGCCCGAAGAAACAAGAAGTCTGCTGGGGTCACCATTCTGGTATATGAAGGCACGTATTACTTGAACACTCCGCTGAGCGTTGCTCCTGAGGATTCCGGTAGTGAGCAGGCGCCGACAATCTATGCGGCCGCTCCTGGCGAGCACGTCACTATCAGCGGTGGGCACCGTCTTGTATGTCACTGGAAGGCGTACCGGGATGGCATTCTAATGGCAGAAGTTTCGCCCGGGCTTGAGTTCACTCAGCTTTTCGTCAACGGCAAGCGTCAAATTCGCGCTCGCTATCCGAATTTTGATCCATCCAATCCTGGCAAGTCGGGGTATATTCAGGCCGCGGGTTCGATTTCCGCTGGCAATGTGAGTCCATATGCAGGGCCAAACGATGACATGGCATATTCCGCTCAGGCACCTCGGGGTGTACATTTCGATCCCGCCACCTTTAGCAAGAAGAAATGGTCTCATCCTGAGGATGCCGAGATTCATATTTTCCAGGCGAGCTACTGGGGGAATTTGCAATGGAAGATTAAGGCAATTGACTTCAGCACCAATTCGATCTGGTTCGGGGATGGCGGGCAACAAATCGGCGCGAAGTGGAGCCCCCATCCCGCAGCGGTGAACGAAAAATCGCGATTTTTTGTCGAGAATGTATTTGAAGAGTTGGATGCGCCCGGCGAATGGTTCCTCGATAGGAATCAGAGCATTCTCTATTACTATCCCGAGCTAGGCGTCGACCTGCGAACGGCTTTAATAGAAGTACCCTTGCTCGAACATGTGATCAAATTCAACGGCACGCAAACCGATCCCGTGGAACACGTGTCATTCCGGGGGTTCCGCGTTGCTCACACAGTAAGCACTTACCTTACAACCTATGAGGTTCCGTCACTTAGCGATTGGTCAATTCATCGAGGCGGTGCCGTTTTCGCTGAGGGCACACGCAACTGCTCCGTAGAAGATTGCTGGTTTGACGCCGTCGGCGGGAATGCAATTTTTGTCAATAACTACAATCGCGAATTCGTGGTGTGCAGCTGTAAATTCACCGAAACCGGCGACAGCGCTATTTGTTTTGTTGGCGACCTGGAAAAAACGAGCGGCACGCAACATGCCTTCCCCTATGAATGCGAGGCAACCAACAATTTAATTCATGATTGCGGCTTCTATGGAAAACAGATCGCTGGAGTTTACATCTCTCGCGCCAAGCGCATCACCGCCAGCCACAACCTAATTTATAACATGCCCCGAGCCGCCATCTGTATTGGCGACGGCACTTGGGGGGGCCACGTTATCGAATACAACCACACTCACGACACAGTCCGCGAGACCAGCGACCACGGTCCCTTCAACGCCTGGGGTCGTGACCGCGGCTGGGCTTTGGCTCAATCGCACGGAGCCTACACAGTGGATCGTAGTCTCGATGTTTGGGAAGCTCTCGTCGACACCATGGAGCCGGTAATCGTGCGCCATAACTTCTTCGATGAAAAGTCAGGATGGGGGCTCGATCTCGATGATGGTGCGACAAACTACGAGATTTACAACAATATCTCCGTCGGCGGGGTGAGCATGAAACTTCGCGAAGGCGCGTATCGAAAGGTTTACAACAACATTTGGTATTTGGCCAGGAGCGCGCCTTGCTTCCACGTCGGCAACAACTACAACCACGATCAGTACTTCAACAACATCACGGTAATGGATCCGGATGGCACCCAGTGGCCCGAGGGCTGGCCGTGGTGGCCGCAGATGTTCTACTCGGTAATCGCTCCTCCGGCGGTTGGACCATGGTTTGAAAAGATTGACAATAACTGCTTGTATTGCTCCGGCGGAGAATTCCAAGCGGTGGTGGACCAGTTACGATCGGAAGATGGCAAACGCAATGCAAAGCGCTACAACCTTGAGGAATGGAGGAATCTGGGATTCGATCAGCATTCTTTTTTTGGCGACCCGCAATTTGTGGATGGGGCCAACCGCAATTTCCATGTGCGCCCAGAATCGCCCGCGCTGAAAATTGGTTTCAAGAACTTCGAAATGGGCAAGTGGGGATTAACCGAACAATTTCCTGGATGGCTCTTATAACGACACTGCGAGGAAGCATGAGAAGACTAAAGTTGACAATCATGGTAGTCGCCGCACTCTTGCTGGGGGTGTTCTATGGCAAAACCTCAGACACCGATGCGCAGCGCATTGGCATGGTCATTGGAGTTAAGGCCGACCAGATCAAGGCTTATGAAGCCTTGCATGCAGCATCCAACCCGGGCGTGCGCGACCTGCTCAATAAATACCACATGCACAATTTTTCCATTTACATCCATCAACTCGATGATGGAAAGTACTACCTGTTCGGCTATTACGAGTACACAGGTACGGATTACAAAGGCGACATGGAAAAGCTTGCGGCCGAACCCCGCAATCAAAAATGGCTATCGGTAACCGCTCCAATGCAAGTTCCGCTGACCGGGGAACAAACATGGGCAACGATGAAAGAGGTCTATCACAACGACTAGATTATGATGCTTACTTCTCCGTCGAAGTGAGACTTACCTTGGTATCTGTAATGTGGTTCAGCATTTGACGGTGCGCTTCTTCGGGATTGCGGTTCTGGATGGCTTCGTAGATTCGCTTGTGAAAGTTCAACGGTCGATCCAGGGGAACCCTTCGAGAGAGGTGCGACATACTGGTCAGCAGATTGCGGTGGATAACTCGAAACAGCAGGTGACAGATACGATTGCCACTGGCGCGAAAGATACATTCGTGAAACGCGACATCCGCATCCAGCCTTTCCTCGTTCGTGCGGCAATGCTCCATCGCGAGGATCGCTTTTCGTAGTCCGATGAGATCCTCTGCTGTTGCACGCTGGGCAGCTCGTGCTGCAAGTTCCGGCTCGACGATCATTCGCGTCTCGAACAATTCGTGATGGGAGAGATCATCCAACAGGATGAGAAAGTCGAGAGGCTCTTTGAGAGTCAATTCAGCGCTGGCGCTTAAATAGGTACCATCGCCCACTCTCTGCGTGAGGACGCCCATAATTTCCAATACCTTCAAAGCCTGCCGCAAGGATGCACGGTTTACACCGAATTCCTTCGCTAATTCGCGTTCCGGAGGAAACTTTTCTCCAGGCGCAACAGCGCCGGTCGCGATCAGGCGCTTAATCTTCTCCAATATCCTGGCGGTAAGCCGCGTGTCGGTCGATGCCTTGCGACGAATCTTAGTGGTGGTTGCCATATACGCAACATGACTCAAGCCAAAGAGCTTAACACGCCCCCACAGTCTGTGCTATGCCTGCGTACTTTCAATCCTGAAGCACCACGCCACCTTGCAGGGCCTTTGTGCCTCGTCCTGAAGGGCATCCGGAATTTGGACGGCCAATGCGTCGGACTCATTGCGCCATTTCAACGGCTTGCTTACGCCCAGCAATCTGACCTTAGACCCGGTCTTTGCCCGGAGCGTCTTCAATCTAAGCTCTGAACCCGGCCACTGCATACAGATGGCGTAGACTTCTCGGCCGTCCTTGGTCTGAGTAAAACGAATCGGGCTGTTGGTGCCCTCGGTGCTTTGTTCACTGCTCGCTGTCTTCGGATCCGCAAAAGAAGCATCCGCCCCCTCTTTCCATAAATCCCCGGCCCGTGCCCGCGTGTCATAGATCGCTTCCCGATTCACCTTGAGCCACTGACCGGCTTCCGCCAACTGATCCATCGCGGTGGGGCTGAACTTGCCATTGCGGTCGGGACCGACACCCACCATGAAGTTCCCACCCTTCGCCACGATATCTGCGAGGTTTTGGATGATCCATTTACTGCCTTTGTAATTGTCGCCGGGTCCCCCATACGAAAAGCCTTGGCCCAATGGATAAATCACGAACCACGGCATATCGGTGTCCGTCTTCGCGCCGGGCACTCTACCCTCCGGCGTGTAATAGTCCCCATAGTTGCCAACGCCTCGAGCCCGGAACATAACATCCGGCTGGATTTTGCGCAGCGCGATCATAGTTTCCCGCAATTGCGGCCATACGTCTTTTCCAAGCCACATGTCCAGGCAGACCATATCGATCTTGCCGTAGTTTGTGAGCAATTCCGTAAGTTGTTCCCGATGGCTTGCCATCATCCTTCTATGTTCTTCGGGCGTCGGATCGGGGATTCCATAGAGTCCTGGCTGTAGTGGATGCCTGCAAAACGGGCGAAAATCTGCGTCGTAAAAGTTCGGGTGAGAAAAATATAGGTCGATCTTGAGCCCATGTTTACGACCAGCTTCACAGACTTCCTTCACTACGTCGCGCTTAAAAGGAGTTTCCATGATGCTGTAAACCAGATCGCAACTCTCAAGCGCTGGTCCGCCGCGTGCCGTCCAGTTCACGCGGCTCTTAACTCTTCTTTTCGTGTCGTACATGGAGAAGCCTTCGTGATGGTTAGCGGTGAAGGCAAACATCCTCATTCCATTTTCTTTGAAGAACTTCATCCATTCGTCGGCATTAAAATCAGTGGGATTCCAGCTTTTATATTGTTCCTGATAGTTCTGCATCTGGGCCGGTGACAAATCTAACATCGGCCAGCTCGTATTCCACCACTCCTGGAGTGAATACAGTCCCCAATGGATCCGCACCCCGTATTTCAGGTCACGAAATGCTTCGAAAGCAGTCTCGGATGCGTGTCGGTAATCTAGACCGGGGTCGTCGACGTAATCTTTCACCCGCTTCCACTGCCCGTCGGTTGCTGGCACGCGAATGTTACCTTTTGGGGGAACATAGTCATCGCCGGTTGCGAGCGTTGAAAAAGCATGCGCGAAGACTCGGTTGATTTTGCTTGTGCTCAGAACTGATGCGATTCCAAGCTTCTTTAGAAAGCTTCTTCTGTTGTCATGCTTCATCTGATTTCTTCTTATTATTTGTAATTGGGAATGCACACCGGTTTCGGATCGCTCACGGCGTTGGTCGCGCAAAGTAGAAACCGTTAGCCCCCCGGACGTGGTGCGTGACCGCTCGTTCGCTTCATCTAGTAATCCCACTGCTTGTCGCGCACTGGGCTTAACAATTCTTGTACTTCCTCTATCAGTTGCGAGTCTGCCGCTTCCTCATGCCATTCCACATTGCGTCGCACAGATTCGGGATTTGCCGAGCTGAAAAGCGTGGTCGGCAAGCTCGGATTTTGGCTTGCGAATTGTAGTGCGAGCTTCGCGATGGAGGTGCCTTGCTTTCTACAGAAATCAGCAGCAGATTTGAAGATGGCTCGATCCTGAGCGCTCGCCGGATGCCACTCTGCGGGGCCGCGCTCGGTGAGCAAAGCGCTGCCGAATGGGGACCCGTTGATGATTCCAATTCCCTTCCGCTCGGCGAGGGGCAGCAGTTCCAAGATCCGCGTGTCATTCAGGCAGTAATGGTTATGGACCAAGGCCGCATCGACGTCCAGTGAACAAAAAATTCTTTCCCAGAGATCCATCGGATAGATTCCGAAGCTGACTCCACCGATCCGTCCTTCCCTCTTCAACTGCAGCACTGCCTCATAGCCTTCAGTTAGCGCCCATTCGGTATATTTGCGACCCTGGTATTCGATGTCATGAATATGAATCAGATCAAAGTAGTCGGTTCCGAGGCGCCCGGCGCTTTCCTCGATCGAGTTGCGAATCCGAGAGCCGGAGTAGTCGAGCGTATCTTCGCCATAAGTGCCCGGCTTCGTGTACTTGCCGACCTTCGTAGAAAGATAATACCGATCACGGGGAACGCCGCTTAGCGCCTTTCCCAGAACTGTCTCAGAGACTGTGCCTGCATACGCGGGCGCCACATCGAAGAAGTTGATTCCAGATTCTAGCGCCGCATGCACGGCTTTAATGGCGCAACTCTCGTCGACGGGATGAAAAACTCCGCCAAGCGACGAAGCCCCAAAGCTCAGGCGGGATACTTTCATCCCAGTTTTCCCAAGAAAATTGTAATCCATGAAAGTTGTTCCGCTAGCCGCCGAGTTTGAGAAGTCCAGTAACCGCCCGCATCTGTGCTTGGCGGGATCGCGTGTTATCCGTCGGTATCTCGCACTTCCACGACCGCTTTCATTAAACCAATCTTTGTCGGAAGATCCTTAAGCTTTGCAGGCACTTCATCAAGGTTGAGCCGGTCCGTAATCCAAGGCTCCGTATCAATTCGGTTCTCTTCCAGCATACGAATAATCGGTTGAAACTGCCCGCAACTATTTCGGCTTGCATAAAGCGTGACTTCCCGTCGGTGTAACAAGGCGTCATCAATTTTTACCGGATCTCGCGTCAACCCTACAAAAACCAGCCTTCCCCCAGGGGCTACGTGATTCAAACTCTCGCCCATCACAACTGCATTTCCCGTCGCATCGAAGACGACGTCAGCAACTCTGCTATCGGGAACGGCCAAGGCTTCGATGCCCAGCCTTTGTACAAACTCTCTACGCCAATCGTTGATCTCTATGATTGCGACTTTCGCTCCGAGGGCGGCAGCAAACTGAGTCACTGCTAATCCGATAGGACCCGCTCCAATCACAAGCGCTTCCTCGCCAGCCCGCAATTTGCTCCTTTTAACGGCATGAGCTCCGATCCCCAGTGTCTCTACCAGCGCCAACTGGTCAAGTGAAAGCTTCTCTGATTTGTGCAGCAATTCGGTGGGGACAGCCAGGAAGCCCTGCATCCCTCCATCGACATGCACGCCGATCAAACGAAGCCGTTCACAGCAGTTCGTCCTTCCTGCTTTGCAGGTGCGGCAATGTCCGCAACTGATATACGGTTCAATGGCGCATCGGTCTCCGACTCGCATGCCTCGTGCGTTCTCGGGGAGTTCCACGATTTCGCCGGCAAGCTCATGACCCAGAACGCGCGGATATGTGTACACGGGGTGTCTGCCGGCAAGAGCATGAAAGTCGCTTCCACAAACTCCGACCCGCTGAATTCGAACCAAGGCCTCTCCACTCGGGGGGACCGGGCGCGGGACTTTAAGGTCAACAAACTCGCCCGGGGCATTCAGCAAAATTCTTCTCATAATGCAGTCCCGCTAACTGCCGTCTTTAGCAGAGGCCTTTAGGATTGGTCCAGCCATAATGTCGAAACGAATTGTATGAGTACATCTGTCTTTCGTCAAGCAACTTGCCACCGGCAACCCAACCCTAAAGATCAAAATACCGTTGTGAAACCTACTTACCTGAGACATCAAGCCTGGATTCGTGTCGATTTCCTTGACATACCGAATTTAGAGGTGTTACAGTTCGCGCTCGCATTGGCCCATCCAAAGATCTGCACATGCGTGTCCGGCTCTGCCAATGGAAATCGTCATGCAGCCTACTCTTACGATTCCGCCTCTCGATATTGCGATCATTCTGTTGTACCTCTGCGGCATATTGACCATTGGATTGCTTTCAGTGCGGCGAATCAAAGTCACTGGCAACATCTTTTTTCTGGCAGGAAGGTCTCTCTCGTGGCCACTCGTTGGAGCGGCATTATTTGCCTCCAACATTTCGACGATTCACTTGGTCGGGCTTACTGCGTCTGGCTACAACGAGGGCTTGGTCTGGGGGAATTTTGAATGGATGGCATCGTATACGCTGATCCTGTTGTCTTTGGTGTTTGCGCCATTCTATTTTCGAACCCGCATCGCAACCTTGCCGGAGTTCCTTGAGCGACGGTACAGTCCGGCCTCACGCTCATTCCTGGCTTTCATGGCAATTGTGGCAGCAGTCTTCATTCACATCGGAATCAGCCTGTACGCAGGCGCGGCGGTTTTTCAACGATTTTTTGGCATTAATGTAGTTACCTCAATCGTGATTATCTCCACGGTCGTCGGGATTTATACCGTGCTGGGTGGCTTACGAGCCGTAGTCATCACCGAAACCGTCAACACTGTCATTCTGATTCTGGGAGCATTTTTAATTCTGGCTTTTTCTCTGGCTGCATTACGCACACATGGAATTCATTCCCTGACGCAGTTGAAGGAGGCCGCGAAGCCAGGACAGTTATCGATGCTGCATACGCACGACTCGGCTGGACTGAGCTGGTATGCGGTTTTGCTGGGCTATCCAATTTTGGGCATTTGGTATTGGTGCACCGATCAAACGATTGTCCAGAGAGTTCTAGGGGCGCGGAGTTCTGACGATGCTCAATTAGGCCCACTGCTCGCAGGTTTTCTCAAGATACTCCCTGTGTTTCTTCTCGTGCTACCCGGTGTGATCGCTTATGTGCTGTTTCATAACATCATCGGAAGCGCGAGTAATCAGACTTTGCCGGTGCTTATTGAGCAGTTGATTCCGACAGGCTTGCGGGGCGTAATCACGGCTGCGGTGTTAGCAGCGCTCATGAGTGCAGTGGCGGCGGCTCTCAATAGCATCGGGACGCTAGTAGCGGTCGATATCGTAGCCCGAATGCGACCAACCACCTCCGACCGCGCACAGGTAACGATTGGCCGTATCAGTTCAGTTGTCGTGATGCTTCTCGCCATGGCTTGGTCAACCCAAGGCGGCAGATACTCGAGCATCTTTGAAGCAATCAACGCCATCGCGGCGGACCTGGCGCCGCCGATTACGGCGGTATTTCTATGGGGAGTGCTGTGGCGCCGAGGCACGAAACAAGCTTCCCTCTACACCTTGATTTTTGGGTTTGCGCTGGGCGTGGTTGCGTTCATTCTCGACCTCCCTGTTTTGGGTACAGAAAAGATCATTACCCATCGCTGGGGCATTCCTTTCATGATGCAGGCCTGGTGGATGTTTTGTATCTGCACGGTCGTTTATGTTGTGGTCACTTTGCTCACACCTCCCCCTGCACCGGAATCAGTGAATGGCCTTACATGGAGTCATCCTTTGGGTGCCCTTACGCAGGAAAAATTCAAGGGATTGGGAGACCCGCGATTGATTGCGGCGATCCTGGCAGTGACGGTTGCGATCTTGTACTACATCTTCCGCTAATATCTCTGGTTACGATGAAAATCGATACACACCAGCATTTCTGGAAATACAATGCCCGAGATTACATATGGATGTCGGCTGGGATGGATAAGCTGCGCAAGGACCACCTGCCGACGGACCTCTTGCCGCTCATGACAGTTGCCGGCATCACTGGTACGGTCGCAGTGCAGGCTCGCCAATGTCTCGAAGAGAGCACTTGGCTTCTGCAGCTCGCGGATGAGTACCCTTTCATTCAGGCAATCATAGGCTGGGCCGATCTCAGATCGGATCGTGTTGTCGAGCAGCTTGAGCGGTACACTCAGCACCCGAAATTCCGCGGTGTCCGCCATGTCGTCCACGACGAGCCGGATGACAACTTCATGTTGCGCAAAAGTTTCCTCAATGGGTTGGGCCAACTGAAGCGCTTCGGTCTAACCTACGATCTCCTGCTTTTCCCCAGGCATCTTCCCATCGCATGTAGTGTGGTGAAGCGATTTCCGGACCAACGATTCGTGCTCGACCACATGGCCAAACCTCCAATTAGGGCCGGAGAAATGGAACCTTGGAAATCCGATCTTAAACATCTGGCAACTTTTCCCAACGTCTTTTGCAAAATTTCTGGACTCGTTACCGAAGCTAACTGGAGTTCATGGACGGCGCAGGATTTTGAGCCATACCTCGATGTTGTGCTCAATGCATTTGGCCCAGCTAGGTTAATGATCGGCTCGGATTGGCCGGTCTGTACTTTGGCGGCGGACTATAAGTCTGTAATGAACCTGGCAAACGATTTCATCCGCCGGCTTTCTCTTGATGAACAACATGCAATTCTAGAAAGGAATCCGATAGATTTTTATTCCATCCGATGCTAACTCCGCCAATCGAGCGTCGCGGCAGCAGCGCGGATTTCATCCACAGATCTGTCGGATCCGAGAGGTCGATTATGAAACGCGTGATATGGGTGGCAGCCGGCCTTCTGATTTGTATCTCAACCTTTGGCCGTGCCCAGAGCCGCGGGCCGGTTGCGGAGTGGTCCTTTAATGAAGCAACAGGTCCGATCGCGCACGATTCAATCAGTGGCACCGATGACCCCGTAGGCGGTCTGTTCAAACATGTTCTCGGCGTCTCTGGAAACGGACTACGATTCGATGGAGAGAGCACGGTTATCACTCGCGCCCACAAAGGCGTTCCCGCAACAACTTCTGGAGTTACAGTAGATGCTTGGGTTGCGGTCGATACTTATCCTTGGAACTGGGTTCCAATCGTCGAGCATCGCCGGGAAGAACAAGCGGGTTACTTTTTCGGAATCGATTCTTTCGGCCACATCGGATTAAAAGTCGCGGTCGGCGGCCAATGGTGGTCGCTCGTTTCAAGATCTGAACTCCCGCTGAAGAAATGGTCTCATATCGCCGGCAGTTACGATCCTGCCAAAGGAATGGCGATTTACATGAATGGAAAATTGGTGGGGAATCTGCCACTTCAAGGAAATCTGATCCCCGCCGAACGGGAAGATCTGGTGATCGGCAGAGTCTGTGATCCGGTTCTTCCTGCGCAGTGGATTCATCCCAAGATTCCGGTTCGATATTCGTTCGATGGAATTATCGACGAGCTGAGAATCTATGATCGCGGCCTCACGTCGGAGGAGATCGAGAAATTGTATGCCATAGTTCATCCGCCCAGTGGAGATGCGCTGCTCTGGCCAGCCCTGCCTTCCGGTCCACCAGCGGTCGGACGATTCGGCGCTTTTTACACGACGCTGAGGTATGACGAAATGTGGGATGAACCACGGCGAGTAGGCCCGGATTCCGACGTCGTAGTGCGGTTCGACGAGGCGCCGATCCGCATGGTGTTCTGGCAAGGCACAAATTACGGCGGCGACTGGGTTACCGAGAATAACAAATGGTACACAGACGAATTTCTCGAAACCGGCGGCAAGGTGGACTGCCCCGGAGGAGAAGATTGCGAACCGATGTCGGACAAACAGAACCGGTATTCTCACATCCGCATTCTCGAGAACACAGACGCGCGAGCCGTGGTTCACTGGCGGTATGGGCTCTGCGAAGTCGTGAATTATTCGTGTGCGAACCCCGATCCGGACACAGGCTGGCCCGATTGGGCTGACGAATACTTCACAATCTATCCGGACGGCATAGCCGTTCGCAAACAGGTTTTGTGGACATCGAACTTCAAGACCTGGCACGAGTTCCAGGAAACTATTGTGATCAATGGTCCGGGCCAACGGCCTGAAGACAACATTCAGCCAGATGCGCTGACCATCGGAAATATGAAGGGCGAAACCGCAACCTATTCCTGGGAAAATGGCGCACCCAAGAAGAACATGGAAAAACCGGCGAACCCAAACATCCAGGTGGTAAATCTGAAGTCAAAATGGAAACCATTCCAAATCGTTTCGCCTGTGAATTCGTCCGTAAAGGCATACACCGGAGAGCCGACATATTCAATGTTTGAGTGGTGGAACCATTGGCCAGTATCGCAAGTAAGATCGAGCGGTATTTCAGCGGTCGCGCCGGATCGGCCCTCGCATTCATCGTTGTCCCATATCTATTGGGAGCCGTATGCGCAAACCGCAGACTCAATGACGAAGATTCTGCTGCACGGACTAACCACGAAGTCTGCTTCCGATCTTGTTCCGCTCGCCAAATCCTGGCTCTCTCCGCCAAGTGTGGAACTCACTGCACCGAGTTTCCAGAGTGAAGGCTACGACCCCGCACAGCGTGCGTTCGTGATCGTTCGCAAGCCAGGTTCGTCGACTTCACACTTGCAACTTTTACTCAAGGCAAGTTCTGAATCGCCGCTGGTGAACCCAGCCTTTGTGCTCAAGAATTGGGGAGATTCAGATCCAAAACTGAGCCTCGATGGCAAGCCAGTCGTGCGCGGGACCAACTTCCGCTATGGTTTTGTGCCACACCTGGAAGGCACTGACCTTATCGTCTGGCTGGCGACGGAATCGACCAAGCCAATTAAGTTAGAGTTTTCAGAGGCGAAGTAGCAGGTCCGCACCCGCTTCGTATTTTCCGGCAGTGATGCAATTCAAGCTGCACCACAACGCAGTTTCGGACTTTCTTGACGGCGCGCTCGTTGGACGGACCAACTTAACGACTCGTTATGTTCTTTCGGGAAGGTATCAGCGCATGGGGATCACGGAATCGCAAAATTAGACCAGAACAAGTTGAAGTTTGGCCGTCGTGATTTTCTGCGTTCCTCTTTCGCCCCCGCAGTTCTCTCCGGCCTTGCCAGCCCGCTTGCCTTGGGGACTGTTTTCCCTTCACATCTTGATGCGTTGCGGAGGTTTCCAAGTTGGCGCCCGGAGCGGACCACCCATCTGGTGCCGCTCGGCTCACACACTTGCGAATCACCAGTGTTCCCAACGTGCAGCCCATCGCATCGGCGACCTAGCCGAGCATAATCTGTCTATCCTCATGATTGGCTCGACCAACTAACGCTGGCAAAATTCTGCCGGTTTCATCTGATCCAGCATCAGAAAGCCCTTGACACTCCAGATAAGGCGCTACTACTATCTGTTGCGGCAAGTGGCTGAACCAATTAACTGCTTTACTCAGGATTCTCTGAACACGGAGGAATTAATGAGCCTTACAAGGCGAGATCTGTTGACGGCCAGCTGCGCGCTTTCAGCAGGATCTTTGCTCGCGAACGCCCCGCTTCCTTTGGTTGAAAGAGCGGCCGCGAAAAAGACCGATCCAATGAAGAATTCCGGCAGATTCGAACCAACCTGGAATTCCTTGAGACGCTTGCCTTCACCGCAATGGCTCCGAGACGGCAAGTTCGGAATTTACACGCACTGGGGAGTCTTTTCCGTGCATGGAGTGGGCAAGAACGTTACCTGGTATGCCAACAAGGTTTACTGGCAGCCCGATTCACCCGAGAGAAAACATTGGGAGGAAACCTACGGCTCCATCGACAAGTTCGGCTATAAGGATCTAATTCCAAAGTTTACAGCCGAAAAGTTCGACGCCGAAGAATGGGCAGAGCTGTTCAAGAGTGCCGGCGCACGCTTCGCCGGCCCCGTCGCTGAGCACCACGATGGTTTTTCGATGTGGAATACAAAATATTCGGAGTGGAATGCCGCCAAAATGGGCCCGAAGAAAGACATCGTGGGCGCGCTATCGAAATCGATCAAACGCCAGGGCATGAAGTTTGTTACCGCGTTCCATCATGCTGAGAATTGGTTCTATTTCCCAACTACCGACAAGCGCCTGGATAGTGCTGATCTTCGCTATTCGGGTTTGTATGGTTTTATCCACGAACCGTATGCTCTGCCTACCAAGGAGTACTTGGACCGGTGGCAAGGCAAAATAATAGAGGTTATCGATAACTACGATCCCGACATGATTTGGTTCGACTTTGGTTTGGAGTTGGTCCATGAGAAATACAAGAAAGACCTATTGGCTTATTACTACAACCAGGCAGCCCAAAGAAAGAAAGACGTGGTGGTGACCTACAAGAAACATAATCTCGTCCCCATGGTAGGAATTCTCGACCTGGAACTGGGTCAAGAACGTGAATTGACTTACTACGACTGGATCACAGATTCGACCGTCGATAACCAGGGAGCCTGGGCCTATTGTCCTGAGGCTGGTTTTAAGTCAGTCGACAACCTGGTGGACAACTTAGTGGATCGTGTCAGCAAGAATGGTTACTTGTTGCTGAACGTAGGTCCCAAGCCTGACGGCACCATCCCAGACGCGGCCAAAGACCGGCTCCGCGGGATCGGACAGTGGTTGCAGATCAACGGGGAAGCGATCTATGAAACCACCCCGTGGCTGATAGCGGCAGAAGGACCGACTCAACTGGAAAAGACCGGCTCATTTAACGAGAGCAATGATATGCAATATACGGCGCAGGATATACGTTTCACCGCCAAACCGGACTGCTTGTACGCGATTGCCCTTGATTGGCCGGGCGAAAAAGCGGTGATCAAAAGCCTCGCGCCCAGGGGCCGGACGTGGGCCGGTTTGTATCCCAGTGAAATCATTTCGATCACCATGCTCGGCGACGGTAAAGATCTTAAGTGGGAGATGACCAAGGATGGTCTTGTGGTCGAAACTCCGAAAAGCAAACCTTGTGACTATGCTTTTACTTTCAAGATCAACCGCAGAAATCCGGTCTAATGGATGGCCGATCAGCCCACGGAATCTACAGGTGAGACGTGAAGCCGCAAATGTCGAATGTATTCTGATCGCGGACGACCTCGCGGGCGCTTGTGATACTGGGGTCCACTTTGCTCGCTGTGGCCTGCCGTCTCGAGTGGAGTTAACTCGCTCAAAGCAGGCAGCCCGATCAATGCCCGGTGTTCTTGTCTTCAATACCGACAGTCGGAACGATAGTAGTGCACAATGCCGGCAAAAGATTGAAGCCCTAGCGGTTGGCTGCTCCCGCTTAGGTACAAACACCATATTTAAGAAAGTCGATTCAACCCTGCGCGGCAACGTGGCGGCAGAAATTGCCACAGCGATGCGGGCTTTCAAGTGCGAGGCGGCGCTCATCGCCCCGGCGTTTCCGGCAATGCGCAGATTCGTCTGTGCCGGGATACTTAACTGGACTGACTCTTGGGGTGGCGGCCGCATCGACATTGCCACCCTACTTGCGCAGCAGGGAATGCCTCGTGAAAGGCTGATTGGAATGACCTCGGCGAGCCGGGATGCGTCAAGTCAACTTGATGCGCATATAGAAAATGGCAAACAGTTCTTTATCGCTGATAGCAAGTCCCAACACGATCTGCATTTTGCGGTCGCTGTGGGTAGCGCGACTTCGCGACGCATTCTGTGGGTGGGATCGGCAGGCTTGGGAATCGCGCTCGCTGAGCATATGGCGAAGGCCGGAGCACGGAGATTTGTTCCCGACCTGACGGATGCGCCCATGCTGTTTGTTGTCGGCTCGACCCATCCTGCTAGTCAGCGCCAAAAACAAATGCTACTGGCAGCGACCGACGCGGTCGAAATAGCGCCCGAATCTGAAACTGTTGCCGTGGCTCGCCGGGCCATCCGCGAGAGGCGCCACGTTGTCCTTACAGTAAAGCGCGGACTCAGTGAGTCGTCTTTGCGCCAATTCTTCGACAGCCTGACGGATCTTAGTGTTGCCGCATTGTTCCTCACGGGCGGAGACACCGCGACGTTGGCCTGTAAAGCAGTGGGCGCGCGTTCGATCGACTTGCGCGACGAAATAGTTTCCGGTTTTCCTTGGGGCGTTTTGGAAGGTGGCATGTTCCATGGTTTGGCAGTCGCATGCAAGTCTGGCGGCTTTGGCGATGAAGACGCGCTGCTCTGTTGTGCGGAGTACTTCGCGGCTGAGCGAAGGGCGTCGAGATGACGGCGGGTTTGCACAGACCGACCGTCGCCGTAACCATTGGCGACCCTGCTGGAATCGGGCCGGAAGTTGTGCTCAAAGCTCTGAGCTCACAGGAAATCCATGACTTGGCGAATTGGATTATTGTCGGAGACCAGGCCGCGGTTGAGAAAACGTCGACAACGTGCGGAATAGACCCTGCGGTCCTGCCCGCTACCGTTCGATCTTCGATGGCACTAAGGAACACCGAGCAATACCAGTTTGGCCGATTGAGTTCGATCTGCGGTGTGGCCGCCCTCGAGTATGTAAGAGTTGCAACCGAAATGTGCCTGAGGGACGAAGCGCAAGCGATGGTGACTGCGCCTCTAAATAAAGAGGCAGTCACATTGTCGGGCGTAAAGTTCTCCGGACACACTGAATACATTGCGGAGCTTTGCCAGGCACAAGACTCTCGCATGATGCTCTCCAATGGAAAGTTGAGTGTAGTGCACGTAACCACTCACGTTTCTTTGCGAACGGCGATCGAGACGACGACCGCGAGAATCGTGCGAACCATTGAACTGGGTAACGAGGGCATGAAACTGCTGGGCTGCGATCTCCCGCGCCTTGCGGTGTCTGGCCTCAATCCGCACGCCGGCGAGCATGGACTCTTCGGCGACGAAGAGGCTGCGACAATTACTCCTGCGATTGAAGCTGCACGAGCGAGAGGGATTGTCGTGGATGGACCGCACCCGCCCGATACTATTTTTCTGCGTGCGGAGCGGGGCGAATACGATCTCGTGGTGGCGATGTATCACGATCAAGGTCACATCGCCATGAAGTTGATTGACTTCCAGCGAACCGTCAACGTTACGCTGGGCATTCCAATCATTCGGACCTCGGTGGATCATGGTACGGCATTCGACATTGCAGGCAAGAATGCAGCGGATCCACAGAACATGATCGCAGCCATGAAGATGGGTGCCGCAATGGCAGCATCAAGATCAACGCACCGAAACGCGGTGTTGAGCAGTAAGAGCTGAACATGGGATTAGGCTGGCTGGACGCAATCGTGGTGTTGGCCTATATGACTGCGATGGTCGCGATAGGACTTCGCTTCGCACGACGCCAGACGACGACGGAAGTCTACTTTGTTGCCAAGCGTTCGGTTCCAGGCTGGGCGCTGAGCATGTCGCTGCTCGCGACCATTATTAGCGCCGTCACTTTCATCGCTTATCCAGGATCAGGATACGCAGGAAACTGGTCGATGCTGGTGCCTGGAGCGATGGTCTTGGTGGTACTCGGATTCGCCGGTGTTGTCATCATTCCGTTCTACCGCAGCGTGGTGCGCATGAGCGCATATGAGTATTTTGAGATGCGCTTCGGCTATCCTGCACGGGCGTACTCTTCTGCCGCTTTTGTAATCGGTTCGTTCACCAAGATGGCGTTCGTGGTGTATTTGTTGGCGCTGACCGTCGCCAGCATTACGGGATGGCGTCTGGAGTTCGTGGTAGTCGGTGTCGCGATCGTCACCATTTTTTATACGTTGCTAGGCGGATTGCACGCAGTCATTTGGGCCGACGTCGTGCAGGGGTTCGTCCTTTGGTTCGGAATTGTTGTATGCGTCGGATACCTGTTTTTTCGATCGCCCGGCGGAATTTCGGCGGTATTGGCTCTGGCGCGGGCAAACCATAAATTCGATCTGGGCAGTTCGGCGCTGATCTTTTCGAAGCCCACCATCGTTGTTCTATCCCTCTACGGTTTCTTCTGGTATCTGCAGAAATACACTGCCGACCAAACCATGGTGCAGCGCTACCTGGCTGCGAAGAGCGGCAAACAAGCGTTCCGCGGCCTGATTATCGGCGCCGCGCTTTGTATACCAGTATGGATGCTCTTTATGTTGATCGGTACCCAGCTCTGGGCTTTCTACCGCCTCACCGGAGAGTTGCTTCCGAGTTACATCACGAAACCCGACCAGGTATTTCCCTATTTCATCAAGACCCATATTCCGGCAGGGATTGCCGGATTGTTCATCGCTGCGCTGTTCGGGGCTGCGACGGCAACGTTGTCGTCAGACCTGAACTGCATTTCCGTTGTGGTTGTGGAAGATTTTTACTGCAAGCTGCGTCCCCGTGCAACCGATCAACGCCGGCTGCATGTGGCGAAATGTTTTGTCGCAATTTTTGGTATACTCGCTGCGCTCTCGGCGATTCGCCTCGCACATACCCAGGGAACTGCACTCTCACTGTGGTACACAATTTCTGCAGTCGTCGCGGGTGGACTGGCAGGCTTGTTCCTTCTGGGATTTCTAAGCACCCGCGCAAACCGGCAGGGCGCATACTTTGGCATCGCTGCCAGCCTGATGTTCACAACCTGGGCAACACTCACGCTCGACGGTGGGAACATCGTGAACCTCGGGAGATGCAACTTTCCTTTGCACGATTTCATGATTGGAGCTGTCGGCCACGTGGTCCTGTTGGTGGTCGGCTACCTGGCTAGTTTCTTATTTCACGGCTCCGGCGAAAACATGCACATTGAAGCGCTGACAATTTGGGGCTGGTTGCGTGACGGCGCAACGCGACGCGATTTGCTCCAATACTGGCGGACGGAGCATGAGAACAGTTCGGCTCAGGAGAAATCGTGACACGACTTCAACAGCTTTTGCGAGAAAAGAAACAGGGTCCTCTATTGGGGGCGGCGGCTTATTTCAACGATCCCATCTTCATTGAAATATGCAGCTATCTCGGCTTCTCGGTCATGTGGATTGAGATGGAGCACTCGCACATCACTTTTGCGGAAGTGGCGGACTTGTGTCGGATCTCTCAAGGGTGCGGGCTGCTCACGATGATTCGTATCCCAAATTCCAGCCGGGAAAATGTCTTAAAAGCTGCGGAATGTGCTCCCGACATCATTAATGTACCCATGGCGAACTCTCCTCCGGAACTCCACGAACTCACGAGGTATGCCCGTTTCGCACCCATAGGCGAACGCGGCTTTTTTAGCGTTTCGCGCGCCGTGAAGTACGGAACTGTTTCCGATGTTCCTGCCGAACAGCAAAAGCTCAACGATGAAGTTTGTCTGATGGGTCAGATCGAAACCACTCAGGCACTTGGGAATCTGGAAGAAATTTGCCGTGTGCCTGGCATAGACATCTTTCTTGGACCCTCAGATCTCGCTGCAAGTCTTGGTGTGCCGGGGCAAACGGGACATCCGCGCGTGAAGGAAGCCGGCGAGTTGGTGGTTCAGACGGCGCACAAACACGGGAAAGTCGTAGCCGTCGGTTCCATGCTGGCCGACTACAAACTCTGGGTGAAGGCTGGCGTGGACATCTTGTTCTGCACCAATGACACGTCCTGCCTCAGGATTGGAGCGCAAGTTGTGTTGCAACAGGCACGTGAAGCGGTGGCATTGAGTAGGGAGGAAGTGCAATCCGCAAAATAGTCACACATGGCGATTGCAAGTTCGCGAATTGCGGGTCTGCTTGATGCCGTAGCGCGAAGCAGAACCAGAATGAAAAAAGCGAAGCTAAAAGGAACCAATCTCGAAGTTTCCCGCCTGTGCCTCGGCACCATGACGTTCGGCAAGCCCGTGGACCAGACCACAGCGAACCGGATGCTTGACCACTGCCTCGACGCGGGAATCAATTTCGTCGATACCGCCAACATTTATCAGGCCGGAGTTTCCGAAAGCATGCTCGGCGAAGCCATCCGCGGCAAACGCGACAAGCTAATCCTAGCCACGAAGGTTCGCGGAAAAATGGGAGACGGCCCGCATGAGAGCGGGCTTTCCAGACGCGCCATATTCCGTGCGGTTGACGATAGCTTAAAACGCCTGCAGACCGATTACATCGACCTGTACTATCTCCATCAGCCAGACTATGCCGTCCCCATTGAAGAAACCTTGACCGCAATGGAGGAACTCATTAAGCAAGGTAAGGTTCGATATCCTGGCACATCGAATTACTCCGGCTGGCAAGTTTGCGAAATGCTTTGGATTGCCGAAAAAAACGGATATACCCCTGCCCGAGTATCCCAGCCCATGTACAACTTGTTGGCGAGGGGAATTGAGCAGGAGTACCTGCCGATGGCAAAGAAATACGACGTGGCGGTTATCGCCTACAACCCGCTGGCCGGCGGTTTGCTCACAGGCAAGCACAATCAAGACGCGATTCCTCCGGGCACGCGGTTCGACAACAATTCCATGTATCAGGATCGGTACTGGCATTCCCAGAACTTTGCGGCCGTGGAAAAGCTGAAAAGGCTATCCGAGCGCGCCGGACGTTCCCTGCTCGACGTTGCTCTTTGCTGGCTGCTGCATCACACCCAGACCGATTGCGTACTGCTTGGGGCCAGCCGAATGGAGCATCTGGAACAAAATTTGGCAGCGTGCGAAAAGGGACCGGTGCCGCCTGAAGTGCTTCAGGTCTGCGATGAGGTTTGGGCAGAGTTGCGCAGTCCGGTTCCAATCTATAACCGATGACCAGCTAGACGGATTGCAAAGTCTGGGCGGAGGAGTAGTGACGTCAAAAGCTGGATGCTGGATGTGTTTCATCTCCGTTCTGCTTTTCTCTGTTCTCATTCGGACGCAAGAAACATTGCCGAATGCGGCTGTAAGCGCATCACCGCAATTTGATGGCGTTTTCCGTGCATCGAGTACAGAGGGGTTAGAAGAAGCCTACCTTGGCAAATTATTTCGCTCTTCGCACGCCGCTAACCTGCTGAGCCTTGCGAACGGCGATTTACTTTGTTTCTGGTTTTCAGGGGCGCGCGAGGGAGAGTCCAACGTGGCCATCGTCATGTCCCGGCTGGCGAAGGGTTCAGAGCAATGGAGTAAAACCGTCGAGATTGATCATCACGAGGGACGATCGTTCCAGAATCCGGTTGCGTTTCAGGCTTATGACGGACGAGTCTGGTTGCTGCATACATCGCAGCCTGCAGGCCAAGGGCAAAGGAACGCAGAGGTTTTGTATCTTACCTCCGATGACGCCGGGAAAACGTGGACACCGCCTCGCGAATTGTTTACTCAGCCGGGTTCGTTCCTCCGCCACCCTCCTGTATTGATCAGCAGGAAAGTTTGGCTGCTGCCCATGTATTACACCCCTAGCCGCAGTATTACCGATGGGGCGGAATCGGATCATTCAGCGATAAAGCTCACGAATGACGGCGGAAAAAGCTGGAAAGAGTGCGATCTTTCTCAATCAAACGGAGTGGTGCAGCCGACGGTGGTAATGCTCGGCAAGAAGCATTTCCTCGCCTTCTTCAGAAGCCGCTATGCGGACTTCATTTACCGGAGCACTTCAACCAACGGATGCGATTGGACCGCTCCCGGTCCGACCCGTTTACCTAATAACAATTCATCGATTCAATTGGCAAAGTTGCGAGATAGATCTCTAGCCATCGCATTCAATAACAGCAGTGCAGGCGTCACGCGAGAGAAGGCTCGCACGGGTTTGCGCAAGCCGCTTTCGATCGCGCTCTCCCAGGATGGCGGCAAGACCTGGCCATGGGTTCGTGATATCGAAACCGGAAGTCCGGCGGAACAAACGAATGAACTCAAGGGAAACCGCAGCCAGCATGAGGAATATTCTTATCCCTCCCTCTTGCAAGATGCGAATGGAAAAATCATTGTCGCGTATTCATATAACCGTGAGGCCATCAAAGTCGTGCGGTTCGACGAAGGATGGATTAAACAGGGTCACACGGAGGGCAGATTCAAAGGCGAGGGCCCAAGTTTAAAATAATTAGTCGCCGGTCGATTTTGATGACCGCTGCAAAACATGACTGCAAAAAAAACAGAGTCGCTGATCAGAGGCGTTGAGCATATCGCAATTGCCACCACAGACTCGCAGAAGCTTGCCGATTGGTACATACAGAATCTCAACTTCGCTCTACTGCTTGAGACCGGCGCTACCGTTTACATCAAGTCGCCGAACTCTGTGATTCTGGAATTTGTAAAGGCCGATAATTCGCCGTCGAAGCCACAGATTCGAGACGCCGGGCTGCGGCACATCGCATTTGCCGTCGACAACCTGGAGGCGGCTCATGCGCAATTGAAGTCAGCTGGTGTGGAGTTCGAAGCAGCTCCCGTCTTGCTACCCGGAATGCGCCTGCTCTTTTTCCGAGACCCGGATGGCAATTATCTGCACCTTGTCCAAAGGGATGCATCGTTGTTGTGATGCCACTCGAATCAAGGGTATGTCCCCGACAAGGCCGAGGCGGCCTCAGCCCTAAATCACCCTAACATCTGCACAATCTACGACATCAGCGAGCACCAAGGACAAGCGTTTATTGCCATGGAGTGTTGGGAAGGAACTGACCTAGCCCCCGAAAACTGGACCATCTAGAATGAGAGTTGTCCCCACTGCCGAGATCGATCACCTCGCATCGCTCCCTGATCCTCCGCCACCCGTTCTAAAGTCAACTCCACATCTCGCGCTTCCGGCTTCTGCACAGAATCCCTTCGACCTCAACAAAGCGGTAAAAGATGTCAGCGGAACCTACCAACTCGACCCCGACCTTGCCACCAGCGTGATCCGTGCGGAAAGCGGATTCGATGTCCACGCCGTCTCCCCCAAAGGCGCTCAGGGATAATGCAGCTTATGCCGCAAACCGCAAACACAACTGTGCTGAACGAGCAGCGGAGCCTCTCGTCCTAGGAGGGGAGCCGTTTTCGGCTCCCCGTTTCCCAAACTAAACTAAAAGCTGACGCGCAGCGAGAACTGCCCGAACCTGCGCTCGTCGTTGTTGCCGCCTTCGGCGAGGCTA
>JBAVZU010000338.1:0-3340 GCA_049588915.1 Candidatus Sulfotelmatobacter sp.
GATCTCCCGCGGCTCCGGAACCACCGTGCAGGAAGTGAATAACCTTCTCCGCCAGTATGCGCAGATGAAGAAGATGTTCAAGCAGATGGGAAAGCCGAGTTTCGCGCGAAGAATGGCGGGAATGAAGCTGCCAGGAATGTGAGCAGTGGGCAGTGTTCCTTTCCAGCGCTAACGGCCGAAGCTGACGACTGGTCACTGCTCTTATGAAATGGCGCTCCCTCGAAGAGTCGAGTCCGGAGACTGATGCACGCCCGCTGCGCGAGATTTTTGCCGAGCGCAAGGAACTGATTGCGAAGTACGTTCCGGCGGAGACGCAGGCTGTTCACGCACGGGTCGCCGCCGAGCTGAAGCAAAGACGCTTAGCCGCGAGTATTCTGCCTATCGGTTCGAAAGTTCCCAAATTCCAGCTTCAAGATCACGAGGGCAAGAATGTCTCATCCTCCGACTTGCTGGGAAGAGGACGGCTCGTGCTCTGCTTTATCCGCGGCCGCTGGTGCCCCTTCTGCGTCGCTCAGATGGAGGCGATGAATCTCGTTCTTCCGGAGATCGAGGAGGCCGAAGCAACGCTTGTCGCTGTTTCACCGCAGACTGTGCAGCAATCGTTCTTCATGCGCGACCAGCACAAACTACGCTTCCCTCTTCTCTCTGATATCGGCAACAAAGTTGCCCGACAGTTCGGCTTGACTTATCGCGTCCCCGATGAGCAAAAAGAAATTTATCAGCGCACCTTCGTCAACCTGCCATTCATCAATGGCGATAACGGTTGGGAGTTGCCGATTCCCGCGACTTACATCGTCGAACGGGACGGGACGGTGCTCTACGCTTCGGCGAATGAGGATTACGCTGAGCGGCCCGAACCGGCGGAGATCCTCGAGGTTCTCAGGACTGCCCCCCGGGGCTAAAGCCCGTGTTTTTTGTGTGCCCGTGCGGCGTGCCTGAAGGCGCGCCCTTTCAAAAGCGATCGTTTCGGTACACTGAATACTTCATGAATTATATCTATGGCATCAATGCAGTCACCGAGGCGCTAAAGGCCCGTGGACGGGCTTTCCAGTGGGTAGGCATGGCGAAGGAGCGGCACGATATTCGCCTGCAGCGCATGATCGAAGACTGCCGTAAGTTGGGCGTACCCGTACGTTTTCTCACGCGAGTGGAACTCGACCGCATGGCGGGCAATGCGGCGCACCAGGGAGTTGTGGCGGTTACATCAGCCAAACAATACAGCGATCTGGAGGATGTGGTGGGCGCAAAGCGCGGACGATATTCGTTCGTCATCGTGCTCGACGGAGTGGAGGATCCGCATAACTTGGGCGCAGTATTGCGCACCGCCGATGCCGCCGGCGCCGACGGAGTGGTTATTCCGGAACGGCGCGCCACGGCCGTCACCGGCACGGTGACCAAAGCCTCCGCTGGCGCAAGCGAACATTTACCGATTGCCAGGGTCACCAACATCGCCCGGTCGATTGAGGATTTGAAGGAGTGCAACATCTGGACGGTCGGTCTGGACGAGCGCGGCAAGCAGACGTACGACGCGCTCGATTACAACATGGACTGCGCGCTCGTATTGGGCGCGGAAGGCAAGGGGCTGCACGACCTGGTCAAAAAGAAGTGCGACTTTCTGGTTTCGATTCCGATGCTGGGGAAAGTGCCATCGCTAAATGTTTCGGTGGCGGGAGCGGTGGTGATGTACGAAATTGTGCGGCAGCGGCGCGCGAAAGCACACGAGACCTCCGCGAGCAAAAAGTGAAGTTGCGACGCCTTCTGTTGTGCTCCTTCTCTTTGCTCTTTGCTGCCCTGGTGCAGGCCTTTGCTCTGGATCGCGAAGCCTTCAGTTTCACCAACTACGACCTGAACGTCCGCGTGGAACCCGAGCAGCAGCGCCTCGGCGTTCGCGGCAAGATTACCCTGCGAAATGATTCCATAACGCCGCAGAAGATTGCTGTACTGCAGATTTCCTCTTCGCTCGACTGGCGCTCGATTACAGCCGGCGGGAAACCTTTGCAGTTTGTCTCGCAGCCTTATACTTCTGACATCGATCACACGGGGAAACTCTCGGAAACGATTGTGACACTGCCCGAAGCAGTCGCGCCGCACGGGAGCATTGAGTTGGAAATCGGCTACGAAGGCGTGATCGTGCTGGATGCGACCCGGCTCTCGCGCATCGGCACACCCGAGGGAGCGGCCCGAAGCACCGACTGGGATCAGATCAGTACGAAGTTCACAGCGGTTCGTGGAGTGGGATATGTAGCGTGGTATCCGATCGCGACCGAGGCTGCGGATCTGTCCGAAGGCGCAAATCTATTCGAAGTTGTGGGTCGTTGGAAGGCGCGAGAAGTAGCCTCGACCATGCATTTACAGGTGGTACTTACGAACGATCAGGAGGAAGCTCCGGAACTTTTGCTCAATGCGACAGATTGCCCTGCGTCGCACGAGGTGCAGCAGCAATTTACGGCAGAGTGCACTTTCCGATCACTGGGATCGATTGTGCCGACGCTTGTGCTTGCCGATTACGGGGTCGTTAACCGGGACGCAGTCACGGTTCATTTCCTGCGCGGCCATGACGCGTCTGCCACGAATTACGCCGATGCCGCGGAAAGATTACTGCCGTTCATCAACGAATGGTTCGGGACGGCGCGAATCAAGGCACAGACGGGTGACCTTAGCGATTCGAACTCAGCACCCTTTGAAACCGGGTCCCTTTTACTGACCCCACTAACAGGCATGGATCCCAAGCTGGCCGGACTTGCGGCTGCCTACCAACTGACCCACGCGGCTTTTTCCTCGCCGCGTCCTTGGATCAACGAAGGACTTGCGCATTTTGCGCAGGCTCTCTATGTGGAACATCAGAGCGGTCGTCAAGCGGCGCTGGACTACATGGGACTGCATCGTGCTGCTTTTGCCGCAGTGGGAAAAAAAACAGCTGCCGCGAACGAAGATAATGCGAGTCAATCCCTGGTGAATACCAGCGACGAGGAACTTTACCGCAGCAAGGCGATGTATGTGTGGTGGATGTTGCGCGATATGGTTGGCGAGCAGGCGCTGAAAAAGGCCATCGCGTCTTATCGTCCTGAACAGGACAAAGAACCTTCCTACATGCAGAAGTTGATTCAGGCGCAGACGCAGAAAAATCTCGAATGGTTCTTTGACGACTGGGTTTATCGTGACCGTGGACTACCGGATTTCAAGGTGGAATCGGCCTTTCCCCGCAAGACGATGACCGATGTTTATCTCGTGACCGTTACGGTCGAGAATCTCGGCCGAGCTGGAGCAGAGGTCCCAATCAGGGTGAAATACGCCGGGGGCGAAGTGATGAAGCGCCTCGAAGTGCGCGGCAGTAGTAAGG
>JBAVZU010000339.1:0-2398 GCA_049588915.1 Candidatus Sulfotelmatobacter sp.
ACGTGGATCATCTGCGTGCCTCCTTCAGGGCTTGTGCTTCGAGCACGTACTCTACCCTTGGAGGCACGCCTTTCAGTTTTCATTACATCTGAGCGGAGTAAACCGATTCGCCTCGCGAATCGGTCTGCGGAGTCGAAGGATCCCTATCGGCTAAATCAAGCCCTAGGCGCGGCAGGGGAATTCCACCACTGCCTCCAAAAACAAATTCCTCGCTTCGCTCGGAATGACAAGTTGTAAATTAAAGGTCGGCGATTCGGCGCGGCTGAAGGCCGTGTCCTTCCCGGTTTTTATAAGACTTAACAGCTACGCCAGCGCGGTCTTCGCCTGTTCGACGAGGCTCTTAAATGCCGCTGCGTCTTTAACCGCCAAGTCCGCGAGAATCTTGCGGTCCAGTTCGACGCCCGCCTTCTTCAGTCCGTGGATAAACTGGTTGTAGCTCAGGCCATTCAGCTTGGCGGCCGCTCCAATGCGAACGATCCATAGCGAGCGGTATTGCCGCTTCCTCTGCTTGCGCCCGGAAAAAGCAAACTTGAGGCCGCGTTCGACCGCTTCTTTCGCCGAGCGATAGAGCTTTGATTTGGTGAGGAAGTATCCGCTCGCGCGGTCCAATATCTTCTTGCGTTTGGCGCGGCGTTTGGTTCCGCGTTTTACACGAGGCATTGTGTTTCTCCTTTTTACTTTCTATGTGCCGGCGGCTGGAGGTAAGGATGATCACCGTTGCGGAGATCTCTGACCTCTTCACGCGCCTGAAGCAATTGTTGATTGATGATTTTTGATTGTTGATTAAAACCACAGCGCAGCCGCGGTTTTCAATCATCAATCAGCAATCACACAATCATCAATGCTCTTACTGGTACGGGATCATCCGCTTTACTTTGTGGAGATCGCCGTGACTCACGGTTGTAGCCGTGCCCAATTTTCGTTTGCGTTTATGGGCCTTGGACGTCAGCATGTGCCGCAGGCCCGAATGTCCCCGCTTCACCTTGCCGGTGGCAGTTTTCTTGAAGCGCTTGGCCGCGCCTTTGTGCGTTTTCAATTTCGGCATAATTCCTCGGAATCAGTTGCCAACCTTGCAATGCAGCCGGCAGTTCTGGAAGTCTGTATTCGATTGCTGGGAAATTTGGGCGCTAATTCTGCCTTCGGCGAAGTTTTCAGTTAGCGAGAAGCAGGACTGGCAGCATCCGCCGTGGTCGCGGCCGGCGAATGCTCCTCTTTCTTCTCCGGTCCCAGTTTCTCGGGCGCCAGCTTAGCCTGCGCCATTTTTTCCTGTAGCATCTTTTCCTGGCGCTCAACCTTCGCCTTTTGCTTGGCCTCTTTTTCCTTCTCTTTTTCTCGCTCCGCCGCCGACTTCTTCGGAGCCAGAATCGCGTGCAGGGTATTACCCTCCTGCCGCGGACGGAACTCCACGATACTTTGCGGTTCCACGTCTCTGATCAGTCTTTCCAGGATGGTCCGGCCCAACCCTGTCCGCGTCATCTCACGCCCCCGAAAAAATATCGTGGCCTTTACTTTATCGCCTTCATCGAGGAAGCGAAGGACGTGATTCTTCTTGGTCTCGTAATCGTGGTCGTCCACATTGATGCGGAACTTGACCTCTTTCACCGTGATCGTCTTCTGGTGTTTCTTCGCCTCGCGCTCTTTTTTTTCCTGCTGATACAAATATTTCCCGTAGTCCATAATGCGGCACACGGGAGGCTGAGCGGTGGGTGAAATCTCGACCAGATCCAAGTTCTTGCTGCGGGCCAATTTGAGTGCTTCGAATGGGGGCATTACACCAATCTGTTCCCCTTCATCGCCGATCACGCGAATTTCACGTGCTCGGATGCGGTCATTGGTTCGGATAAAACGTTTATCGATACGGTCCTCCGCGCTCTAAGCGACTGGAATGTAAAATTATAACATCGGATTGGGGCGGATTGACAGCCCAGTGCAGTTCCTGATGGTCTACACATTCTTAGGAGCCGCAATTAATTTCCGCGGAACATCAGATCTTCCAGAGCCATGCGACGCACTTGCCAGAACTCCCGATCTTCTCCATTCACGTTCAGCTTGCACTCGCCTTCGTCGTTGAAGGTAAGCGTCACCTCGAATATCTGAATCCCTTTATCATCGCTCACCAGAATCGCGCGGTCACCCAGGCTAAACGTCACCGCCATCTGCAACTCCTCCGCCTTCAGAAAAACCTGGAAGCCACCATCAGTATCAGCAAGGGAGAATTCGTACGGGGCATAGTTCGGACGAAGGGCATTGCGAGTCTTCACGTCCTGTTCGATCTGCAGCCGGAGTTCCTTGAAAATATTCGGCAGCGTGCATGAGGACCGCTGGGTCACCCAGTCGAATTGGGCCGTTTCTTTCTGCGCGTGATCACTTGCGCCGTTCACGGTTTCACCTTCACATC
>JBAVZU010000340.1:0-3065 GCA_049588915.1 Candidatus Sulfotelmatobacter sp.
TCGGCAGATCAATCCGTTCGCCGGCAGAACCCACCAGGGCAGCATTTCCCTGGTTCAGCATAGCTTCCAGTTCCTCAACCTGCTTGTGCTCGGTTTGAGGCAATGTGATCGGACGTTGTGCAGTTCCAGCCATATGCTAGAACTATAGCACATACTCGAAATACTATCAATAAACGAAATACGCGAAACAGATTCCGGTTTCGGACCCTTCCACCGTGGGGCTATATCGCGGGTATCGACAGATCAGCATTTGGGCGCGGTACAAAAAGCTGGCGTTGTTGTATTGCCAATCGCCGATCCTGTCAAACGGTACCCAGAACGCTTGTCAACGACGCTATAAGTTGTGACCTCGGATGGAAGACCGGATCCGAGAACAGTCCGAAACTGCTACCGCCAAACTGCGTGCAACCAAAATTCTCCAGGCACTCTTTAGAGATCTGACAAGCAGTGAAACTACCGAACGCTGTCTCCACCCAGAATGCGTATGCCAAAGAGTTTTCCGTCGGGAACGGCGATCAGTGAGCCGAGCAACACACGGAGTAGTGTCTCCATCCGCAGCGCGGCGAGGCCCTCAAAAGTGCATTCCGCGGCTCGCTTAAACCAGGAGAGTGCGAGGTCCCAGCGTTCGGCATCGGTCAGCATAGCTTGTACAAGAATGATTCCGGCGGTTTCAGCCTTTCCGGCTAACGTCAAATGGGAGATGCACAAGATGGCACCTGCTTGCGTCAAGTCCTTGGACTTGAGAATCCAGCCAGCAAGGCGATCGTGGACCTGACGCCGCACCGTGGACGGGAGATTCTTCTCGCCAAGGTTTGCCACAAGCGGAGAGACGAGTACGCGGTTCGTTCCCGACCGTTGCAGCCACGTAAGGCCGAGTTTGTCAGCCAACTTGTGCAGACTTGGAAGGAAGCCACGCGGCTCCGAAGGTTTGCAAGATCAATGCAGGAGAGCGCCGGCCAACTGGACTTGTCCGAACAGGAGAAGAATGACGTCCAACAGGTTATCGACTGGACAAACCAGTACGCCGACTCTCTGGACCCGCTCAGTGATCTGCCGCAGTCCGTCAGTGAATTTGTTCGCCCTGAGGAAGCCTATTCATGGCTGACGGACTAGTTTGCACCTCAGCCCGAAGGACCCATATTGGACTCAGCTCGCAGCGCGCGGGAAGAGTGCTCGAAGCCTCCAGAGGTGAGTCGTGCTCCCTAACATAGAACTCCGTCATCTTTACGCAGTTATTGTTCTGGCGGAGGAGATGAACTTTACTCGGGCGGCTCACAGGTTACAGATTACGCAGCCTGCGCTCAGCAAACAAATCCATGCGATTGAGGGGCTTCACCGAGTGCATCTCTTCGGTCGCGACAAAGGACGAATCACTGAGCTTACTGACGCTGGGCGCGCTTTCGTAGAAGAGGCCCGAGTTGCGCTGTCCCACACTGAACGAGCCATTCATCTGGCCCGCACAGCCGATTGCGGCTCAGGCCGAGCCTTGATGGTCGGCCATACCCCAGGTACCGATCTATCTTGGGTTTCGGCAATTCTCGCAATCCGGCTATCCTCTGATGAGAACCTCAGAATTCGTCTCTTGACTCGCTTTGCACTAGATCTCGTTCGCGATGTCATCGCGGGCGACCTAAACATGGCGTTGGTCACGGCACCACCGGAAGACACCCGGATCACGGTGGTACCGTTTGCTCGGGCACCGTTGTACGCTGCTCTCCCCGAATCTCACCGCTGTGTTCGCCGCGAGCGTTTGGTCCTTCGGGATCTAGAAAAAGACGACTGGATTCTGAGTGCGAAACAAGTTAACCCGACTATTCATGACGCGATTCTCAAAACGGCAAGGCTAGAGGCGATTGCACCGAAAGATGCGCATGAAACATTCACGGAACAACAAGCGGTTCATTTGGTGGCCGAGCATGCAGGAGTAGCGATCCTCACGAAACTGAGTGCCCCGGAATTTCGAGCAGATGGCGTTGTCGTGAGGCCGCTATCGGATCCGTCACTGTCTTTCGATACTTGCCTGGTGATGAGATCCGATGACGATTCAAAACTTACAAACCAATTTGCTCGCTCATTTCGCCGCAGATTTCCACATCGCGTGCGGGCGTCAAGTCATACGGAGTCTCGATAGTGTCGAGTTTGAATTTTCGCAAGTGATCCGTTTAGAGTTTCCTCAGAATGCATTCATTTCGCAGCGTGCCGTCGGAGGCAAGAATTCTACAGACACTGTCTGAAGAATCTATAAGCCCTATGGATCTCAATAATATAGAGCGCGACTACTCAACAATTAGTTTCGTATTGCCCCGGGTCCGCGCCCATGTTCGGCCTCATCAACCCGAATCGCGATCAGTGGGGACGATTGTATGGATAGCGTTACCTGTAAGATACAGATAAATAATACGTTGTAAACATTTATGCATGAAAAGTTAATAATACTATTGACAATTTAGATCATGAAAAATAGGATAACTGTGGAGAATCCGGGAAATGCAGACGAGCACACTTGAGCAGTTGAGGCGACATCTTCGCCCTGGACGTGTGTACCGCAGAGAAGATCTTCTGCCTTGGTCCCATAGCGTTGATCGACACCTCAAAGCACTCACTGTCGACGGGACTCTCCAGAAGCTTCGTACCGGCTTGTACTACAGCCCTCGCAAATTTGAATTTGGAGAGGCTCCCGCGGATGAACATGAGCTTGTGAAAGCCTTCTTGAAAACAGATCATTTTGTCGTTACGTCGCCGAATGTTTACAACCAGCTGGGACTTGGGACGACACAGCTCTACAACAAACGCGTTGTCTATAACCAGAAACGGCACGGTACATTTCCGCTTGGCAATCGAATGGTCACTTTCGAGCGGCGATTGAACGTTCCGAAGCAACTCTCTCCGGAGTTCCTGCTCGTCGATCTGGTTAACGAATTGAGCGACCTCGCGGAGGATCGGGACGCTGTCCTTTCTCGCGTTCGCGCACGAGCCAAGCAGATGGACCCGAGAAAACTTTCCCGAGCGGTTTCTCTCTACGGCAAGTATTCGACGCAGAAAAAGTTCCGGGAGATGTTGCAATA
>JBAVZU010000341.1:0-6370 GCA_049588915.1 Candidatus Sulfotelmatobacter sp.
ACACGGCCGTGGGAGCAATGAACGGTTGGGAAATTGCTGATTGAAGATTTGCCGACTGTGCGGTAGTCGCTTACGCCGGATTCTGCAGTTCTTTCGCCACGCTGTCGAGCACGCCATTCACGAACTGCACCGATTCCAGGCTGGAGAATTTTCGCGCGATCTCGAGCGACTCGTTGATGACCACCGCGCGCGGCGTCTCCGGATAGGCCAGGAACTCAGCCACCCCGGCCCGCAGCAGATTGCGATCCACGGCCGCCATGCGCTCCATGCGCCAGTGCTCGGCGTGGCGCTCGATCAACTTATCTATTTCCGCACTGCGGTCGTTCGCCACGCGAAATAAATCATCGGCAAAACCGCGCACGTCGGCGCTGGTAGAAGAATGTTCGGCCCAAAATGTTTGCCGCACATGGTCCACCGACTGCTTGCCCATGTCCGCCTGAAACAGCATTTGCAGAACCAGTTCGCGAGATTTACGGCGCGTACCCATAAAGATTGACAGGAGCTAGCTGCCAGTCTATCCGAAACGTAGACACCAGCGTATCTTGTCAGCGGAACTTGGAACATGATCGGAAAAGTACTAATATTTGCTGGTGAATCGACCACTGCGCATCGGTCTGAGAACATTGTTAGCTGGTTTTCTCTCGATCATCGCCTCCTTCGTTACGGGTCCATGGGGCATTTGCGGTCCGAGCAGTCTGGCAGGCGTAATTTTTATGCTCTTGGCAATGCCACTTTTATTTGTAGGAGCAATTCTGTCGCTGGCGGGTGTCGTAGTTATGGTCGGCGACTGGGACCGTGCCAGGGCCAGGAATGCACGGCTAACTGCGAATCACAACCCAGAATCCTAGCGATTTCCAGGTTGACAGAATTAAAGATACGAATGTGGGGACAGCCGCCCTCGGCTGTCCGGGCGAGCGAAGCTCGACGCCTGACCTCGAGGTAAAAGAATCAGCGCCTGCGTTTCCTCCGAGCGGCACGCTTGGGAATCCTGCCCACGTTGACGACTCGCCCCTGACGGCCGAAAGCGGTTTTGCCAGCGGCCGAACCCTGGCGCCCGATAGCCGCCTTCAACGATGCCATCTCCACCGCCGCCAGCGCCGCCTCAAATCCCTTGTTCCCCATCTTCAACCCGGCCCGATCAATGGCCTGCTCCAGATTCTCGCAAGTAAGCACGCCAAACGCATGAGGCACGCCAGTCTCTTGCGCAGACTGCCCAATTCCGCGCGTTACTTCGTTTACGATCACGTCATAGTGCGCCGTATCCCCGCGCAGCAGACAACCCAGGCAAATGATGGCATCGTATTTTTTGGTTTCCGCCAGCTTTCGCGAGGCGAGAGGAATTTCAAAGGAACCAGGAACCCGCACCACTTGGATATCTTTTTTCTTCGCACCGGAACGCATCAGCCCATCGATTGCGCTCAGCAACAGCCTCTCGGTGATGAAGGCGTTGAATCGCGACACGACAATTGCGAATCGCTTGCCAGAGGCGTTCAGCGAGCCCTCCAACGCAGAAAGTGAAGGCTTGGGGCTACTCTCTACGACAAAATTGTTCTTATCGCTCTTCTCTCCACCTCTGTGTCTCTGTGGTGAATTGTTTTTCAAGGCGTGACGATCCGTGGAGATATCTTACTTCCCCTTGAACACCGCCGCCCGCTTTTCCAGAAATGCCGAAGTTCCTTCCTTCTTATCTTCAGTCGCGCAGGCGACAGCGAACAGCACCGCCTCCAGATACAATCCCTCGCTCAAAGTCATCTCCATTCCTTTATTCACGGCCTCCATCGCATACTGGACCGCAAGCGGAGCATTCGCGATGATCTTTGCCGCGATCTCCTCCGCGCGCGGAATCAACTCGGCAGAAGCCGTAACTTCATTCACCAGCCCAATGCGATGCGCCTCCTGCGCTGTAATCATCTCGCCCGCCAGCACCATCTGCATCGCGATGCCTTTCCCCACCAGCCGCGGCAGCCGCTGCGTTCCGCCATAACCTGGAATAATCCCGAGCTTAACCTCAGGCTGCCCGAGCTTTGCATTCTCACTCGCAAGCCGCATGGTGCAAGCCAGAGCAATCTCGCATCCTCCGCCGAGGGCAAATCCATTGATGCAGGCAATCACCGGCTTGCCGAGATTTTCGATCAGATTGAGCACGTTCTGACCTCGATGGGTGTACTCTTTGCCAGAAACCGCATCTTGCTTGGCCAGCTCCGCAATATCCGCGCCCGCGATAAACGCCTTCTCGCCGGAACCAGTAAAAATCACCACGCGAATGGCGCTATCATTCTTAATGTCATGAAACGCGGTCCGCAACTCTTCCATGGTGGCCATGTTCAGCGCGTTGAGCACCTTCGGGCGGTTCACGGTTACGTAGGCTATCGAGTTTTTCTTTTCCAGAAGTATGTTTTCGAAGTTCATAAGCAGCTCGTAAGAAGATCAGAAACCTTAACTTTCCTCAACTCTTCAGCCCAAGTTGCGAATGGTTCTGCTAGCACTTTGAAGGCCTCACAATACAATTGCTGACCGCCTACACTCCAATTCCAACCAAAGATGGAAAAAAGAAGCCCACCTGGAAGTTGTAGAGCGCCTGTCTCGCAATCTTCCCGCGCACGCCGCATGAAGACTTCAAACTCCACCTCTTCAATGGAGCGATCACTCCAGAAAGCGACAATGGTGGTATCTGTCTTAAGCTGCCTTAATTTTTCTGCCAGGCTGTCCGCAATTGTTTTGACATTCTTGTCCGGATTTCCGTACGGCACGAGCGGATCCGAGAGCGCTACACCCACCCCGGTGAAATAAGGGGGACCGTCGTCCGTTAGGGAGGGACGAAATCGTTTCACTTCAACCTGCGCTGATCGACTATCTCGAGAAATCCGCAGATCCGGCCCTTTCTTCCCATCGGGTTCAAACTCAGGCTCAAATCGCAAACCCACGAATATCATGGCAAACCTGATTTCCGCCAAGTAGTCCAATATTGCCTCGGTGCCTTTGGCTCGGGCCATACGACGAAACACCGACTCCGATCCGCGAAAAGAGGCAGCAGCCTCAATACACTGAATAAGTCCATCACCTTGGCGCGGATCGAAGGCATTTCCGATCTGACGAATCGCCTCTTCTTTCCACATAATCCTACCCTGACTCGACGATGCTATAATTGTATAGCACGAGGTGAATCATGCTAGCCATCCGCCTGCCCGACAAAATCGAAAAGCGCCTAGCCCGCCTCGCCAAGCGCACTGGCCGCACCAAAACCTATTACGCGCGCGAAGCCATCTTGCAACACTTGGATGATCTCGAGGATGTGTACCTCGCCGAGAAGGCCTTGGCTGACATTCGCTCCGGGCGCAGCAAAACAATTCCGCTCGAAGATGTAATGCGTCAATACGGTCTGAAAACAGAAGCGACCGGAAAATCGAGAGCGAGTCGGCGACAAGCGCCGAGGGCCCGCTGAGTAATCACTTCCCCTTCGCCACCGCCGCCACGTCGTCCTTGCTCAAATCGCAACTGATGCAGCGCTGCGTCCAAATCCGGTGACCAAATACCTTCCCGCACCGCGGACACTTCCATTCCGTGAGCCACCAACCACCAGCCAGGTAAACTCCGACCCAGACTAATAAAATCGCGAAATCAGCAGGCTCTCCCAACTTGAGTTTGCCAATCACGAAACCCAGAAACACAAAACTCACAAACAGCGCCACTACCACATTCCGTCGCACAACGTAGCTGCTCCATGCTCGGCGATATCTTTCTGCATCCTGCGGACTGGCTGCTTGCGGGGGCTGATCGGTTTTTCTCCGTCTCTCCATGGCGGGTCAATCCTGCTCGGTTCGATCGGGTTGGTCCGATCTGGACGGCTCAGTCCTGGAAAACTCGATCCTAGAGTTTATTCGCCTTCGGGCCATTCGGATCAGAATAATCGTAGAACCCTTTGCCCGTCTTCTTTCCGTACCACCCCGCCATCACCAACCGTTTGAGCAGCGGAGGTGAGGCAAAGCGTCGCTCCTTGAACTCGTCATACATCACCTGCGTAATGTAATAAGTGGTGTCGAGGCCAACAAAATCCAGCAGCGTAAACGGTCCCATAGGATAGCCGCAGCCCAGCTTCATCGCGTTATCAATGTCTTCAATCGATCCGACGCCTTCTTCATATGCCCGAATCGCATCGAGCAAATACGGCACCAGCAGCCGGTTGACGATGAATCCCGTTTTGTCCGACGTACGCACCGGAACCTTGCCCAGCTTTTTCCCGAACTCGTAAGCCGTCTCGTAAACATCGTCCGCAGTGGCAATCGTGCGCACTACCTCCACCAGTTTCATCAGCGGCACCGGGTTAAAAAAGTGCAGGCCGATAAACCGCTCCGGCCGCTTCACCGCCGTCAAGAGCTCAGTCACCGAAATCGAAGAAGTATTCGATGCAAAGATCGCATCTTTCTTCACCACGCCATCAATCGACGCATACATCTTCTTCTTTTCTTCCACGTTCTCGATGATGGCCTCAATAATAATGTCGCACTCGGCCAGGTCGGCCTTGGTGGTCGTCCCTTGTAACCGCGCGCGGATCGCGTCTTTCTGCTGCGCCGTGATCCCGCCCTTCTCCACCGGCCGCTCGGCAAACTTCGCCAGAGATTTCTCGATGCCGGCAAAACCCTTATCCAGAAACTTCTGCTCAACTTCAAGCACAGTCACATCGAATCCAGCCGTCGCGCAAACTTGCGCGATGCCGGAACCCATCAGCCCACAACCGAGAACACCTACTTTTTTTATCTCCATGATTACTTCCTTTGTAAACACCTCTTGTCATTCTGAGCGAAGCGAAGAACCTATGCATTCTGCCAGTACCGGCAAAATGCATAGGTCCTTCGCGGCAAGAGCGCCACTCAGGATGACAATTGCTTTACCGAGTTTTCCATGTTCGAAGCGACCCTGCAGCCCAGATCACTACCCAACAAAGCATGGTATTCACAAACCAACCGAAGACCCAAGCCCAACCCTCGTGGCTCTTGCAGCCTTGATCGAACAAATCACAAAGCCAAAATGCCGCGGAGGCTCCCGGAACTAATAACCATACGCTGAAGAATCCAAACACAGGCACCGAAGCTGCGACCAGCGAATTCGCCGCACAGGCAATTGCGAGGGACTTATACCTCCACTTTGTCCCACGCCAGGTAAACATCCAGAACCTGGACCTCCTTACCGCAGATTTTTGCTTTCTCCCCGATTCGCGAAGATCCGGGTGAATCCGTTGCAAAGAAGCTAATTCATACTCTCCACCACCATCGCAATCCCTTGGCCGCCGCCGATGCACGCCGTAGCCAGTCCATACTTCTTCTTCCGCCGCCGCAACTCGTACAGCAAAGTAATCACCAGCCGCGTCCCGGTCGCGCCCAGCGGATGCCCCAGCGCAATCGCCCCGCCATTCACATTCACCTTCTCACGGTCGAGCCCCAACTCTTTTTCCACCGCCAGATACTGCGCCGCAAACGCCTCATTCACTTCAATCAGATCGATGTAGTCCAAAGACAGCCCTGCCTTCTGCAGCGCCAGCTTCGTCGCCGGCACCGGACCGCGCCCCATCAGCTTGGGCTCAACTCCGGCAACGCCCCAGCCAACAATTCTCCCGAGCGGCTCGATGCTTCGCTTGCGCGCTTCTTCCAGCGACATCAACACCACCGCTGCCGCACCATCCACAATGCCGCTGGCATTGCCGGCAGTTACAGTTCCATTTTTTCCAAACGCCGCCTTCAGCTTGCCCAACCCGTCCATCGTAGTCTGCGGACGCCTGTGATCATCTTCCGTCAGCGAATCACCTGTAGCCTCACCCTTATGATTCCGCAGCGGCACCGGCACCAGCTCTTCCTGAATGCGACCTTCTTTATAAGCCGCATCCGCCTTTTGCTGTGAGCGCAGCGCAAACTCATCCTGCGCCTGCCGCGTGATCCCCTGCTGCTCGCCATACAACTCCGCCGTGTTGGCCATGTACAAGCCGCAATAGCTGTCAAGCAGCGCCACCATCAGCGAATCTTCCATCTTGCCGCCCGGAGCCAAGGTAAATCCGTCGCGGCCGCGAATCGTAAACGGAGCCTGCGACAGGGCCTCCATGCCGCCCGCCAGCACAATCTTCGCTTCGTCCAGTTGAATCATCTGCGCCGCATTCACGATCGCCTGCATGCCTGACCCGCAGAGTCGATTCACCGTCATCGCCGGAGTCTCAATCGGCAGCCCTGCCCGCAACCCCACATGCCGCGCCCCATACAGCGCATCGCCAGAAGTCTGCTGCGCGTTGCCAAACACCGCGTGATCGAATTCCGTGGGATCGATTCCCGACCGTTCGATCGCTCCTTTAGCCGCCACCGAGCCCAATTCTTGCGCTGTAAAATCT
>JBAVZU010000342.1:0-4191 GCA_049588915.1 Candidatus Sulfotelmatobacter sp.
AGAAAAGATCGAGAGCTGTAGCTGGAGGGAGCTGTCTTCGCTTGCTTTGCCGGCATATCAAACCAGGTGGTTTCAGGCTCGAGGAATGGCGGCCCGAAGGTTACGTGTTCGTTCCACGAAATCGGCCGATCGTAACGACTTAAGTTGACAGCCTCTTCTTCGCAATAAACCACCGGGCTTTTGCGATCAAGCGTCAGGCTCCTGCTAAAGGTGAGCCTAGCCTCGGGCAGCGCCAAACCATACTTCAAATGTGCTTTCGGCGACTGTGCCGTCTGGATCCTCCATTTCAATGCCGGCGCTTCGCCATGAGTGCTGAGGCCGGCCGCGGTTTCTTCCAGAGAAGGCGGACCGAAGTGATCAAAGCTCAGACTATGCCCGGCAATACCGGAAAGTAATGCGCCATCCGGCGGGGGCCCGTACCTGCGGGCAAATTTTGCCGTCGTGTAGCGGGTCGGGTCGATCGTCGCCCACGGCGGACGCCAGAGCGGATTCACTCCGGCGCAAGCATTCAGATTCAACTCACAGATGTGCCCGCCGCCCTGAAGAACCGAGACATGCCCCCACTTCGCCTGCAACCGAAATCCGGTGCGGCCATCCATCACATTCTGCCTGCGCGAAACCACTTGCGCGCGGGAATCTAAAGTTTTCATCTTGGGGTCGCTTGAAGCTCGGGCGTGACCGCGCCATCCAGAGCGGCCCGTGACTGCGCAAGAAATGTGCTGATGTTGTCGGCCTGGAAAACATTCCGACCAAAAAAGACTCCGGCTGCTCCTGCGATAGCAACTTCTCGAACTACTTCGAGTGCCCGCTGGTCCGAGGCATGGCGGCTTCCACCAAGCACTAGAATCGGTATGGGGCACTCTTTCACGACCGCGCGCATCGATGCTATATCCCCACTGTAGTCCGTCTTGACTGCATCCGCACCAAGCTCAACCGCCATCCGGGTGTGGAGGTTTAGCCACTTGGGCTCTCCTGGATTCGCTACCTGCTTTCCTCTTGCCAGAGATTCCACGATGAGTGGAATTCCAACTCGTTCACATTCGCGCGCAACTTCCGCGTTGCGAGTAATCTCCTTCTTCTCAAACTCGGCATCGCCGGTACCGACCACAAGATAGGTGACCACCGCATCCGCTCCGAGTCGTAATGCTTCCTCGGGATGTGCGACTAAGCAGCTGTGCAGCGCTCCGTTTCCATCCTCCGCAATCGCAGACCAAACCGTGGTCCAATCGAGTCGTGCGATTAGCGCCGGTATGGGGCCGGAGATCGCGGAGTCCGCAAACTGACGAATGAGTCCAAGATTCAGCAGCAGAGCATCCACATCAGCGCCGACGAATTGGCGGATTTTCCCTAACGGATCTTCCGTTCCAGGAATCGGTCCAAGTGCCAATGCGTGATCGAAAGCCACGACCAGGGCACGGCGCCTCGAACCTCCCAGCACGCGATTCAGGCGAATTGTCTTGCCGCAATCGCTCACAGCTCTGTTACCCTCCCTAAACTTTGAATGAGACCGACTCAAAATATCCGGCATATGAGCGATTGTCAATCTTTTTGTTTCAAAATGTTCTTTTTATGCGTTCCTCTTCGCGCTTCCTGGAGCTCCGCGACGATTACTTCCACTCCCGCTTCACGCAGCGCCCTGATGTATTTCGGATCGGTTGCGGAATCGGTGACAAGCACGTCGAGGTCAGAGACCGGGCCAACATATGCAAAGCTCTGCGTCCCAAACTTAGTGTGATCTGCCAGCGCGATACGAACCTTTGCGGCAGTCGTGATCATCTTCTTGATCTGCGCCTCGGCGTGGTTGGCCGTCGAGATTCCGTAGGGTATATCAATGGCGCTTACTCCCAGAACCGCTTTATCCAACCGAATCTCGGAAAGCGCTCGCTGCGCCCATTCGCCGGAAAAGTAGAACGTATCTTTTTGAAGATCGCCCCCGGTGCAAAGTACGGTCACTCCTGAACTTCTTTGCAGTTGGCAAACGATCGTGGGAGAGTTGGTCACTACCGTGAGCCGATTCCGCTGATTCAAGCTGCGGGCGAGTTCGTAAACCGTGGTGCTTCCCTCAAGGAACACGGTCTCGCCATCCAACACCAGGTGTTCAGCGGCCCGCGCGATCGCATGTTTTTCGCCGCTTTGGCTATGCGACAAAGTTTCGTAGGAGGGTTGGAAACTCGTGCTGGACATGCGCGAGACAGCGCCCCCATGAGAACGCACCAGTACGCCATCCTGCTCCAGCGATGCCAGGTCTCTTCTCACGGTGGCGGCCGTGACTCCCAGAGCCGCGCAAAGATCCGAAGCGCTGACAGTGCGTTGACGGGAAAGCATTTCTCGAATGCGAAATCTACGCTCTTCAGCAAGCATGATATTTCTTCTCCTGGTTGCCAGCCTGGTGCGATTGCGGGATGACGCCAAGCACCAATTGTATTTCCGAACCGCAAGCTTTGTACTGCAATAAGTGCAACGCCAGTCACAATCGATCAGAAACAAACAATTCGATTGACAATCGGCCATGCCATCGGTAGATTCGCGCAATTGTAAGCTGGATGGGATCGCGGGTGTTGAGAGTTCAGCTGACGATCATTCCGCCTATAACAATGAAAACTGAAACGCACCCTCACCTGACAAGGGCCTTCGGTTTGCTTCCCGCCATTGCATTGAACATGGCAAACATGGTTGGGATTGGTCCCTTCATCACCATCCCGCTCTTGATGGCCTCCATGGGCGGCCCGCAATCCATGCTGGGCTGGCTGACGGGCGCGCTCATCGTGATCTCAGACGGGCTAATATGGAGCGAACTCGGGGCGGCCTTGCCAGGTTCCGGCGGCAGCTACCATTTTCTCCGCGAGGCCTACGGCCATCAGACATGGGGACGTCTCATGGCTTTTCTTTTCATCTGGCAATTCGTCCTGAGCGGCCCCCTGGAAATTGCATCCGGGATGATCGGATTCGGAAATTATTCCACCTATCTCTGGCCGGGATTGAGCGGTCGCGGGCAGCAATACGTAGCGGTTACCGCGGGTCTTGTCGCTCTATTCCTGTTGTGCCGGAAGATCACGTTCTTGAGCAAAATCACGCTCTTTCTCTGGGTCGGAACCCTGCTCGCGATGCTGGCCGTCGTCGTCACCGGTTTCCCTCACTTCAACGCTCACAGAGCCTTTGATTTTCCCGCGGGCGCGATGGCGTTTAATCGTGGCTTTGTATTCGGCCTCGGCAGTGCGACGCTGATCGCCGTGTACAACTATCTTGGATATTACGATGTCTGCTACATCGGTGACGAAGTGCAGAATCCGGCTTACGTTGTACCGCGATCGATTCTGTTTTCGCTCGCAATTTGCTGTGTCGGATACCTGGCGCTGCATCTGGCGTTGATCGGAGTGGTGCCGTGGCGCGAGGAAATTCATTCGAACTTCATCGTTTCAGACTTCATGGAGCGTCTTTACGGCAGGGGCGCTGCCATCGTGGTAACAATCTTGATCCTTTGGTCAGCCTTTGGATCAGTCTTCGCCCTTCTTCTTGGTTATTCGCGAATTCCGTACGCGGCTGCAATCGACGGATATTTCTTTCGTCCATTCTCGCAACTGCATCCCACAAAAAACTATCCGCAAGTTTCACTTCTGGTTCTCGGCGCGGTATCGATTGCGTGCGCATTCCTTAAGCTCGATCAGCTCGTCAGCGCATTGATCACCACCAGAATTCTGGTGCAGTTTCTCGGACAGCTCTTTGCCATCCCACTCTTGCGGCGAAGGTTTCCTGATAGTTCGCGGCCTTACAAGATGTGGTTTTACCCCGTGCCCATGATCATTGCATTCTTTGGATGGGCGTATGTTTTTCTGACTTCAGGCTGGCTCTACATAAAAATCGGATTATTGACGCTGCTTACGGGCATTCTCGTTTTCTTCATTTGGGCGAAATGGAAGTCTACATGGCCCTTCAACGCGAATCGGAATTCTGCGTGAGCCAGTTCAAGGTTTTAAGCAGGGCAGGAGAAATTAATGTTCGAGCGTAATCGCCGCAGCATGCTGCGCAACATCCAACTTTCAAGTCTCTTGAAAATAGCTTGTATTCTGGTCCTGATTAGAGGCTGTTTCGGATCCTCTGCTCCGACGAATACTTCTGAGGTAGTTGCTTCAATCGACGGCCTATCTGTCGCAGTTCAGCCAGCCGACGGCACTTATGAAATCCAAACAGGAG
>JBAVZU010000343.1:0-3796 GCA_049588915.1 Candidatus Sulfotelmatobacter sp.
CAGTCACCAACAATGCGGTCCAGTGTTACTCCTCATCGGCAGGTCCATCCACTGCCGAGTGGAACATGGTTACAGGTCCCAGGCACGTTCTGCGACTGGTTGACGGTGGCATGAACAGCGCCGCAACCAGCTACTTGCCGCATCCCATATCTCCGGCAACTTCCGGGAACGGTTTCACCGTCGCTTCCGAGGAACCGGTTTATGTTTGGGGCGATTACAACACGGGTCCCACTGATCCGTTCTGGCCGAGCGGGGGCACACCCACAACTCCTCACTCGGCGGCCGCCATTATTGCTGATGCGGTCACTCTTCTTTCCAATCCACCGTCCGGTGCAACCGTTCCGACCTCGAATACGGGCTGGACAGATGTTGAAAGTTTCCAGAATCCTTACCAGGCTGTTAAGGTCAGCAGTCCGATAGCTTTTGCAGGACGCCAGGGGAACACCAGCTACTACCGGATGGCAATTGCGGCCGGCAAGAGCGTACCCTTCCCCGAGCCCAGTTGGGCCAGTACCGCGGGCTTAAAGGACTTCGGTACAGACGGCGGTATGCACAATTTCCTGCGCTATCTTGAGGACCGCAGCGACAACGGCAACGGTGGACAGGTGAACTATGCCGGTTCATTGATCAGCATGTACTATTCGCAATACGCGACCGGCGTATTCAAGTGCTGCAACTCTACTTATAACGCTCCGGTGCGAAACTATTTCTTCGACACTCAATTTCTGAACCCGGCCAACCTGCCTCCCGGAACGCCCATGTTCCAGGACGTGGTGAGTTTGAGCTATCACCAGAATTTCACTCCACAGTAAGTCGCAGCCACGCATTGATAACACCCCGGTCCTGCTCCGCAGATCGGGGTTTTTTCTTGCGCACGAAAACGGCGCGCGCACCAACTCAGGAGGGAACGTTACATCCCGTCCTCGCGGGTGCTGACCGGCGCGGCAAAATCGCAGCGAGCCAGGCACGGTACTCGCCTTCGAATGCAAGGTTAGTTTTCCAATTCGATATCTGCTACTCTGCTTTGAACTTTTTGGAGGGTAGTAGAAACATGCGATGGCATAATTCTTTCCAGGCTGGATTCGCGATCTTCCTCGGCTGTGTATTGACGGTCACCATCTCTGCGGCTGACAAGAATAAAGAGAATGCTGCGGACGTGGCCGGCAAGCCATCCTACGAATTGCCGCAGCCTGCAAAAGAGAATCTCGACTACGCCATGTACCAGCGGGTTCGCGATGAAGGACTGATCCATTCCCATGTAATGGATTTCGCCTCGGCTCTTATGGATGGCATTGGCCCGCGACTGACGGGCTCTCCCAACCTGCATCGCGCCAACGAGTGGACGCGCGACCAGTTATCTGCCATGGGCTGCAGCAATGCTCATCTCGAAGACTGGGGTGAGTTCGGTATGGGTTGGCAACAGCTCAACACCTGGGTGCGGATGAGCTCGCCGGATACGGCCGTCTTTATCGCTCAGGCCGCGCCTTGGTCGCCATCCACGAACGGCGCAATCAGCGGCCAAGCCATCTGGCTCGACGTTAAGGACGAGAAAGATTTCGATAAGTACAAAGGAAAGCTGGCCGGGAAAATCGTTCTGCTGGGAGACATGCGCGAGGTGAAGCCAGTAGACAAGCCGCTGTTCACGCGCATGGACGAGAAAGATCTCGCCAAAATTGCCGAATTCCCTCTGGAAAAACCGAAGCCTCTGTCGGAAATGATTCAGGATTTCCTGAAGAGACTCACCCTGCTCGAGAAGGCGGGGAAGTTTGTGGCCTCGGAGCATGCGCAGGCGGTGATTCTTCCCAGCCGCGATGGCCGCGACAACGGGGGTTCCGGGGGCACGATTTTCGACGACGGAGGCTTGGGCTGGTTTACCTACAAGCGCGATCATGCCGATCCGGTTCCCGTCGTGGTGACGGCGATCGAAAATTATGGACGCGTCTATCGTCTGCTTAAAGCAAATGTTCCGGTCACCATTGAAATGAATGTTGATGTTAAGTATTTCGGCGACCATGAGCATGGGTTCGACACCATTGCCGAAATTCCCGGCACGGATCCCAAGCTCAAAGACGAAGTCGTGATGGTGGGCGGCCATCTCGATTCTTGGGCGTCAGCGACGGGCGCGACGGACAATGGCGCGGGTACCGTCGTTGCCATGGAAGTGATGCGAATTCTCAACGCTCTGAAGGTAAAGCCCCGGCGCACCATCCGTATCGGTCTGTGGACCGGCGAGGAGCAGGGGCTCTTTGGTTCCATCGGCTACGTAAAGCAGCATTTTGGATACGTGCCGCTCTCCACCGCGCCCGATCAATTGGAAAAACCCGACTGGCTCCGAAAGCCTGCCGGCCCCGTAGCACTCATGCCGGAGCAGTCGAAGATTTCAGGCTATTTCAATGTCGACAACGGCTCTGGAAAAATTCTCGGAATTTATCTTCAGGAGAACACTGCTGTCGCGCCGATCTTTGCTCAATGGATGGAGCCACTGAAAGATCTCGGCGTCACCACGATTGCTGCGCGCAACACTGGCGGTACCGATCACGAATCGTTTGATGCGGTTGGAATCCCGGGCTTCCAGTTCATTCAGGACCGCCTTGACTACGGATCGCGCACGCATCATACGAATATGGACACATATGAGCGCTTACAAGCCGCAGATCTGGCCCAGGCCGCAACCGTGGAGGCAATGTTCGTTTACAACACCGCCATGCGCGACCAGATGCTGCCTCGCAAGCCGCTGCCGCATCCCGAACTCGAAGAGCAGCGTTCAGCGCCACTGACGATAATGCCGGGCGCTGTGGAGCCTCAAGGGGCTCCAGAGAAATAGTAGTCGAACCTCACTCAAACTGGAGCACCACGATTTCAGGGTTCGATCCCAGGCGAAGTGGTGGTCCCCAGGTTCCGGCCCCGCTTGAAGTGAACACCTGCATTTTTCCGATGCGGCTTAAGCCGTACACGAATTGCCGGTACACTCGACGCGCCATCCAGCTCCAGGGAATGAACTGCCCAAGATGAGTATGCCCGGAGAGTTGTAGGGATACGCCCGCGGCCTCCGCTATCTCAGGATGGTCAGGTGCATGAGTCAGTAAGATGCTCGCGCGCTCCCGATCCACGCGCATGCCGTGCAGCACCGAAGCAAATTGTCCATTTTGCACGGCGTTGCGGTAAGGTATCCCTAGAATCTGCAAACCGTCCACTTCGACTTTCTCGTTGGTCAGCACTCGCACCCCGGCCGCGGTGATGGCACGCAGATACTTACTGTCATCCCCAAATTGCTCGTGATTTCCGGCTACGAAGAACACACCGTGCGGCGCTTTTAGTTTGCTTAAGGGCTCCGCGGCTGGTCCTGCGTCAATAGCAGTCCCGTCGTACAAATCGCCAGCAATGAAGATCGCATCCGGGGCTTCACTCAATATCTTTCCGACCATACGCCGGAGAAAGCTGCCGTTCCGGACGTGTCCAAGATGCAAATCGCTAATGAGCGCCGCTTTTCGGCCACGCCAGGCCAACGGCAGGTTCGCCAGCCGGACAGTTTTCCGCGTGGTTCGAGTCCAGCTTGCGTTGATGACTCCATACGCGCCGGCCATGAAACCTACCCCGAATAGGAGTTCAACAGTTCGATGGAAATTCAATTCCAGCCCGGCCAATCGCGCAACTCCAAAAATAATCCACGAGGAAACTGCAGCAAAAAAGAGAAAACTTACCAGCCCCACCCAGACCGCAGCCGCCCGGTAAAGGGCGCGTACCGCGGGATTTGTGAAGCGAAAGGCCAGGAGCGAAGCGGTTACGAAGCTTACTG
>JBAVZU010000344.1:0-4080 GCA_049588915.1 Candidatus Sulfotelmatobacter sp.
TCGCAATTCTCCGTATGGCCAGGCGACCGCGTCTCGGTTGAGCATGCCGGTATCTTCTACGTCCTGGGTGAGGTCGGCCACCCCGGTGGATACAACCTAAAAAGCGCGCAGGAACAAGTAACAATCCTCGAGGCCTTAGCCATCGCGGGAGACGTGACGTTTGTCGCCAAAAAGTCAAAGGCCGTCATTATCCGGAAAGACGCGACGGTCCCCACCGGCCGCAAAGAGATCGCGCTCAACATTTCGAACATTCTGAGCGGACATTCCCCCGATCAAATCCTGCAAAGCAATGACGTGTTGTACGTTCCCGCGAGTGGCGGAAAGCGCGCGATACGCACACTCTCTTCCGTTCCCGGTGCGGTGGCTGCAGCGGCGACTTACAGCCGATTCTAGCGTCCCGCATTTAAAAATGTCAGCAGGCACGAATAAATTTCCCAGTAAGCTGAGCTTGAAAATTAGAGGCTAATCATGGCAGAGAATGAATTGACTCATCGACAGGAAATGGCACGTCTGGCCACAGGTTCATTGAGTGCGCAACCCTCGCGGATAGAGCCCCGCTCGTATTCGGTCCTCGATGGGGACGTCTCCGTCGACGCGTTTGGCCAATTGCGCGCGACTTGGGACATTCTGGTTAAACACCAGTGGGTGATCCTGGCGACTGCCGCGATTCTCACGGCGTTGGTGGCCGTATACTCGTTCAAAGTCAAACCTGTCTACCAGGCCACGGGGCGCCTTGACATCGAGGCCGAGTTGCCGCTCTTGCAATCCCTGAACGAGCTCTTCCGCACTGGGGAAGCCGACGATTCATTCCTGGCCACCGAAGTCAGTATCCTGCAGAGCGACAATTTGATCTGGGAAACAATTCAACAGTTGGGCCTGGGCGCAACCGAGAAGACGGCGGCAACCATGACGCCAGCAACCAAGAACGCGCTCATTGCGGAATTTAGAGGTCGGCTCAAAGTCGAACGGACAAAAGATACCCACATGGTGACGGTGAGCTATGAGAGCACAGACCCGCGCGAAACTTCGCTGGTGGTCAACAGTCTGATCAAAAACTTTGTGGAAAATAACTTTCAGACGAAATACAACGCTACCCGTCAGGCTACGGGATGGATGGAAGGTCAGCTCGATGAGTTGAAGGTGAAAGTGGAAAAGGCTCAGCAGGCCATGGTGAACTATGAAAGAGCCAACAATATCGCCAATCTCGGTGAGAAGCAGACCGTCGCTGAATCCAGGTTTGAGGATTTGAGCAAAGAATTCAACCAAGCGCAGAGCGATCGCCTCACCAAGGAATCGCTTTACAAAATGGTGGCGACGAACGACGCTCAGGTCGGCTTTCTTGCGGCGAACAACGGCCCTCTCGCGAGCCTGGAAGCGAAAGAACTCGATCTGAAAGAACAGTACTCCGAGGCCCTAGCGCAATACGGCCCGACCTACCCGAAGGCGCTCAGGCTGCAGGATCAGATGAAGGATGTCGACGCGCTGATCGTGCGAGAACGCAAGCGCATGGTGGAGAATATTCGGAACGAATTCCTGGCGGCCGCGCGTCGCCAGCAATTTCTTGCTGCAGCACTGGCCGATCAAAAGAAGGAAGTGGATAAGGGCAGCCAGTTCTTGATTGAATACAATCTCTTGAAACGTGAACTGGACTCGAATCAAACACTATACGACGGCTTACTGCAGCGCTTAAAGGACGCCACCGTCACGGCGGGCTTAAGAGCCACGAACATCCACACCATTGATGAAGCTGCCATCCCTACTTATCCGGTTCGTCCGAACAAGTTGCGGAACATTGAATTCGCCTTGGCGGCGGGCCTGGCGTTGGGTATCGCGCTGGCTTTCACGCAGGAGGCCCTGGACAATTCCATCAAGAACGCTCAGGAAATGGAGAAGCTTACCGGATTGCCCACGCTGGCGATTATACCCATGGGGACTTCCTCCTTGGTGTTGCGGTCCGGGTTCCTGTCAGGGAATGGCAATGGCCACTCGCTGCCCACAGCTGTCGAACTGGCAGTGCTGCAAAAACCCGGAGCGGCCATTTCCGAAGCATACCGTGCGCTTCGCACTTCGGTTCTTCTTTCCATGGCCGAACAGCCCCCGAAAGTTCTGCTTGTCACCAGTTCCCAGCCGGGCGAAGGAAAGACCTCGACGTCGCTGAACCTGGCGGCGACCTTAGCTCAGAAAGGCAGTCGTGTTCTGCTAGTCGACGCAGACATGCGAAGGCCTGGACTATCGAAAGCGTTGAATACGGCGACCGGCAGCGGTTTGTCCGGCATCCTGACAGGTGCTTACGAATATGACGAGACGCTGTTGAAGCGGGTGCCCGGCTTGGACACTCTTTACTTGCTTTCCTCCGGGCCAAGGGCACCGAACCCAGCAGAACTTCTCTGTTCTATAAAAATGGAAAAGTTGGTGCAGATCTTGCGTCAGAAATTTGATCATGTCATCATCGATTCTCCACCAATCTTACCGATCACCGATGCCACGATCATCTCAACCTTGGTCGATGGGGTCATCATGGTGGTGGAGTCGGATAAAACGTCGCGAGCCGCGCTCAATCGAGCGTGCCGCGTTATGGAGCACTCCGGCGGACGGATACTCGGAAGCGTTTTCAACAAGGTCGACACCCGACGGGACGGCTATTATGGCTATCGCTACTATCATGGCTATTACACTCGCTCCGCCAGCTACTATTATGAGAAGAACGATGAAGATAGCACGACCTCATAGTATGTGAGGCTTTATTGAATCGGACGAAGATTGTAGCTTGTCTTCTACCTGATTTCGATTTACTGAACGTTTTTTGCAGTTCAGCAACGACCGATGACCCTATCCGTAATAATGCCGATCTACAACGAGCGCCGAACACTTCGCCCCGTTGTGGAGCGCGTGTTGGCTGTTCCCCTGCCCCTTGAACTGATCTGCGTCGATGACGGTTCAATCGACGGCTCCCGCGACATTCTTGCCGAACTGCAAGGGCAGCACGAGAACGTTCGTGTCTTCTTGCAACCGCGCAACATGGGCAAGGGAGCGGCTCTCCGGCGCGGCATTCAGGAAGCTACCGGAGATTTCGTCGTCATCCAGGACGCCGATCTTGAGTACGATCCGTCCGAATACCCCACTCTACTCGAGCCCTTGATCCAAGGGAAAGCGGATGTGGTCTATGGCTCGCGCTTTCTTGGCGCGGGCCCTCATCGCGTACTTTATTTCTGGCACTCGGTGGGAAATTGGCTGCTCACGCTGCTCTCGAATTGCCTTACCAACATCAACCTCAGCGACATGGAGACGTGCTACAAAGCCTTCCGCCGCGAGGTGATTCAATCCATTCCCATCGAGGAAGACCGCTTCGGTTTTGAGCCCGAGATCACGGTGAAGGTCGCCAAGCGGCGGCTGCGGATCTACGAGGTCGGCATCGGCTACTGGGGCCGCACCTACGAAGAAGGCAAGAAGATCGGCTGGAAAGACGGCGTGCGCGCCTTCCACTGCCTCTTGAAGTACACCATTACAGAGCCCGCGCTACCTCGGCCAAGCTTGCACGGTTCTGAACTGGCTCAGCAGCTCCCCGCTTATCAAGCACTGAATTCTCGTTCAGGCGTTGGCGAAATTGCGCCACGGAATAAACGGTCCCGAGTCGCCTGACAGCACTTGCGGCCGGTTAACCTTTTTTGACTCCCACCTGCTCCCCTTAAAAAGACGCTCACCCCTAAGCGCCTTGTACCAAAGATCCAAGAGCTTTACGAACGATCACTTCGCCTCACCCAGGAGACCCTAATGACTTCATTGATTACAGGCGGCGCCGGATTTATCGGATCACATTTGGCGGAAGCTCTGGTTGCTCGAGGACAGCAAGTCATTCTGCTGGATGATTTGAGCACGGGATCGGTCGAAAATATCCGTCACCTGCGGGCCAATCCGAACGTTCACTGTTTTTTCGAGAGCGTAATGGACCGCGGACTTCTGGCCGAGCTGGTGGACGAATCGGATGTCATCTTCCACATGGCTGCCGCCGTCGGAGTTCGACGCATCATTGAGAGTCCGGTGCGAACTATCGAGACCAACGTAAAAGGCACCGAGATGGTG
>JBAVZU010000345.1:0-7362 GCA_049588915.1 Candidatus Sulfotelmatobacter sp.
ATCGTGATCAATCTTCTCTCCCAAGGCGGATCGGGCACTTTGAGGATAAAAAACGACGGTTCAAGTCTGCCGGATTCCGATAAGAACAAGTCCGGCATGGGGATGCATACCATGAACTATCGAGCTCGAATGATCGGCGGATCTTTAAAAGTGGAAAGCGGGACTCAGGGAGTTTCTATCACCTGCGTATTTCCGATGACCGCAGGAAAGTATGGAAGAAAAAGCACATAAGAGCGACTATAAACGAGTCCGCAAAGGCTGCCATGCTTACGAAGGATCACCATAACTTCAGCGCAAGAAAAAAAAAGGTCTTCGTAGTCGACGATCACCCCATCGTGCGACAGGGACTGGCGTTGCTCATCAATCAGGAGCCAGACCTCGCGGTTTGTGGCGACGCCGAGGAGATGCACGCGGCATTGACTGCAATCGCCGCCCTGAAACCTGACATTCTCATCGTCGACATTTCGCTGAATGGTCCGGACGGCTTGGAACTGCTGAAGAATATTCGCCTCACGGCACCGCGCCTGCCCGTGCTGATTCTGTCGATGCATGACGAATCGATCTACGCGGAGCGGGCTCTCCGAGCGGGCGCCAACGGTTACATCATGAAGCAGGAGGCGACCGAGAAGGTGCTCGTGGCGCTGCGGCGCATCCTCAGCGGGGAAATCTACGTCAGCGGCCGCATCGCCAACAGCATGTTGCGACACTACGTCCGGGGTGCGAATCCCTCCGAACATTCATCGATCTCCGAGCTCACTGACCGGGAACTGGAAGTCTTTCGCCTCATTGGAGAAGGGCACGGAACGCGGCAAATCGCTGAGGTTCTCCACCTCAGTGTAAAAACCGTGGAGTCCTACCAGGCGCACATCAAAGAAAAATTATGCCTGCGCAGCGCGCGGGAACTGGTGCAGCATGCCGTGGAATGGAACGTAAGGGAAAAGACGGCATGACCTCGAAATAGATCTTATCCTCCCGTCGGCAATCTCCCGCCTCAGGGATTCCCCGATGCCCTTCGCAGGAAATTCCCGTAGAAATAAAACAGGCGTCCTGCCCTTGTTGCAATCTGTCCACAGGTCGATCCTTATCTGGTCAACTCGTTGATTTTAAGTAGAACTAAGCAGATAGCGAGCTGTTCGCGAACGCTGAGCGTTTCTCCACACGCACTATTTCGATCAATGCTTCGATGGAAAGGATCACGTTATGGGTACACATGCAGTTCCATACGGGCGAACGACGCAGAAGGCACCCGCAGTAAAAGAGATACATATTCTTTGGATTACCGCTGGTCTTGGCTGCGACGGGGATTCTGTTTCAATCACGGCGGCTACGCAACCCAGCATTGAAGATGTCGTGCTGGGGGCAATCCCTGGACTACCTAAGGTTCACCTGCATAACCCTGTGCTGGCTTATGAAGTGGGCGACGACTTTATGAAGTTTTTTTATCTTGCCGAGGAGGGCAAACTGGAGCCGTTCGTCCTCGTAGTCGAAGGCTCAATCCCCAACGAACATATAAAGAAGGAAGGTTACTGGGCCGCCATGGGGACCGACCCAGAGACCAAACAGCCCATTACTACGAATGAGTGGATCGACCGTCTGGCGCCGCATGCTCTGGCGGTAGTCGCGATCGGAACCTGCGCGACCTACGGTGGAATTCATGCCATGGAGGGCAATCCTACTGGCGCGATGGGATTGGCCGATTACCTGGGCTGGGACTGGCGATCGAAGGCGGGATTGCCCATCGTGAACGTGCCTGGATGTCCGGTCCAGCCTGACAATTTCATGGAGACCGTTCTTTATCTGCTGTATCAAGTCGCGGGATTGGCCCCGATGATTCCGCTGGATGATCAACTGCGGCCTACGTGGTTGTTTGGCAAGACCGTTCATGAAGGATGCGACCGGGCGGGTTATTACGAGCAAGGCGACTTCGCGCAAGAATATGGGTCGCCCAAATGTATCGTGAAGATCGGCTGCTGGGGGCCGGTTGTCAATTGCAACGTCCCGAAGCGGGGATGGATGGCGGGCATTGGCGGATGTCCCAATGTCGGTGGTATTTGCATTGGATGCACCATGCCAGGCTTTCCCGACAAATTCATGCCGTTCATGGATGAGCCACCCGGAGCGCACCTTTCGAGCACTGGCATTAGCGTCTACGGACGGGCCATACGGGCACTGCGCTCTATCACTCAAAGCACGGCGAACAAAGAACCAAAGTGGCGGCATCCGCGGGCGGAGCTGACCACCGGCTACCAGCCAAGAGCTTTTTAGGCGGGCGTAGAACACATTCAGCAACCGAGAGAAAAGGAGCAACAATTTATGAGTACCATCACTGCGCCGACGACCGACATTTCCAGTAAAAAGAAAAATCTGGTGGAGATGAACTGGGATCCCATCACCCGCATCGTCGGTAGTCTCGGCATCTTTACGAAAATAGACTTCGACGCCAAGCGTGTGGCGGAGTGCCACAGCACTTCTTCCATTTTTCGCGGCTATAGCATTTTCATGAAAGGGAAAGATCCACGGGATGCGCACTTTATCACCAGCCGCATCTGCGGCATCTGTGGCGACAACCATGCCACCTGTGCGACCTATGCTCAGAATATGGCCTTCGGAGTTCGTCCCCCGGATATTGCGGAATGGATCGTCAATCTCGGCGAAGCCGCCGAATACATGTTCGATCACAATATCTTCCAGGACAACCTGGTAGGTGTCGATTTCTGCGAGCAGATGGTAAAAGAAACCAATCCTAAGGTCCTGGCGAAAGCAGAATCTACGCCGGCGCCACACTCGAACGAACATGGCTTCCGGACGATCGCCGATATTATGCGTGCACTCAATCCATTTAGCGGCTCGTTTTATCTTGAAGCCCTGCAGATGAGCCGCATGACGCGCGAGATGTTTTGCCTGATGGAGGGCCGTCACGTTCATCCCTCTACGCTTTATCCGGGAGGAGTTGGAACGGTTCCGACGGTGCAATTGTTCACCGACTATGTGGTTCGGCTTATGAAGTATGTCGAGTTCATGAAGAAGGTGGTCCCGCTGCACGACGATCTTTTCGACTTCTTTTACGAGGCTCTGCCGGGATACGAAGAAGTCGGGCGTCGTCGCATTCTGCTCGGCTGTTGGGGATCGTTCCAAGATCCGAAAGTTTGCGATTACAAGTACGAGAACATGACGAAATGGGGCCGCGCCATGTACGTCACGCCCGGTGTGGTGGTCGACGGCAAACTGCTCACTACCGACCTGGTGGATATCAACCTGAATATGCGAATTCTGCTGGGCAGCTCCTATTACGACGACTGGAAGAACGAGGAAACTTTTGTAAAAACTGACCCCTTGGGAAATCCGGTAGATAAGAATCATCCGTGGAACCAGACGACGATCCCCCGTCCGCAGAAGCGCGATTTCGGCGGAAAATATACATGGGTAATGTCTCCTCGCTGGCTCGACAAGCGAACGGGCGACCACCTGGCTCTCGATACGGGCGGAGGTCCCATCGCTCGATTGTGGGCGACAGCGCTTGCTGGACTGGTGGATATCGGTTACATCAAAGCCACCGGCCAGAGCGTGAAGATCTATCTGCCCAAGACAATGTCGAAACCTGAGGTCGAATTTGAATGGAAGATTCCGCAGTGGAGCAATGCTATCGAACGCGACCGAGCGCGCACCTACTTCCAGGCTTACGCGGCTGCGTGCGCCCTGTACTTCGCCGAGAGGGCGATGGAAGAACTCCACGGCGGCCGAACCAGAACGTGGTCCGACTTCAAAGTGCCTGAAGAGGCGATTGGGTGCGGCTTTCATGAGGCGGTTCGAGGTGTACTCTCGCACCACGTGGTGATCCGCAAGGGCAAGATCGCGAATTATCATCCGTATCCTCCAACCCCCTGGAACGCCAATCCGCGCGATATTTATGGCACTCCCGGGCCTTACGAGGACGCAGTGCAGAACACCCCGATCTTTGAAGAGAACGGGCCGGAAAAATTCAAGGGCATCGATATCATGCGTGCGGTGCGGAGCTTCGATCCATGTTTGCCTTGCGGCGTGCACATGTATCTGGGAGATGGGAAGGTGCTGAAGACCCACCACTCTCCGATGTTCGGTGTTCAAACTTAATTCTGGGCTGACCAGCAACGGAGTGAGGGTCGCCGAGTTCATGCGGGGCCCTCCTCCGTTTCTTTGTCTGACTCAGGTGCAGATCAAGTTCCCAAGAATGGACCACCAATCTATGGCAGATGATAAAGATTTTCGGGCCAAGATCCAGCGGATCGGCGAACTAGTCGCGGAACTGGACTCCATTACGCAGCCAGAAAAACGCGCCAGCGCGAAAGCATTGGTCCAATTGATATTGGATTTGAATGCTGCGGGTTTGGAACAGGCCTTGGAGATCATCGCGAAGGACCGCGATACGGGACAGAAAATTATTGATGATTTGGGGCGGGATGCTCTGGTCAGCAGCCTGTTGGTGCTGTACGGTCTACATCCGCTTGACCTGGAAAATCGCGTGGAGCAGGCGTTGGAGAAGGTTCGTGCGTCTGTGCGCAAAGGCGGGGGCGAATTGGAATTACTTAGCCTTACTGGCGGCACAGTGCGATTAAGACTTCGAGTTACCGGACATAGTTGCGGATCCACCGGCAACACTCTCAAGAAAATGGTTGAAGATGCTTTGTTCGAAGCCGCACCTGACATGACAGGCTTGGTGGTTGAAGGGTTGGAGGAAGCCGGATCGGCTGGTTTCGTACCATTGGGCAAATTGGGCGGCGCGATTGCGGGTGTGGCAATTTCTTGAGGTTTCAAGTAACGAAAGTTGAGAAGTTAAACGAAGGCATAATGAGCGAAGCTCAACTGGGATACGAGAACGCGTTTGGGGTTTTGCGCCAGTTCGTTCGCCGCAGGCGCGAGGTCGAACGATGTGAACTTTGCAGCGCTGAAGTTCTGTCTGAGCATCCCCACCTGATTGAACCGGCAAGCCGGAAACTGCTGTGCACCTGTGATGCTTGCGCAATTTTATTCAGCGCGCAAGGAACGAAATACAAGCGGGTTCCTCGCCGCGTTCTGGCGTTGCAAAATTTCCACCTGTCCGATGCGCAGTGGGAAGCCTTGATGGTACCGATCAGCATGGCTTTTTTTTACCGCAGTACTCCGGACGCGAGGGTGGTCGCGTTCTACCCCAGCCCGGCAGGCGCGACGGAGTCACAATTAGCGCTCGAAACCTGGAGTGAGCTTGAAAATGCCAATCCAGTGCTGAAAGAAATGGAATCAGACGTTGAAGCTCTGCTTGTCAATCGTATTGGATATGTCCGGGGATCGGCCCCGGCCGAGTATTACGTCCTTCCCATCGATGAGTGTTACAAACTAGTGGGGATCATTCGCGGGAACTGGCGAGGCCTTTCAGGTGGAACCGAGGTATGGCAGAAGATCGGCCAGTTTTTTGATGGCCTCAAACTGAAAGCCAGTGTGGTAACAGAGGGCGCGAATGCCTGATCTGAATTTCAAGATCGAAACCGCGGAAGCACAGCGTTTTGCGGCGGCGCCTACGCTTCTCTTTAAGCTCCACATCAGCAATGCTGTGGGGAACGAGATTATCCATTCGGTCGCATTGCGCTGTCAGATTCAGATCGAGGTGGCGCGGAGGCAGTATACCGCCGAAGATCAAAAGCAACTTCGTGATTTGTTTGATTCGCCCGAGCGCTGGGGACAGACGTTGAAAACGATGCTGTGGACTAATGCCAGCGTAGTGGCTTCTGCATTTCAAGATAATGCTGTAGTCGATCTTCCTGTGGCCTGCACGTTTGATTTCAACGTAGCCGCCACCAAGTACTTTCAGGGGCTGGAAGATGGGGATGTGCCACTGGAATTTTTATTCAGTGGCACGGTATTTTATGCGACTGCTGGAGGAGAACTGCAAGTCGCCCCCATTCCGTGGGAAAAGGAAGCACGTTTCAGACTTCCGGTGAAGGTCTGGCAAGAGATGATGGAAATTTATTACCCCAACAGTGCTTGGCTTTGCCTGCGCCGGGATGTTTTCAAACGTCTGTATGAATACAAGGTGACGCATGCGATCCCTACGTGGGAGCAGGCGCTGGAGCGAATGTTTTCCGCGCTTGGGGAACCGGTGGCGCGATGAATACCAAACACGTTGACGCCATCGCGAAGGCCGTGCTGTATGAAGGCTACATGCTCTATCCATACAGGCCTTCGTCGGTAAAGAATCGTCAGCGGTTCAATTTCGGGGTGCTGTATCAGAAATCCTACAGCGAAGCGCAGAGCGGATCCGATGCCTGGAGCATGCAAACCGAGTGCCTGGTGCAAGAGGATTCGGTGCAAGGGGATCCGGCGCAAGGGGATCCGTTGCAAGAGTTCGTCACTGTTATAGAGGTGAAACTGCGTTTCTTGAAGTTGGTGGATCGCTCGGTGCACCAGTTGAGTCGCCAAGCGTTAGAACACTTTCCTGCTGACTCGAATCGTTTTGATTCAGTTCCGATGATTACGACCGACGACAGGGCAATAGCCCCCTGGCAGGAGGCGATCGAATGCGAAGTGAATCTGCCGCCCTGCAAGCTGGATGGCATCGCAGCCTCACCGCTCGAGTGGAAATTCTCGTTTCCCGCGAAACAAGGGACGGAGCCTCTGTGCGATGAAAGCGGTCGCCTGATTGGATCGATCGAACGAAGGCAGGACCTAGTCGAAGGAGTGGTTGAGGCACAAGCCGTCGCCGTGGGCGAGCGACTGTTCAAAGTTCAGATTCGTGTGAAAAATCTCACTTCTGTCGACAAAGACAACGGGCAGATTACTCGGGAAGCAGCGTTGATGCGATCCCTAGTCTCTGCCCATGTGCTGCTCGGCGTGAATGGTGGTCAGTTTGTGTCCTTGCTGGAGCCGCCGGAGAATCTGCGCGAGATGGCTGGAGATTGCCGGAACATAGGCGTATGGCCTGTTCTAGTAGGAAATGAGGGCTCACACGATACCATGCTAGCCTCCCCAATTATTCTCTACGACTATCCGCAGATTGCGCCGGAGAGTCCTGGTGACTTGTTCGACGGAACAGAGATCGATGAGATTCTCGCACTGCGCATTCTGACCATGACCGACGAAGAAAAGCAGGAGATGCGCCAGAGTGACGAACGCGCCCGCAAAATGCTCGAAAGAACAGAGTCCTTGCCGATGGAGTACGTGATGAAGCTTCATGGAACTCTGCGGGAATTGCGACCTTCGAAAGAGGAGATGCCATGAACGAGTGGGAATTTCAACTCCTCGAAGCCAAGAAACCAGCGGATGACCTGCATATTGCGGATATGGTCGTGCGGCCCGGGAGCCGTGTTCGAATCCATCCACGGCCAGGCGGCGATGTGATGGACATCGCTCTTG
>JBAVZU010000346.1:0-4290 GCA_049588915.1 Candidatus Sulfotelmatobacter sp.
CAATGCGGGCTGCAGCGCGATCCAGACCTGGGGCTTTACCGACAAATATTCCTGGATCGGCTCTCATTCGCATGGCGCGCGCGGGCAGGCGCTGCTTTTTGACCGGGCATATTTCCCCAAAGAGGCCTACTTCTCAGTGCTGGATGAGCTCGCAGCAGGGCGCGGCGACGCTCATTGACACGCTCGCCCAGCGGGCGGAGAAAGCCCGCTTCTCGGCCTTCCACTAGCCTCTATAATGAGTTCGGTAGGTTCACGGCGCGCAGTGGCGTTTGAACTGCATCTCTGTGCCGACCAATTCGCGTGCCCCGGATTCGCGTGCCCCAGACCGCTCCAACCCGGCCTCAGAATACCAATCGCAAGCGGCTCATCGTGCTGCTCGCCATCGCTGTCTTTCTGTTATTCGCTATCCTGGTTTCACAAACGGCATTTAATCAAACCATTCTCCGTCCTGACACGAACCAGCAGGTGGTAGTTTTCTATGCCCTCTCGCTGCTTATTTCTCTTCTATTTGTTGCGCTCACCTTTGTGTTGGCGCGCAATCTGCTCAAGCTGTTCGCGGAACGACGTTTGGGGGTGTTGGGGTCGAAGTTTCGCACGCGCATGGTGGTCGGGGCGTTGTTGCTTTCTTTCGTTCCCGTCATGGTCATGTATTGGTTTGCCTATGGCCTGATGAACCGCTCGATCGACAAGTGGTTCTCTACACCGGTGGAAGAAGTTCGCGCCGATACCGATGCGATGGCCTCGCTGCTGGCCAACTATGCCGCTCAGAATGCGCGTTCGGAAGCGCTCGCCATTGCGGCCGCACCGGAGACGCAGAGAGCTTTCGAAGGTCACGGATTCGCCGGCGCCGTCGAGCAGTTTCGTCTCCACGAACCCACTTTGCAAGGCGGATTCAGTTTTGCGATCCAGAACGGGGTTGTCGAGGCCAGTCTGGGAGCGCCCGCTCCCTGGGCGGTCTTGAAGCAGCAGTTGCCACTTGCCCAGGCAGCGGCTGGACAATCGGCGCAATTCACCTGGGATCAAACTGAGTACACGCTCGGCAGCGCCACCGTCGGTGCGAACGGAGCAATACTCGTGGCTATGCCCCTGCCGCAGGAGTTCTCACGGACCGTAAAACAGATCGAGGCCAGCCAGCAGCGTTATCTCCAGCTCAGCCGCGAGCGGAAGCACGTCCGCCAGACTTACATGAGCCTCCTTCTGTTGCTGACCATGATGGTGCTGTTTGTAACCACGTGGCTGGCGCTGTTTCTCTCGAAGTTGGTGACTCGCCCACTGGCTGCGCTGGCTGAGGCAACCCAGGAAATTTCTCGCGGGAGGCTGGATTACCGCATCGACGTCAGCGCTGCGGATGAGATTGGAGACTTAGTTCGTTCTTTCAATCGCATGGCGGAGGAACTGGAAACCAGCCGTCGACAGATTGAATCGTCCAGCCGCGATGTAAGCATGGCGAATGCCGAACTTGACCAGCGTCGCCGTCAGATGGAGACCATCCTCGAAAGTATTCCGACGGGGGTTCTGTCGCTCGATGCCAGCCGAAATGTGACGCACGCGAACCATGCGCTGCAGCGCATGTTTCACCCTGAGGGTTATGCAGATGGAAATAATGTGCTGCGAGGAGCTCGCCTTGCGGAAATATTTCCTTCCGAAGTTCTGCAGGATCTGGAACCGCTTCTACGCCGCGCCGACCGCATGGGAATGACCACGAGCCAAATGGAAATGCCGCTGCAACGTGCATCCCTGCACGTCGCGGTAACCGTTGCAACCTTGCGCCGGGAGGAGGAGCAGTCCGGATACGTCATAGTTTTCGAAGATCTTTCGGATCTTCTGAAGGGTCAGAAACAGGCAGCGTGGCGCGAGGTGGCGCGCCGGGTAGCACATGAAATCAAGAACCCGCTTACACCGATCGCGCTCTCGGCCGAGCGCATTCAACGACATCTGGATCGCGCATCGGCTCCCGACAAAGCGTCGCTCGAGATCGTTCGGTCCTGCGCTGAAACGATCGCGGGCGCGGTTGAAACCGTGCGGCGCCTGGTGGATGAGTTCTCCAGCCTGGCTCGCTTCCCTGCATCCAATCCGCACCCGGCCGATATCAACGACGTGATCGACAGTGCGCTCTCCATGTTCAACGGAAGAATGGACGGCATCGATCTTCACAAATCGCTCGCTCCGGACCTGCCGAAAGTGATGGCGGACGCGGAAGCGATCAAGCGGGCGGTGGCAAACCTGGTGGACAATGCAGCCGAAGCAATGCAAGATTCCCTGGTGCGCGAGATTCATATTTCAACCTCGTTAGTCGCCAGCCGCGACGCGGTCGAAATCACCGTCGCGGACACCGGACACGGCGTGAGTCGCGAGCTGCAGGAAAGACTTTTTCTTCCGTACTTCTCTACCAGAAAGCGGGGGACAGGCCTGGGACTAGCAATCGTGAGCAGGGTCATTGAAGAGCATCATGGATCGATTCGAGTCGAGCAAAATCAGCCGGTAGGGGCGCGCTTCATCGTGGAATTGCCGGTAGTTCCGGAGCCCGCCTTCGCCGCTCCTACAGCCCAGCATGCATAAAATTCTCGTAGTAGACGACGAAACCGGCATTCGGGAATCCCTTGAAGGAGTTTTGGCCGATGAAGGTTATGACACTGCATCGGTCGAGAGCGGGGAGGAATGTCTCAAACTGCTGCGGCGCGCGCACACGTATGAAGTGGTGCTGCTCGACATTTGGTTGCCCGGCATCGATGGCCTGGAGACGCTGGAACGAATTCGCGAATTGGAGAATGCGCCCGAAGTCATCATGATTTCTGGACACGGCAACATCGAAACCGCCGTGCGCGCCACCAAGCTGGGCGCGTATGACTTTCTTGAAAAACCGTTATCCATCGACAAGACGCTGATTCTGGTCAAGAATGCGATCGAATCCAAAAAACTTCGTCACGAGAATGTCGATCTCAAAAAACAACTGCACCCCAAGAGTGTGATCGTCGGCAACAGTATCCCGATGAAAGCACTGCGCCAGCAGATTGGGCTGATGGCCCCGACCAACGGCCGCGTTCTGATCTATGGTGAATCGGGCACGGGGAAGGAATTGGTGGCGCACGCAATTCATGCCCAGAGCCTGCGCAAGGATGAGACTTTCGTCGAGGTCAACTGTGCGGCCATTCCGGAAGACCTGATCGAGAGTGAGCTTTTCGGCCACTACAAGGGATCGTTCCCTGGAGCGGCCGTCGACAAAGAAGGCAAGTTTCAGAAAGCGAATGGGGGGACGCTGTTTCTCGATGAAGTAGGCGATATGAGCCTGAAAACCCAATCCAAGGTTCTGCGCACGCTGGATGAACAGCGCGTAGCCCCTTTGGGCAGCGAGGAGACGATTACCGTTGATGCGCGCATCATCGCTTCCACGAATAAGGATCTGGAGGAGGAAATCTCAATTGGAAATTTTCGCGAAGATCTGTTTTACCGCTTGAATGTGATTCCTTTCTTTGTGCCTCCTCTGCGCGACCGAAAAGAAGACATCCCGCTGCTGGCGCGGCAGTTTCTAAAAGATCTCGCAGCGACATATGGAAGGCGGCCGCGCGAAATTACCGACGATGCGATAGAAGGCCTCATGCGCTACTCATGGCCCGGCAACGTGCGCGAACTGCGAAATGTGATTGAGAGGATTGTGATCATGAATCCTTTGATCACGCGCCTGGACCGCAAACATCTGCCTCCGCTGGTCTACCGCGATGGTCACCGGCGCGCGGCTCGAAGCGAGTTCTCCACATTGCATCAGGCGCGCGACGCCTACGAACGCGATTTCATTCTGAAGAAGCTCGACGAGAATCACGGTAACGTCACGCGCGCGGCCGAGGTGCTGGGGCTGGAGCGAAGTCATCTCTATCGCAAGATGAAAGCTCTCGGCATCGTAGTGAACGAGTAGACCCGGCGCGCATCGCGGCTATCGCTTCACCATGCGGATTTCGGTGCCGTTCTTTCTGAACTCGACGGTATCCATAAGCTGGTTGATGAGAAAAATTCCGCGCCCGTGGTTGGAATAGACGTTCTCCCCGACGGTGCAGCTTGGAATGGCATCGGGCGCAAAGCCAGTTCCCGGATCACGTATCACGATCAGGATGCCCGCCTGCTCGTCGGTGCTGACAAGGCACTCCACCGTCTGCGAGGGGTCCTCTTTGGCCCCATGGATCACGGCATTGGCCAAAGCCTCTTGTAACGCCAGCTCGATCGCGTCTTCTTTGCCATCTATTCCGTGCATCTGCCGGACTATGGCCATTACTTCCTGTACGACCGGGTCTACAGTCT
>JBAVZU010000347.1:0-6985 GCA_049588915.1 Candidatus Sulfotelmatobacter sp.
CTTGACGGGCGGCAGGTTGCGCTTGGCGGTGCCGAATTCGTCGCCGATTCGGATGGTGGGACCGCGTTGAATCTGCGGCGCGCCTTCGACTGGGATCTTGGGAACTACCGGAGACACTGGCGTAGGATTGGGCTTTTGATCAGGCATTTGACTATTTTCTCGTACCTCACTCTCTCGCGCTCCGCGAGAGACGCATGCAAGGCAACATCATAGAACTACATTTTCCACTGGGCGGCGCGGACTGGCCCGCGCTGTCAACGTAGGATATCCCATATAGAAAAGGAAGGTGGGTTGCCACGCAGGGTCGCCCAGGATTTCGCCAAGCAGTGTAGCCCGCAGTGCCGGTTTATTATGCGCCTTCTCGAAGTCAATCATCTCTACGGCCTCGTTGCAAGGGCGTCCAGCCAGGCCGCGAGCGGTTGCCAGCAAATGTCCACGCTGCCAGATCCGCCCCGCGCGGAGGCAGTTTTCCTGGTCATAACGGTCGCGCACCGTAATGATTCCGATTACAGGGGCACTGAACATGAGCTTGGAATATCCATCTTTCTCCCCGTGAGACGCAGCCCACGCCAGCATCCACGGGGGCATCACCTTGGCAATTGCATTCCCGACCGGCGGTAGGCCGAAGGCATCAATCGTCAAGCCATCGCGAAATTTCTGAACATCCTTCCAGTCGATTCGAATCCAGCCGTCGCTGCCGCGGGTTACATCCGGATCGGAATAGATTTCGTGGTTCGCCTTTGAGCTTATGTTTACGATCCTTTTTCGATCCGCGTCGGCTGTCAAAAGGAAGACCTTGACGTTCGGGTCGTCACTCAGGCGGCCCAGAGCGTCCATGAATTCGGCTGGAAGCGGCTTCTGAGGAAGATAGGGTCCGCGATTTGTATGGCGATGCGGGATCGCGTTGTATAGCTCGTTTTCAATACGTTGTCCCGGCGCGAGATTTACACGTGCCAGAAGTTTCGGTGGGGACTGAAAGGGTGCGCCAAGCTTTCCGGGGACTGAGGTCACGTTGGCTTGATACCCATTGGCCGCTGCAGCCAGCATCAGGTTCTCAAGAGCGCAGCCGATTCCAATGTGCTCTTCTCGCAGGTACGGATCGAGCGCGCCCACATTTCGGCCGGTGTCGATGTACAACTCAATCGAAGAATTGGTCACCTTGAAGAGCCAGGGCTGGGTGTTGTGGGGACTTGCGGCTAGGATCGCGGCGCGCACGAGAGGAAGCGGTCCATTGCTGGAGTCTTTGCGCCAGTCTTTCCATGGCTCGTAAGCCAGCCCTTGTCCCACACTGAAGACGCCATGATCGTAGGCCCGATAGACTCCGCCGCCCACAACGGCGACGGTGACTATTCCAGCGCTCTTCAAGAATGCCCGGCGATTCATGGTGCGTGCTCTTGATTTTACTCCGCGATATGGTTGGGGCCTTAATTCCAGTGACGCTTCATTGCTTCCGCGAAGCGCTCGGCGGGCAGAGTATTCAGGACGTCATCTTTCGTTAGCCACGCGCGGCGGGCTTGCAAGATGCCGTAGCGGATTTTTTCGAGGTGAGAAGTGTGATGGGAATCGGTGTTGATCACAATTTTCACACCGCGTTGTTTCGCTTGGCGAAGATGAACGTCGCTGAGATCGAGGCGATCGGGGTAGGAGTTCAGCTCCATTGCAACTTTGTTTTTTGCGGCGGCGGACAGAATGGCGTCCATGTCGTACTGGTAGGCATCGCGGCGAAGCAGCAGGCGGCCGGTAGGATGGCCAATGACGGACGTATTCGGATTGGAAATGGCCCTGAGCAGACGCTCAGTCATTTGCGCTGGTTCCTGATTAAAAGCAGAATGAACGCTGGCGATGACGATATCCATCTGGGCGAGCACGTCATCGGAAAGATCGAGGGTGCCATCGGGCAGGATATCGACTTCGATTCCAGCGAAGATTGTCAGACCGTCGATCTTGTTACTCGCTTCGCGAATCTTCTGGATGTGTGCCAAGGCACGCTGGTCGTCGAGCCCGTTGGCGAAGGCCAGATTCTTCGAGTGGTCGGTGATCGCCATGTATTTGTAGCTGCGCGCCTGTGCGGCTTCGGCCATTTCTTCGATGGTGTTGCGGCCATCGGTTTCAACGGTGTGCATGTGAACGTCACCCTTGAGATCCGCCAAACTGATCAGAGCGGGTAGGGTATGTTTGTCCGCGGCATCGATCTCACCGAGATTTTCGCGTAGTTCGGGAGCGATATAATCGAGGTGGAGTTTGGCGTAGATTTCTTCTTCCGTCCCGCCGGCGACTGCCTGCTCCGTCTTCAGGTCGGCGAGGCTGTATTCATTGAGGGTGTAACCCAACTTCAGGGCGCGTTGGCGCAGGGTGACGTTGTGGGATTTCGAGCCGGTGAAATATTGCAGGGCGGCGCCAAAAGATTCTGGCGGAAGCAGGCGGACGTCAACCTGCATGTCATTGCGCAACCGGAAGCTGATCTTGTTGTCGCCTTGTGCGATGATGCTCATCAAGGGCGGGTATTGCGCAATGTATTGCACGGCCTTGATTCGATCCTCTGGGCTGCAACAGGCTGCACCCGTAACGAGGATGTCGAGATCGCCAACGGTTTCGCGGCCGCGCCGCAGGGAACCAGCAGGAGTAATTTTTTCGAAGCCCGGAAACTTTGCCAGATAGTCGCTAAGTTTCTTGGCTTCGGTCTCCGCAGCGTCGATGAGAAAACGGCCGGAGATTCGGCGATAGTCTTCGATCGCCTTCAGCAATTTTTGTTCGTGCTTCTCACCCATGCGCGGCAGTGTGCGAATCTTTCCTTCACGGGCGAGTTTTTCAACACCATCGACGTCGCTGACCTGGTAAGCACTCCAGATCAAAGCAATGGTTTTCGGTCCCAGGCCCTGAATTTTTAATAACTGAAGCATTGATGGGTGATATTTCTTGATCAGTTCGGCCTGCATGGAGAGCGAACCATCGCGGAACAATTCCTGCAGATTCTGCAACATTCCCTTGCCAATACCGTGAATTGCTAAAACTTTCTTGGGCTCGCCGATGATGTCTCGAATCTGTTCGGTGTGATTTTCAACGGCCTGGGCAGCGTTGCGGTAAGAACGAATTCGGAAGGAATCTGCGCCGTCAATTTCGAGCAGGTCGGCAGTTTCGTAGAGAACCGTGGCGATGGATTTGTTATCCACGCATTAAGCTTAAACAAGAAAAGATCTTCCCGCTAGCCGGGAAGATCCTTCGAAACGAGGACAGGAACATCCTCACGCCTGGTGCCCACAGAGCTGTCAAGCAGCCTAACCACGCGAGAAGCTCAAGCGCTCTTGCTCACGTTGGCCGCCTGAGGCCCTTTTTGCCCTTCCGTAATTTCGAACTCAACCTCATCACCCTCTTGCAGGCTCTTGTAGCCCTCAGATGTGATAGCGCTGTAGTGGACAAAAACGTCGGGACCATCGGCACGCCCGATGAATCCATAACCTTTTGCATTATTGAACCACTTGACCGTGCCTTTCACTTGCAAAACCCCCTAACTCCGCACGTCCCCGTTGAGCGAGAACCCCTAGGCGCGACTAAGATTAGGATGCCATGCGGGCGGATTAGGATGGAGTCCGAAAAATAAAATAGTGCGTCAACTTACCTATCTATGTTGTGTCCCGTACATAACTATAGTGCTTTTTCAGGGTTTCGTCGCGAAACCGATCAGCGAACGTTTAGCGGGTGGTGGTTCGCGATCTGATGATCCAGCCAGAGCACGGATGAGATTGTTTTTGCGTCGCGAATACCCCCGTTTAGCACCATGCGAACGGCGGTTGGCAGGGGCAGCAAGCGCTTTTTGATCACTTCATCGGCTTCAGGCTGGGCTTTTCCGGCGTGAAGCCCGGTTGCGAGGTAAACAGACATGGTTTCGGCTACGAATCCAGGGCTGGCATAAAAGTTCAAGATTAGACGCCAATGGTCGGCCGTGTATCCGGTTTCCTCCAGCAACTCTCGCTGCGCGGCGCGTAGGGCCTTTTCGCCGGGATCGATGCGTCCGGCGGGAAGCTCCCAGAGGTAGTCGTTCGCGGCGTGGCGATATTGGCGCTCAAGAACGATGCGAGGGATGGAGCGCGATTCGTCCACCGCCAGCACAACCACAGAGCCACTGTGGTGAACTATGTCCCGGCGAGCGCGAACCCCGCCCGGCTCCTGAACTTCGTCGGTGGTCACCCAGAAGACAGGACCGCGATATACCGTGCGGGAAGAACTGATTCGCGCCTTTGTTTGAGAGCTGTTGCTGGATTTGATCGACTTAGAGTTGGAGCGCACCGACTGTCGCATCAGAACAATATAAAGCACGGCATAAATCATCCGCTGGCGAGGATACTATTTCCAGTTCCGGTATCGGGTCGCTCCTTCTGCTATCCTGCCGGGAATGCCGGGAAAAAAATCTAAAAAAAATGCGACCAAGCCACGGATTGCGATCGTCGGCGCCGGCAACTTGGCCGGTGTGCTCGCAAAGGCCTTGCTCCGCGCGGGATACAAGATCGATCAGATCATTTCACGAGATGGAGGTGGGTCTCTACGGCGAGTGCGGCGGCTGGCGGCCGAGGTGGGTGCTTCGGTCGAGGTAGCTAAGCGGGCGCAATTGCGCGCTGATGTAATTTGGTTTTGTGTGCCGGATGCAGCCATCGCCGTTGCTGCGGAAGCCCTGAAAGGAGCAGGGAACTGGCGCGGCCGGGTGGCGCTGCACTCCAGCGGCGCGCTCACCAGCGATGCACTCGCGGAGTTGCGCCGGCGCGGAGCGTTAGTGGCTTCGGTCCATCCTCTGATGACTTTTGTTCGTGGATCCAGACCGGAGCTGGCAGGAGTGCCCTTCGCCATCGAGGGCGACCGGAGCGCGGTTCGGGCGGCCCGTGAAATCGTTTTGGGATTGCGCGGACAACCGGTTTCAATTCTCAAGCGTAACAAGGAGGCGTATCACGCCTGGGGGATGTTTGCCTCTCCGCTTTTGACTGCGCTGCTCGCGGCAACCGAGCGGGTTGCGGCGGCGGCTGGAGTGAGGCGAAATTTAGCGAGAGAACGAATGCTGCCGATTCTCAAGCAAACGTTGGAGAATTATGCGACGCTAGGAGCGCCCCAGTCCTTTAGCGGTCCGATTGTCCGCGGCGACGTGGAAACGGTGCAAAAACATTTGGCAACTTTGCGGGCTGTTCCGGGAGCGCGCGAGGTTTACGTCGCTTTGGCCAGAGTTGCGCTGCGCGACCTGCCTACGAAGAATCACGCAGCGATGGAAAGAATGCTTAAGACCTAAAAGAGCTTTCGCCTAGTCTCTCCAAACGACGGAGAGCCGCGTGCGGGCCATGCCGGCGCAATCCACCCTACCGTGGTGAGAATAGGTGCCCGAGTTTTTCTTTCTTGGTTTTCAGATATTCTTCGGCGTGCGGGCTGGGAGTCACTTCGCAGGGCACGCGCTCCACCACGGTGACTCCAGCACGTTCCAGGGCTTCCACTTTCTCGGGATTATTGGAAAGCAAGCGCACCTGATTTACGCCCAGAGCCTTCAGCATTTCGGCGGGCAGAGCAAAGTCGCGCTGGTCAGCCTTGAAACCCAGCCGCTCATTGGCCTCGACCGTGTCTAAGCCCGCATCTTGCAATTCGTATGCCTGTAATTTGGCCATGAGTCCGATGCCGCGGCCTTCCTGTTGTTCATAGATCAGGATCCCGGCGCCCAGGTCGCGAATCATCGTCAGCGCCATCTCCAGCTGCTGACGGCAGTCACAGCGCAACGAATGGAAAACGTCGCCGGTGAGACATTGCGAGTGGACGCGCACAAGGGGAGGAGTGGATTGCACGTCTCCCATCACGAGAGCTACAGCTTCCTCGACCCGGCGCTGTCCGTCGGAGCCGGATTCGGCGCGAAAGCCGTGAATCCGAAACTTGCCCCAACGTGTAGGAAAATCCGCGGATGCGAGTTGTTGAACGGTGTTAGCGGTCACAGCTCGATTATAGCGGCAGGAGAAAACAAAAACTTTTCACGACGGCGGCACGGAGACACATAAAAAGAACATTCATATTTCTTGATTCACAACTGCTGCGCAGTCTTGTGGTGTTATTACGACCGAGACGTAACGTTCGTCTCAGCCGCGCGCGCGGAAGTGAAAGATAGCGTCCTGTTTGGAAGCGATGGCAACGCCGTTGCGGGTAGCAGGCTGGAAGCGCCAATTCTCCAACGCGGCCAGAAACTTTTCATCAAGCTTCGGACCCATGCTGCGGAGGATGGTCTTGTGAACGATCTCTCCGCGCTCGTCAATGGTAATCTCGACCACAACATTCCCTTCGGATTCCGGCAGCTCCCATGGATAGACCACGGGATCAACCGTCGCGACGGGTAAGGCCGGACGGATTTCATCGCCGAATACGGGGCCGCCGGGCAAGCTGCCATAAGGAAGTCCTGCGGGCGCGCCATGTCCGAGACTGGAAAGCGTTGCTGTCTCCGCCTTGTCCTCGGCTGGGGCTGTAGAGAGAGGAGCGTGCAGTTTCGGCTTGTTGGTAACGGCGGCATTTTGCTTCAGGAACAACTTGTCGTGGCCCAAGCGCTGGTGACGGTAGACCTCGGTCGCACGGTCGGGGGATGTAATCGTGCTATCGTCGGGAGATTGTGTAGGAAAATAGACTCCCGTGAGCACCCTGCCATTGCGCCCCAATGCGACGGACCTTGGATTCAGCAATCGAGGCGCGGTGGGATGCAGGAGCCACACAAGTAGGAGACCGTGCGCGGCGAGTGAGGCCGTCAGCATGGTGCGCTGACGCTTCGATTCCCGGGTATTGAGCTGCAAAAACATGAAAACGCAAACTTCCCCCAGGGCACCTAAAGCCTAGAGCTTCTATCAGCTTAGACGCGGCATGGGGGCTTTCGTCAAGCACCGTTGGTGTCGATGGAAGAACGCTGGTAAAATGGTCAAAGAAATCGGTGTCCATCTAAATCAGTGCCCATCCGTGCGGGGCTATAGCTCAGCTGGGAGAGCGC
>JBAVZU010000348.1:0-3719 GCA_049588915.1 Candidatus Sulfotelmatobacter sp.
GCACTACGATATCGACATTGCCATCGTTGTTGACGTCACCAAAAGCCGCACCCCGCCTAGATTGCGGAGGCATGCTTGCCAGCGCCTGCGAAACATCCTCAAAGGTTCCGTCGCGATCATTGCGGAAGAGCAGCATAGGTTGCCGGTAAGGAGTGCCCCCGGGAATGGAATCCACCTGGGGATATACGTGGCCATTCGCGACAAACAAATCCAGCCATCCGTCGTTATCCATATCGAAGAATGCGGTGCCCCAACTCACGAACGGATAGGTCGGCTTGATCAACCTGGCGCGTAGGCTGACGTCAGCGAAATTCTCTTTGTCGAGATTGTGGTACAGCGTTGTGCCCTGCTCAACAAAATTGGTGACGATCATCGACAGCCGGCCTTCGTGCAAATAGTCGCCCCAGTCAACGCCCATGGAGCCCTGCTCCATGCCATCGCCGCTCAGCGCGACTCCTGCCAGCAGGCCCACGTCTTCAAATGTGCCGTCATGCTTGTTGCGATACAGAAAATTCGGTCCGGCATCGTTGGCCACGTAAAGATCGGGCCAGCCGTCGTTGTCATAGTCGCCCCAGGTCGCGCCGAGGCCGTAGTAATGATGAGGATCGTCGACGCCAGCCTTCTTCGAAACCTCTTCGAATGTGCCGTCTCCCTTGTTATGAAATAGCAAGTCTGACTCGCCGGGCATCCCCCACGGTCCGCACTGCACAAGTACTCCCTTGAAACGGCAGAATCGTGGATCGTTCCCGAACACCGGCAGATTATCGATATCGACGTACACATAGCGGGAGACAAAAAGATCCACGTTGCCGTCGCGGTCGAAATCCGCCCACGCGGCGCCTGTACTGAAGCCGCCTCCACGCACACCTGCTTTATCAGTGACGTCCTCAAACTTGCAGTTGCCCAGATTGTGATAGAGCGCGTTTCCGCCATAGCCGGTGACGTAGATATCCTGCCAGCCGTCATTGTCGTAGTCGGCCACGGCCACGCCCATCCCCCAGCCTTTGCGGGAGAGCCCCGCGGATTTGGTGATGTCGGTGAACTTCAGGTCCCCACTCTTAGGATCGGTGTCTTGATGATAGAGGGTGATCATGAGGTCACCGCCTTCGCGATAACGGGGCACTGTAGAACCGTTAACGGTAATGATGTCCAGTTTGCCATCGTTATCGCAATCGATGAGACCAACGCCGCCGCTCATGGATTCGACTATGTATTTTTTGTCCGCAGAAGAGATGTGCGAAACGGTGAGGCCAACCTTCCGCGCAACGTCTTCAAACTGAGGAAGTGGGATTTGCATGTTTCGCTGTTGTGACTTTGGCACCGGCGAAACTGAGGAGGGATCAGATCGAACGGCTTGAGCAAACAGCGACAGAATCAGAAGCACTTCCGTAAGCAGGAAAAGCAATGCTCGCATGGGCAGCGTAACGATTATACAGGACGTGTTCGGCGTCCGAAGCTCAAGATGCTGCTCCCTTCAGCGCTTAAGCAAATGATACTGATGTCTTATTGTGAATGACATCGCATCCTTTCGCGCGAAGGGCGCATCGTACAGGTGCTCTTAATTTGCACAAGAGGTGGTCTCGATGAAAACCATCATAGTGGTGCGTAATATCCTTGGAACCGCAGGCCTAATTTTCGCGAGTTACGTATTTCTCGCGTCACTCAAAGATTCTGCGCGATATATCAGAATCAGTTCCATGTGATCTGATTCAGCTTTTCGTTTGAGACCCCACCTCCTCGTGTGCGCGACGAAGCCGTCCCATTCAATTGGTTCGTGCGAGGATTTGTACAGTGCGCGCAGGCGGCATGACTGGCGGGTACTTGGGATTGGGGAATAGGCACGACACCGAACTACCCGAAAAATTCAGCTAGATCGGCCTTCCGGCTGATTATTGTGGTATCTTCCCGTGGGACAAGGAACTACGCTGGCCCCACGTCGGCGAAGCCCGCCGCAACAGAGCGAACCGGGTCTGGCAACCGAATTTTTCCTGAGGGTGAGCATGTTTCCCATAGGGATCGCCGAATCAGTTGCGAATGATGCCCATGCGGAGTCGGACTCGTCAGAAGCACTAAGCCCCGAGGAAGCAGAAGCCCTTCTCCTGGAGATGGTGGCGGGATTTCTGGGCAATTCACAGAAACCCTCCACCGGCGATCTAGCCGCCGAGGAAAATTATGACGAGCAGCCGCCCAAGGCTGATGCAATCTATCGGGCGCTCGTCGAACAGATTCCGGCGGTAATGTTCATGCTTAATTTGGACCGTGGGATCGGGGAAGCGTACGTCAGTCCACAAATCGAAGCCAGCCTTGGATTTTCGCAGGAAGAATGGCTGGAAGATCCCATCCGCTGGTACCGTCAGATCCACCCTGATGACAAACGCCGCTGGAGCGCGGAAGCGGCACAGACGTATCTTTTAGGCACGCCGCTGCGCTCCGCTTATCGGGTGCTGGCGCGTGACGGCCACACCGTCTGGTTTCATTGCGAAGTAAAGATGGTAAGGAAGAAAGACGGACGACCCTGGTTTATCCAAGGGGTCGGTTTTGACATTACCGACCTCAAGCGAACCGAAGAAGCTTTGCAGGAAGAGCGCAACGTAGTTTCCGCGATCCTGAACACGGTCGGCACCTTGGTTGTGGTTCTCGATTGGCAAGGCAGAATCGTGCGATTCAATCGCGCATGTGAGCAAGTCTCGGGCTTCTCTTTTGAGGAAGTCCGGGAGCAGTTCATTTGGGACCTACTAGGCTCCGCCGAATCGGGGAACAAGTTCAGGCAATCGTTTGAAAGGACGTGTGCGGAGCGGCGTCTTCAAGAACACGAGAGTACTTGGATGTGCCCGGACGGAAAGCAAAGAACCGTCGCCTGGTCGACTACGCTGCTTCCCGGCGCCGGCAGTACCGGTGCCTACATCCTCGCTTCGGGTATCGATATCACGGAGCAGCGTCGCGCCGAAGTCAAGTTCCGCGGGCTGCTGGAGGCCGCACCCGATGCGGTGGTTGTGGTGAATCGGGAGGGCAAGATCGTAATCGTCAACGCCCAGGTAGAAAAATTGTTCGGCTACCTTCGTGAAGAGCTCTTGGGTGAACCACTGGAATTATTGGTACCGTCGCGACTGAGACATCGCCATGCCGGACATCGTCATGGCTTCTTCGCAGAACCCCGCGTGCGGCCCATGGGGGCTGCGGGCGAAGAGCTCTACGGCTTGCACAAAGACGGGCATGAATTCCCTGTCGAGATCAGCCTTAGCCCGCTGGAGACCGAAGAAGGCGTTCTGGTCTCCAGCGCTATTCGCGACATCACCGAGCGCAAACGCATGGAAAAAACGGTACTGGAAATCAGCGCTCGCGAGCAACATCGCATCGGGCAGGATCTGCACGATGGTTTGGGACAACATTTGACGGGAATCGCGTTTATGAGCAAAGTCCAGGCTCAGAAACTAACAGAGAAAGGCCTGGCCGAGGCAAAGGACGCTGATCGGATCGTCGGACTGGTGAATGAAGCTATCCATAAGACTAGAGAGCTGGCGCACGGCTTGTTGCCGGTGAATTCGGAATCCGAGGGGCTCATGTCGGCGCTGAGACGATGGGCCGCCGAAGTGGAAGGCTTGTTCCAAATTTCCTGCCGCTTCGTGATGGATCATCCGGTTTTCATTCACGATGCCAATCTGTCCACTCATTTGTACCGTATTGCTCAGGAGGCTGTGAACAACGCCATCCGGCACGGC
>JBAVZU010000349.1:0-7175 GCA_049588915.1 Candidatus Sulfotelmatobacter sp.
ACAGTGGGTCGAGGGAATCGTTGGGAAGCATGGTGAGCTGGTGCAATCCCTTGGGACCGACCGCGCCGGGGTTGGCGGTGGAGAAGGCGAGGAAGATGTCTCCTGAACCGTCCCCGGAGTAGCTGCCGTCGCGGCCAAGGCCCAGGGAAACTTTGCGCGCGATGCGTTTAAGCTGCGTGGGAATGAGCGGGGCGTCGGTGGTGACGATGACGATGATAGAGCCGACGTCCTCTTTGAAGACGGTATGTTCGGGGATTTCGCGGCCTACGTTGATGCCGGCGATGCGGAGCTGTTCGCGGGTTCCATAGTTGCACTGGACGAGGACGCCGACGGTGTAGCCTCCAGCCTTCGCGTCGAGCACGCGGGACGAAGTGCCGATGCCTCCTTTAAATTCGTTGCAGATCATGCCGGTGCCGCCGCCAACATTGCCCTCTTCGACGGGGCCGGTGCTGGCGGTGTCGAGCGCGTGGAAGGCGTCTTCGGGATGGACGTGGAATCCGTTGATGTCGTTAAGATAGCCGTCCCAGGTTTCGGCGACGACGGGCAGTGACCACCAGTAGCCTTCCATATCGGGCGTGCCGTGTTTAACCTTCCACGCGATCACGGCGTCGCGAACCACGCCAACGCTGTGCGTGTTGGTGATCATCACAGGTCCGTTGAGGAAGCCGGAGTCGTCGACCCATGTAGTGCCGGTCATTTCGCCGTTGCCGTTGAGGGTGAACCAGGCGGCGAAGACGGCGTCATTGCTGGTTTTGCCGCGGGGATGGATGGCGGTGACGCCGGTGCGGACGGGGCCCTGGCCGACTACGAGTTTGCCGCTGCCGGAGATGAGTGTAGTGTGGCCGACTTCGACGCCCTTTACGTCTGTGATGGCGTTGTTAGGGCCAGGAGTACCGTCGAAAGGGACGCCGAGATCGCGGGCGCGAGGCTTGGATTGGGCAACGGCCGTAAAAGTTAGTGCCAGGAGTAGTGAGGACGTGGCGGCCAGGAACTTGGATAGAGGTGATTTCGGAACAGCGTGTGACGCTGAACAGCGCGACATGGGGCCTCCGGGAATGACGGAGAAGTATAAAGGACGGGGGCATTGCGAGCATTGGCACGTCTGGTGCAGTCGCAGCTGTCGAGAAAATCACAACGCTAGAGGGAGAATAGGCATCGGAGAGATGTGCTTTAGGGAGATTCGCGGGGAGTACAATTTTATGAGTCGAAAATATCGTGAGGGAAACATGGATAGCTGGAAGAAAGCGTTGCTGGCGGCTTCGATTGGGGCGGCGGCAGTTTTGTTCTTGAAGCGGAAAAACGCGGCCGGAGTGCTTGCAGGCGGAGTGGCTTTGGCGATGCTGGCGGCGGAGTATCCGGAAAAGTTTGAGAGGATCCGGGCGTCGATGCCGGACTATTTTGATCGCGGGATGCAGGTGATGGAAATGGCCGCGAAGGCGGGAAAGCGCATCACGGAGGCGGCGGGCCAGAGCGCGGTAGATGCGTGGGCAGAGTTGTAGAGCGGGCTTCCGGGCGTCCGCTATCGGGCTTCTACTCGATGCCAAGTTGTTTCCTGGCGTCTACGCTGAGGCGTTCCGGGGTCCAGGGCGGGGTCCAGACGACGTTGACTGCCGCATTGCGGATGCCGGGCAACTGCTCCAGGCGAGATTTTACTTGAGCGCTGATGTTGACGTGCTCGGGGCAGCCCGGCGAGGTGAGGGTCATATCGACGGTGACATCCTGTTTGGCTTGCTCAGGTGTGTCGGCGGGGACGGGCGTGAAATTTACCGTGTAGATAAGGCCGAGGTCGACAATGTTGACGGGGATCTCGGGATCGTAACAGCTCTTCAGTGCGCTGAGGACGTCTTGTTCGGTGACTGGGGGCATCGCGTCTGTCTACAAGTGTACCGTAGGACGGCCAAAGGGTGCAGTCGCATCCCAAAAATCTACAAATCTTTAACAGAAAGTCTTTGACACAGAGGGCACAGGGGTTCACAGCGTAGGACTTGCTTGCATGATGAGTGAAGAGGCGAAGAAGAGGATTCAGATTGCGCTGGGGTTGGCCATTGTGGTCGCCGGGGTGCGAGCAGGTTACATCCTTTACGAGCGGCATTTGGATTACGTTTCCGCACAAAAACAACAGCAGGCAAAGAGTGCAGGTTATTTGAATGCCGAGTATTACGTCACCCCGAAGAAGTTGTATCCGTTTGACTTGAAGTCGGCCAGGCAGTTGATGCAGCAGCCGGTTTGGGTGAAGGAAGGATATCGGTACACCTATTATCCGTACGACGCGGGGCGGAAGCGGGCAAATTTCGGACGGGAAGCCGGACTGCTGCTGCCCATCGAGCAATTGCAGATCAAGGACGTATTGACGGACAACGCGGCAGGGAAAAAGCAGGTGATGGCCGTGTTTCAGAAAGACGGGAAGAATTACGCAGTACCGATCGGATACGAGATGGAAGGGCAATTTAAGATTTATTCCGACGAAATGTTTTATGTAGAAGACCCGCATGACTTGTATAAGCAGTGGCCGGCCGATGTGTGGCAGGCGATTGGGCGACATGACGTGAAGCCGGGGATGGACGAGTTGCAGGCTGATTTTGCGGTGGGGATGGGAGTGCCGGATGCCGGCGCATCGTCCGACAATAAAACGGTGCGATATCCGAATGGCGGGAAGCCGCTAGTGGTGACCTATCAGGGCGGCAAGGCGACAGAGATTAAGCCGGGGGCGTGAGTGTATTTCCGTGGTTTGTTGCACCTGCGGTCGATGCTTGCGCCGGGCGCAAGCATCACTCTTCGCTCATCCATTCCTCGCTCAGGCTGACAAGAATTTATTTCACTGCGGCTAACGCTTTCGAGACTTCATCGATGTCGGGCACGACGGGGATGTCGTAGTTTTTGTGCCAGGCGAGTTTGCCGTCGCGGTCGATGATGGAGATGGCGCGGCCAGTGATGCCTTTGTCTTCGAGATAGACGCCGTACTTAGCGGCGACAGCGCCGCGCGGCTGGAAGTCGGCGAGCAGCGGATAGTGGATGCCCATCTTTTCCGCGTAGGCTTTGTGAGACCACACGCTGTCGACGCTGATGCCGAGCACCTGGGCGTCGAGCTGATCGAACTGCTTCATGCCGTTGACGAGGCAGGTGTGCTCGTTGGTGCAGACCGGGCTCCAGTCGAGGGGATAGAAAACGAGCACGACGCGCTTCTTGCCACGGTAATCGCTGAGTTTCACGTCCTTCTGGTTCTGATCCTTCAGCGTGAAATCGGGTGCGGCTGCGCCTATGTTTGCCGACATGTTTCCTCCGTGCTGTGATTCTCAAATCTCGAGATGATTTCTGGTCCATCATAAACGAGTTCATTTGTTGCGCGCATGCACTTTTCCGTAGGGGCTAAACGCGCGGTTGGTGAAATACCTTGTGAACGTTGAAGTGCAAGGGATCCTTCGACTGCGCGTGAACTCGCATTCGCGAAGTTCACGCTTCGCTCAGGATGACAAGGTTGGGTAAGCGCTGCGGATCACTTCACGATTGGCGAGTCTGGACCGGCGGGTTTATCTTCTTCGCCGTGAATCTTGCCATCGTCTTCGGCGTAGAAAGATCGATGCTGGGCATCGAGATGCTCGGGTGTCATGGTGAGGACGAAGCTGTCTTTCTTGCCGTGAAAGCTTGCGGTGTAGTCTCCGCGGTCTGGGTTGACCATGCGTTTGGTGAAAGATCCGGAGTGAACGAGTTCACTGAGCGAGGTAGCGAAGTGGCCGTACTGCTTCTCGAAGCGACGTTGAGCGCGGAGTACGACGCGCATGTAAGCGAGAGCGGCGGCTTCGGAATCCGAGCGAGCGGGGTCGCCCGGGAACTTTGGCTGGTAGGAGCCGGCAGAAGCCTGGGCGAATAGAAGCGGAGGCGAAACATATACGGCGGTGGCCGCCGCGATAGCGACCATGGCAACCGCAGCGACGAAACGAATCGAACTGAATCTCATGCTGAGTCTTCTCCACAGTGTAGCGAGAGGATCGACAAGCCATTTTCCGCCTTGGAGGGGCTTCTGGGGCTTTGTTTTCATGTTACTCCGGTAATTCAACTTCGGTCACGTTCTCTTTCCACGGCGAGTGATTGAAGCTATGCTCGTGCTACATAACTATGCCCCACAGGGAAACCTAATGAAAGCAGCCGTAGCCAGGAAACCAACTATCAAAATAGCCGTGGTGGAGAGCGATCCCTTGAGATTTGTGGGATTTCGCGCCCTGTTCGATACTGAGCCCGAGTTCGAACTGATCTCTGCCGGATTGCCTGAGATCTCCGCGTTGCAGGATGTGGACCTTGTCCTGCTCGGAAATCGTTCCGGCCAAAACCTGTTCGATGTGATGGCGAGCCTCAAGGCGACTCGGCCAGATCTGCGGATTATCGTGACCGGCTCAGGAGTGGATGAGGAGACCATTCTTAAGGCGATCGCATCTGGGGCCAAAGGCTACGTGGACGAGGCAGCCTCCCCGGCCGAATTCGTGCAGGCTATTCGCATCGTGAGCCAGGGTTCTGTGTGGGCGCCGCGTAGGGTGCTCTCCATGTTTATTGAACGAGTTTCGTCGTCGCCGGGGAGAATTTTTCCTGCAGGGCGAGTGACGTTCACCGACCGCGAAAAAGAAGTCCTCGAAATGCTGGTGGCGGGACGCTCCAACAAGGAAATTGGTTCACAGCTCGGAATTGAAGAGCGTACGGTGAAGGCCCACGTAGCGAAGTTGATGCGCAAGGTGGGCGTGCAAAATCGGATTGCGCTTTCGGTACACGCGATCACGCATTCGCTGGTAGCGGCAAAGTAAGGATGCCTTCTGGTTGCTAGCTTCTCGTTTTCAGCTGGGTAACCTAGGGTCGATGACCTCGGTAATCTTGTAAGAAAAACCAGTGCGGGTAATACTAGGTTCACCTACCACAGAACCTGGGAGACGGGGTTGAGAGTGGCGATTAGGGTCACTGCTTTCAGCCCCGATTTTTTTGTCCTAAGAAACTGCCAGCTTACCCATCTGTCTCACAATTGATCCTTCCTGGTGGAGCGGCTCTGACACGTGCCCGCCAAGTCGTTTACAATCCAAAACACCAGATCCGAGAAAACTTTGTGCGACGAGGAACCATGAAAAAGTTCTTGCTATTGACCATTATTGTGTCTCTCACCTCTTTCTGTTTTGCGGCGGATGAGCCTACGAAAGCCGCCGACCGCGTGGATGCGGCTGCGCAAGTGCTGAATGATATTCAAGGCGCTCCCGACAAAGGTATCCCGCAGGAAGTGTTGGGTTCGGCGGAGTGCGTTGCGGTGGTGCCGTCGATGCTGAAGGGCGGCTTTATCGTGGGCGCGAAGTATGGACGCGGGCTGGCCAGTTGCCGTACTGAAAAAGGCTGGAGTGCTCCTGCATTTTTCGTGGTGACCGGCGGCAGTTTTGGCTTCCAGATCGGCGGACAGGCGGTGGATCTGGTGATGCTAATCATGAATAAGGATGGGATGAAGCATCTGCTATCGAGCGAGTTCGCTCTGGGCGCGGATGCTTCGGTTGCGGCCGGGCCGGTGGGTCGGCACGCCGAGGGGAACACCGACTGGAAGATGCGTGCGGAGGTGCTGACCTATTCGCGGGCGCGCGGACTTTTTGCCGGCGTGAGTCTGAATGGAGCCGTGATCAAGCAGGACAAGGACAGCACACGGGAGTTTTACGGTCGCATGGTGCCGTTCAAGACGTCGCTGACAGGTGAGATTCCGCCGCCGGCGGGATCAAATGCATTTTTGACTTCGCTTTCCCAGTGGGCGCAGGTGGCGGCGAAATAAGGAACTGCGATTTTAGGCCGGCGTCAGCGAGGCCAGTGAGAACGCGAGGGGCTTCGGGATGACGAGGGACAGTACTCGTTTGCAAATAATTTTTGTGGGTGGTACCGTCACGCTTCCCCCGAATGCGGCAGCGACTTGAGTACGCGGCAGCCTGGCCTCTTATCAAAATCCTCGGTGTTTTGCCCCGCCCCCTGGCGCGGGCCATCGGCATTGGCCTGGCGCAGTTAGTCTATCTGTTTCACGTCAGATTGCGGCAAGTGGGCATGCGCAATCTTGCCATGGTGTTTCCGGAAAAAACTGATGCGGAGCGGTCGCGGATTCTGCGCGGGGAGTTCGCTTCGCTGGGGCGTCAATTGGCGGAGGTGTGCCACTTCCCCAAGTACACGCCGGAGAACGTCGATCAGGTCGTAGTGTATGACGGATTCGAGAATTACGAACGTGCCCGTGCTCGCGGCAAGGGAGTGCTGTTATTTGCCGGGCACTTTGGAGGATGGGAACTTTCTTCATTTGTGCTGTCGATGCATGGGCACTGGATGCACGTGATCATGCGGGGCATGGACAACGTGTATCTGGGAGAACTGATCCTTCGCTATCGCACGATGCATGGCAACAAAGCTGTGGATAAAGATGATTTTGTGCGCGGGCTGCTCTCCGCGATGAAGGCGGGCGAAGTCGTGGGCATGTTGATGGATACGAATATGACTCCGCCGCAGGGGATCTTCGTTGATTTTCTCGGCATCCCGGCATGCACGGCGAGCGGACTGGCGCGAATTGCGTTGCGCACCGATGCGGCCGTGTTGCCTGCGTTCACGATCTGGGACAAGGGACTGGGGAAATACCGGCTGCGGTTTGATCCGGCGGTGGAGTTGGTGCGCACGGGCGACCTGGAGGCCGACATCAAGGCCAACACGCAGAAATTTAATTTGATTATCGAAGGTTATGTCCGGAAGTATCCGGAGCAATGGCTGTGGGTGCACCGGCGGTGGAAGACGCGGCCTCCGGGAGAGAAGGGGCTCTATTGAAGTGGTTTCCGGACTCTGAAAGCTTATTGATAACTTCATCAGTGAACTGATCTAAGTGCCCTTACTATCCGCATCGGTGTGAATTTCTGCGCCCGAAACCACGTTCTCGAGAGACGTTTAACCACATGAAGGGACTTTATTAAGGGACTTTTGCTCGAGATCTACGGTACGGAGGGTATGGAATCAAGACGGCTATTTTTCGGATTATTAGCTGCTTTCGAATTAAGTAATCCTTCGAGAATGGAAGGCTTTTAGCGCCACTGCCCTCTGGTACGTGACAGGTAAACATAAAAGGAGAAATCCGCCATGCGCTATTTACGTAGCAAGTCTGGAGTAGCAGTATGCTTTCTTCTTGCGGTTGGCCACGCGGT
>JBAVZU010000350.1:0-7863 GCA_049588915.1 Candidatus Sulfotelmatobacter sp.
TCCGCCGCTGGGGATAAGCCAATACTGCTCACTTCAGGCGCGTCGTAAACAGTAACTCCCTTGCCGTTTCGATCCCCGGTTTTGCGGAGATGATCAGCAGAGATCTTTAACTGGTTATCCACGGCCATGACGTTCGAGGGCTTCACATGAGCATGCACAAATCCAGCCTTGTGCAGGAAACTCAGAGCGTCAGCGGTGGGCGGAAGCATTTCTTTCACCTCAGCGGGTGAGAGCGATCGCTGCGGGATTACCTGTGCCAGATCTTCGTCGGCGTATTCCATGACGACGTATAAGTAACGCTCACCTTCAAGCTGGCAGCGGCCGGACTCATACAGTCGAAGCAGATGAGGATGAGAAAGTCTTGCACTGTCAGCCCAGCGAGACAATGCAGTTTCTTCTTCCAGTCTCTCGGCGGAAAGAGCTTTGGCCCGAACCAGCTTGATTGCCGCCTTTTGACCTCCATTCCCGCCGTTCCGCTCCGTCAGAAATACCGCACTATGCTCAGATCCTCCAAGCCACTTCTGTAGCGGGAACTTTCCCTCAATAAGCCGGCCTTCCCACGTCCTGGAAATGTCGTTCAAAGTATTCATAGTACAGACCTGCCAAACGGCTATTCTATGTCAGCAAAGCGTCCAATAACGTCGAAAAATGAACCTTTCCTGTGGAGGGTGTGGAAATCTTTCGCCCAGACACCCCTTTGTCCGCTAGACCTCCGACCGGGGGAAAGCCCCGCTGGAGTATTCCTGGACCTCAAGCTACTTTCGCCTGCATTTCGATGCGCGACTGCCCGGCAACGGGCAGACCCGTGCCTGAAGAACTTCAGCTGACCGTGACGGAGCCATTCTTGAAACGCTCGACGGCGGCAATCAGAACTTGCTGCGGCCAAGGCGTTGGCGGAGGTTGTTGCGGCAGAGATCGGTGACGCACAGGTCCAATGCCTGTTTCCAAATGGCAGCATTTTCCGGCGAGTCTGTCGCATTGACGAAGCCGATGGCGAGTCTACGTTCCAGTTCGTTGTAACCGGAGTTCCATCTGTTCAGATACTCAGGATCGGTGCTGTGCGTGTCGTAGTCCGGCCACTCTTCGTGAAGAAGGCGAAGACGTTTGAGAAGCGGTTGGAGAGGAATCTTCGCCTGATCGCCAAAGGCAGTGACTTGTGCACCGGCTGAGGCGACGAGAGGCCGCGGATCGTATAACGCTTGGGAAACGAAGGGCTGCAATTCAGGACAATTGCGAAGGATAGCGAGATCGCCGAGCAAGCCCGCTTGATGACAGTCGCTGCCACCTTTGTCGTAGTAAGCGGAGAGAGCGGGTCCAAGTTTCTCAGTGCCATATGTTGGATCGACGCGCAGGAAGTAGGTGAGCAGGCCGGCCTCGATGGAGCACGGCCAATCCGGCCCATAGATTTCATAAACCTTTTTCACGCGAGGCAAGATGGAATCAGTGGCGTAAAGGCCGATGATAGGCGCCACGCGAGACATGCGTTCGGTCCAGCGGTCCTCGAGTACGCGGATAAGTTCGGCGTCCAGGTCTGCGCTAGGCGGCAGGTTCATGGAGCGGATGCGGTTCCAGTCGAGAGGTGTGTCGAAGTCGAGAACGCGTTCGCGAAAAAGAACCGTGGCTTTTTGTGGATCGAGCTTGGCGATTTCCTTGAGTGCCGTTTCCCGGATAAAGGAGGCGTTTTGAACGGGAGGAGTCGAATAGATTTGCGTGAGGATGGCAAGAACCTCGTCGGGCGGAAGGCTCTGGGACCAGCGAAAGTTTAGGAGGTCATTCGCCAGTTCCTGAGGCGGAAGATCGGGCAGTGCCGAGAGATGCCGCGAGCGGATGCGGTCGCGGTCGGCGACCGGTACCGGAAGCAACTCAGAGCCGAAAGAATAAGTGCTGAGGTGGTCGAGCGAGTGAAGCGTTGAGGCGCGAATGTCAGGCGGGCGGCGGTCGAGGGTGGCTGCGACGATCTGCCAATTGGCCACAGTCTGGCTGGCCAATTGCGCACGCCAAGCGGCTACGGCTGTGCGGTCTGCGGCGCGTATGACGGAGCCGGTGAGCTTGGGATTCTTTTGTGCGAATTGCAGCAGAGACAATTCCTGAATCAAAGTTTCATCGGCAACGAGAGTCGGATCCCTGAGTCGCGCTTGAAGCAAACTGATGGCTTCGGCGTGAGTGGGCGCCGCTAGCACAGTCGCTAGAGCAATATCCTGAGACCAAGGCTGATTGTTGCGGCGGGTGTAGAGAGAGGCGGCCGCTTTACGGGCTTTAGGAGTGGCGATTTCGAAGAGACGAAAAGCTTCGATGGGAGTGAAGCGCGGCAATGGTTGCTGCTGCGCCATAGTGACAATACCATCAACTTCCCGCGCAGCGGCGGCCATGTCCTGCGGCAGGATGTGAATCGTGAGGATGTTTTCGGAAGCGATGGGCGGGCCGCCTGCTTCCTTCACCAGTGCTCCGGGCGAGAGAACGGAATGGGTGACAACGTAAAGGCGGTACCGGCCAGGTCGTGAGAAGCGCAGGTAGTGTGTCAGCTCGACGGAGTCGGATTGCGGCGAGGAGTCAAGCTTCAGAGTCGGCTCACGCGGGGCAGAGATGTTGCCGTCGATCGCTCGGTGCAGGTCCCAGTATTCGCGAAGAGGATCGCGGGCGTCCGTGGGACGATCTGTGAAAAAGGATTCCAGGATCGAACGCTGGCCATTATCGAGAAAGCGTGCACCAGCAACGTACTTTCCGAGGGAGTCAGCGCTGAATTCATATTTGAGGGCGATGGTGTCGCCGATTTGGAAGGTGGCTTGTGCGGACTTGATGGAGATTTTGAGGTGAACATCGGAGGGGTTAGCGGCGAGAGCCTGCTGATGCTGCGTTTCGAACGTATCCCGCGCCAGCGCGGGAGATGCCCACGCGAGGAGTAAAAGTCCCAACAGTCTTGGGAACCGGAGCGACATTGTTTCCGTCAAAACAGTATAGGGCCGGAACCGTGGAGACACAGTCAACTGGGGAGGTTCAGTACTCAATCGGTAACGGAGCGACGAAATCTTTCCAGAAGGCCGACTCCCGCAACGTAAGATGAGCCCATCGGATCGGCTGAATGCGAAACGTCATTTTTGGAGGGCGATCATGAAGAAGCTTGTGGACCTTGTAGCGATGGGGTTGTTCGCACTGTACTTGATGATCGGCGAAAACGCCGCAGCTCAAGCCAAGGAAGCAGCCATGAATGACGCGGCGATGACGCCCGCACTCACGATCTACAACCAGCAATTCGCAGTGGTGCGGAACGGTTTAGCGCTTGACTTGAAAGCGGGGCAGAACCACGTGGAGGTGACGGATATCACAGGGCACGTGGAACCCGATTCCGTATTCCTGCGATCGCTGGATGAGGGGCGGCATTTGCGGATTCTGGAGCAGAACTACCGCAACGATCCCGTTTCCGAGCAATTGTTATTGTCGCTCTACGAAGGCAAGACGATCGATTTTATGACGCCAGACAAAACGATAGTCCAGGGAAAGATTATCCGCAGCGGTTTTGTGCCGCATGCAACTGTGATGTACAGCCAGAGGTATTACCAGGCGCAGGCGGCATACGTACAGCAGGGGGCGGCTCAGCCGGTGATTGAAGTAAATGGCAAGCTGCAATTTACGTTGCCTGGACAGCCGTTGTTTCCAGCCCTGGGCGATGACACTGTCCTGAAGCCAACGCTCTCCTGGGAACTGGAAACGGACAAGGCAGGCAAAGCCACCGCGGAGCTGAGTTATGTTACCGGGGGGATGAACTGGGAAGCGAGCTACAACGTGGTTTCGCCGTCCAAGGGAACAGATCTGGAGTTGGTCGGTTGGGTGACGCTTGACAACCAGAGCGGAGAAACATTTCGCGACGCCCGCATCAAATTGATGGCGGGAGATGTGAACAAGATGCAGCCGAATGAAATGTACATGTACGCGGCGAAAGCCCAGGCTGGCCCGATCGGCGGCATGATGGGCGGGGAGCCTAACGTCACCGAGAAGGCGTTTGATGAATATCACCTCTACACGTTGCAACGTCCCACGACACTGCACGATAGGGAAACCAAACAGGTGGAGTTCGTGCGTGCGACAGGGGTGAAATCGAAAACAGTCTATGTCTACGACGGCTGGAAGGTGGATCCAAATTACCGGAATTGGACGATGGAGACGATTCGCGCGCAGGATGCATTTGGCACGCAATCGAATTCTAAGGTCTGGGTGATGCAAGAATTCAAGAACAGCAGCGAGAATCACCTGGGCATTCCGCTTCCGAAGGGCAGAGTGCGATTTTATCGCCGGGATGATGATGGGCAACTCGAATTTACCGGCGAGAACGAAATCGATCACACGCCCAAGGACGAACTCATCCGGATCTACACAGGAAATGCGTTTGATCTGACGGGAGAACGGCGCCGGCTCGACTACAAATTGAACGTGCAAGCGAAGTGGGTGGATGAGAGCTTCGAAATCAAAGTAAGGAATCACAAGAGCACACCGGTTGAGGTGCGGATTGTGGAGCACTTATACCGATGGAACACGTGGGAAATCAGCAAGAGTTCGGATCCATTCAAAAAGGTGGACGCGCAGTCAGCGGCATTCGCGGTGGAAGTGCCTCCCGACGGTGAAAAGGTCGTCACGTATCAGGTCCATTATTCCTGGTGAGGGTGAGAAGGCCCAGGAGATTTCTCTGTTACACTGGCGCGCGTGAACCTAACGACCCGAAGACAGTTTATCGGTCAATGTACCGTTGCGGCGAGTGGGGCCTATCTTTTGCCGCAAGTGGTGCCGCAACTGGCTGGCGCGGCGGAGCAATCAGCACCTTCCGTCAAATTTCCTTCGGCGCCGCGGGAACGGGTTGCGGTCGCAGCGTACTCTTTTCGCGAATACATCGTGGGATGGAATGGAGGGGAAGGTAAATCTCTCAGCTCAGTTCCAGCGGCCAGCAAAATGGAGTTAAAGGACTTCGCGGCGCACGTGGCTGAGAAGTTCAACGTGCACAAGATTGAACCGTGGAGCCGCGTCTTTCCCTCGACTGATCCGAAATATCTCGAGCAGTTTCGAAGCGCGGCAGAAAAAGCCGGCTCGGCGGTGGTCGACATAGCGGTGGATGGGGAGTACAGCCAGTACTCTACCGATCCGGCAGAACGCGATAGGGCGCTTGTGTCGGGTAAGCAATGGATCGACGTGGGCGCTGCTCTAGGCTCGCCCAGCATCCGCACGCACATGCAAGCAGCCAAGGATTCGAAGCCGGACGTAGCGCGCGCCGCGGATACTCTCTTGCGAACCGCAGAGTATGCAGCTAAGAAAAATGTAGTGGTGCACCTGGAAAATGACGATCCAGTGAGCGAGGATCCATTTTTTGTCGTACAAGTGGTCGAGAAAGTGAACAGTCCCTGGCTGCGCGCATTACCTGATTTCTGCAACACGCTGGCGGCGCACGACGAAGACTATGCGTATCGCGGCATCGACGCCATGTTCGCGCATGCCTATGGCATCTGCCACGTGAAGGATGGCGAAACCAATGAACAAGGCAAGGCCGTGCATGTAGACCTGGCGCGGACTTTTGCAATTCTAAGAAAACACGGATACAGGGGATATTGCTCCATCGAGTACGATTTGCCGGGCGATCCCTATAAACCCACGGCGGAGTTGGTGGAGAAGACGATCGCATTTCTTTCCTAGCGGGAGACCATGGCTGGACAAGGCGTTGGACGGCGGCAGATTCTGCAGATTCTGGGAACGGCGGCGGCGGCAGCTCAGTTTTCCGGCTTCAGTAAATGGGGGTTCGCCTGCGGGCATATTGGAAATGCCGCCTTGGAGATCAAGCCTGCCGCGTATCGTCCGCAATTCTTTACTGCAGCGGAATATGAAATGGTCGAGCGGCTTGCGGAGATCATCATTCCGAGCGACCAGACGCCGGGCGCGAAGGAGGCTGGCGTCGCGGAGTTTATCGACTTCATGGTGGCCAGCGATCCGGATGCACAATATGGCTTCCGCACCGGGCTTACTTGGCTGAACGCACACAGCGAACAAACTGCCGGAAAGAAATTCGTGGACCTCAGCTCCCAGCAACAGATTTCTCTGCTCGAACCGCTTGGATTCAAGAACAAGGCGAGGCCCGGCGAGGAAGACGGGCGCCGATTCTTCAATATTATGCGTGAATACACAGTGACCGGTTTCTACACCAGCGAGATCGGCTTCAAGGAACTGGACAATCCGGCGTTGAAGCTTTATTCCGAGTCGCCGGAGTGTCCGCATAAGAACGATCCTGAACACCGGCAGCTTTCGCCGATAAACTCCTGAACATTGCACAAGACATGGCTAAGAAAATCTACGACGTGATCGTAATTGGAACCGGCGCGGGCGGTGGCATGGCAATCAAAACGCTCTGCGAGGCGGGGCTGAAAGTGTGCGCCTTGAACGCCGGCCGGCGGCTCGATCCGGAGAAAGACTTCCGCTACCACCGCATGCCATGGGATATGAAGTTCCGCGGACTGGACGATCCCAAGCGGCGCGGTGAATCTTTCGGCTACATGGATAACGAATACACCAAGGCCGCCTGGGATCATGAGATTCCGTTTACCACCGCTCCGGGAATGAAGTGGATGTGGCCGCGCTGCAACGCCGTGGGCGGCAAGACGAATTTCTGGGGACGCAGTTCCGCGCGCTTCGGCGACATCGATTTCAAGGCCGCTTCGCTCGATGGTTACGATGTGGACTGGCCGATTACGCACGACGAGATCAGTCCGTTCTATACGCGCGTGGAGAAAATGATTGGCGTGGCCAGCACGGTGCAGAACCGGCCAAGCAATCCAGATGGTTCCTACCTGCCACCCTTCAAGTTCCGCTGCCTCGATTTCATTCTGCAGGCCGGCTGCAATAAATTAAGTGTGCCCTATCTGCCGGATCGATGTGCTCAGCTTACGCAATCGCATGAAGGGCACCCCGCGTGCCATTTCTGCGGAGAGTGCACCACGGGTTGCGACGTAGGTGCATTTTTCTCGACGCCATATTTCCTGCTGCCCAAGGCGGAGGCGACGAGGAATCTCGAATTGCGCACGGATGCATTGGCCAAAAATGTTCTAGTCGATGCGAATGGCCGCGCGGCCGGCGTGGCTTATGTGGACCGCAAGACCAAACAGGAAGTGGAAGTGGAAGTGTACGGCCGTGCTGTAGTGGTGGCGGCGGGGTGTATTGAATCGTCGCGCATTATGCTGAATTCGAAGTCGCGGTACTGGCCCAGTGGCATCGCGAATTCCAGCGGGCAACTCGGCCGCAACCTTTGCGACCATCTTTACGGCGAATCGGCGCGCGGATACTTGCCCCAGCTGTTAGGCCAGCCCAGTTTTCCTGATCATGTAGCCGACAGCACGATCGCCTGGATGCCGCGCTGGCAAAATCTCAGAGACCCGCACGAAGAAAAGTTTATTCGGGGATATTCCGTTTATCCCGACGGTGGCTGTGAGGAATTTCCAAGCTTCGCAACCAGCATGGACGGTTTCGGCTCGTCCTTCAAGCGAGAGATCAAGCGGCGCTATCCCACGCCGGTGAGCTTCGGAATTCAGGCCCCATCGCTACGGTCGGATACGAACTTTATGGATCTCGACCCGGAGGTGAAAGATCCCTACGGAATTCCCGTGGCTCGCATGCACTTCGAGTGGGATGAAAATGTGTTGCAGATGTGGGAACACTCGAAGCAGGTATGTGCCGAGGTTCTGCGCGCGGCTGGTGGCGAGTTCGAGGGCTCCGGCGACGCGCCAGAAATTCCCGGCTGGAGCCTGCATGAGACTGGAACGTGCCGCATTGGGAACGATCCAAAGAATTTTGTGTCTAATCGCTTTGTCCAGACGCATGATGTGCCGAACCTTTATG
>JBAVZU010000351.1:0-5580 GCA_049588915.1 Candidatus Sulfotelmatobacter sp.
CTTCAACGTAACCGTTGGCCATTTCGGCAGCTCTGTTTGGATCGCGGTCTTCTATGGTGAGGCGGATCAGCCCGTCTTTGGTCCCGGCAACCGCCGTCGTGCGATGCTCGAGCTCTTTTCGTGTGTCCGACATCAGCTTTTCGCGATACTCCTTCATCAGGCCAAAACGCTGGATCATCGCATCTTCGACGGTACGGCTTGTGAGCAATGAGACGTACATGTCGGCCGGGTTCTTGAGGCCGAGACCGCCACCAGTCAACGCGGCCAGCGATCCAAGCGATCCAAGGTTTCCGAGTTGTCCCATCAATGCCGAACCGATGGATGAATTCTGCTGAGGAGGAAGGAGCACAACTTTGGCCTCGTACCGGATGGGCAACAGAAGGGAAATTACAATAGAGAGCACCGCGGCACCCGATACAAAGCGCACGATAAAGCGCTTACGCCCGACGAGGAGAACCACGAGATCGAGCAATGAAACCTCGGTTTCGGTCCGGGACGGGTCACCATTTGTTTCGTCGAGAATCGGTTCGGGCTGAGTTTCGGTTTGAAGCATCGTGTTCGCGACTTAAAACTCCGCTGTTTGCTATACCCCTGCAGATAGTGATTCTATCAGGGTCTTCAAGATGAATCTTTCATTTTAAAGTAGCCGAGACGCAGACGTATCACTCCCCTCACCTTCCTTCTTCTAAATGCTCTTTCAATTTCGTGCTACTTTGAAGGAATTGGAGCTACGACTTCGAAAACCCTGTATGAGTCTGCTATTCGGTATGCAGCAAAACGCCAAAGCCTTGATGGGCTTCTCTTTACTGGCGGCTCTGATCGTTGGGGTGAGTTCAAACGCTCACGCACAGTCGACCGCGGATGATAAAAATAATCCCGTTCGGCCTCCCGAACCCGCCCACTCTGCCGATCTTTCGCTACCACCGGTTAACTTGCTATCCCTTCCCCGCTACCTCTTTGTAGATCAGAAGAATTTCTGGACCACTCCATTTCACATGACCGACGCGGACTTGCATTGGATAGTTCCCTTGGCTTTTGCCGGAGCCGCGTTGGTGGCAAGCGACACAGCCATAGAAAAGCACGTTCCCACGAACCCGTTGACGGTTTCTCACGCGGTGACGGCTTCTAATGCCGGGCTCGGAGCGATGGCCGCCGTTGGCGGCGGAATGTTCCTGTGGGGGCATCTCACGAACAATGATCAAGAGCGCGAAACCGGTCTTCTCAGCGGCGAAGCCGGCGTTGATGCGTTATTGGATACTGAAGTCTTTAAGTATGCTTTCGGACGAGAGCGTCCCTTCACCGGCAGCGGTAAGGGTCATTTTTTTCAGGGCGGGGTTTCCTTTCCTTCGGAGCACGCGTCGATCAGTTGGGCGATTGCCAGCGTGATTGCTCATGAATATCCCGGGCCCCTGACCGACATGCTTGCATATGGCCTAGCGGGGGGAGTAAGCGCTGCGCGGCTTGTGGGGCACCAACATTTCGCCTCGGATGTTGTGCTTGGTAGCGCGTTGGGCTGGTACCTCGGCCGGCAAGTCTTCCGCTCCCACTCGCAATACAGCGATGCGGAAATCGCCAGGTGGGGCACCTTCAGCAAAGGCGACAAGGACACCACTCGCGAATCGCGAAATATGGGTTCGCCTTACGTGCCGCTCGATAGTTGGATCTATCCTGCTATGGATCGCCTGACCGCCCTCGGTTACATTCACACCGGCTTCGCCGATATGCGTCCATGGACGCGCCTGGAATGCGCGCGCCAGACCAAGGAAGCGGCCGATCGGATCGCGGAAGATGAGGTGCCACGAAGCGAAGCCGAGCGACTCTACCAGGGGCTGCAAAAGGAATTCAGCCTGGAGCTCACCAGGCTGGACGGCGGAGATAATGCCGAGCTGCGCCTCGAGTCAGCTTATACCCGCAGCACAGAAATCGCCGGCAAGCCGCTTACCGATGGCGATCACTTTGGACAAACAATCATCAATGACTTTGGACGGCCCGAAGAACAGGGATTCAACGACGTTTCCGGATTGTCAGGATGGGCTACTGATGGCCCCTTTGCGGTTTACGCCCGAGGCGAATATCAGCATTCTCCCTCTGCGCCAGCCTTGCCGCTGGCGGCTCGCGATGCCATATCCCGCGCTGATTTCGGCCAGATCGGCTTCCCTGCAGGTACGGTTCTGCCAGTTCCTCCTGACACCCCTGTCTCAGCCTTTAACGAAACCCGATTCCTGGATACGTATGTAGCCTTGAACCTCTCCGACTGGCAGCTCTCCTACGGCAACCAGAGCTTGTGGTGGGGCCCATCCCAGGGCGGACCCATGATGTTCAACGATAATGCGGCGCCAATCAGAATGTTTCGCGTCAACCGCGTGACACCCTTTACGCTTCCGAGCATCTTGGGACTGCTCGGCCCCATGCGGCTCGAGGCCTTCATCGGAGATTATTCCGGATACCAATTCGTTTTTGCCCCCACAGGGCTAGTCGGCCAGTACGGCCAATCTCTGCATCCGCAGCCCATTGTTCACGGCGAAAGGATCAGTTTCAAGCCCACTTCTAATATCGAAATCGGCCTCTCGCGGACCACTGACTACGGCGGCCCGGGCTACCCGTTGACGCTGCATTCATTCTTGAGAAGTGTGTTCTCGACCGGTAACACGCTCGCCGGCAATCCCAACAAACCGGGCGCGCGTAGATCCGGAATGGATTTCAGTTATCGGATTCCAGGACTACGAGACGGAATGACCTTCTACGCTGAAGGCTTGGCCGAGCATGACGAAATCACTCCGATTCTTGGTCCCGACGTTGCGGCGTGGCTCGCCGGAATCTATGTCCCGCGGTTGCCCAGGATCTCCAAACTCGATCTCCGCGTTGAGGGTGGCTACACCGACCCGCCTTACAGCGGCGGCGATGTCTCCCATGGCGCTTTTTACTGGGACGCAGCCTGGATCTCCGGCTTTCAGAATGCAGGGCACTTAATGGGTAGCTGGATGGGGCGCCAAGGGCAGGGCGCTCAGGCTTGGACTACATACTGGTTCAGCCCGCGCAATAAACTTCAATTTGGCTTCCGGCATCAGAAGGTCAGCCAACAGTTTATTCCCAATGGTGGCACGCTGGCCGACGCAAGCGTCCGCGCAGAGTTTTGGCCGCGCCCCAGCTTCAGCTTCTCCGCCTCTGTGCAATACGAAATGTGGAATTTTCCAGTGATTGCGACAACCAGACAGTCGAACGTAACTTCTGCGGTCCAGTTGTCTTTTTGGCCAAAGGGCTTTTCGCGGAAGGTTTCAGACCAATGATTAGGGGTGGTTCTGTGGCAAACGGGGGAGGCGCCGCGAAAAAACAGCCCTAAGCTCAACCGGGGCAGAGCCGCGCGGTTCGCCCCTTTCAATCCGGAGGCCAGAACAGCCAACAACTCAAGACGCCGGTTGATCCAACGCGTGGGAGCGATTGGCCGTAGTCTGAGTCCGCCGTGGCGGAGGCGCGGCTGCCTATTCCCTCCGATCAGTTAACTAACCGGGGCGGACCAAGGTTCGCCCCAAAGCCTATCTCTGAACAGCGCGGGACGCACGATCAAGAATGCCCGACCCGAGCATCGCGATCATAACGCCCTACCCTGGGCAAGTGAACTTGATTAGGCGATGGCTTCATCAAGAGAGGCAGGAGGAGCAACCGTAGAGCACGGTTTTTTTATTTCAACGACCGCTTCAAAAGCGGCTACACCAACAACGGAAATCTGATCGGAAGCTGGATCGGCAGGGAGGGTCAAGGCGCGGACGCATGGGTAACCTACTGGCTTAGCCCGAAGAGCAAAATTGAGCTAAATTTCAGGCACCAAAAAGTCAGCCCCCAATTCATTCCGGAAGGGGGCACGCTGACCGACTTCGGAGCCTCCAGCGATTATTGGTTCCGCTCCAACCTCGGCATTTCCGCTTGGGTGCAACGTGAACGTTGGCTCTTCCCTGTGATACAGTCTAATGTATCCACAAACGTGATTTCCGCCGTGCAAATTATGTTTGAACCGCGCAAGCTGTTCCAGCATTCGCATTCTTCTCAGCACACCAGCGAGTCAGCCATGACGCCATTCTCTCAATGGCCGATGCCGCCAACCCCGTGGGGTCGTCGTACTGGCGTTGCTAACCATCAAAGTAATCTGCAGTTGGGCTTTCCACGCAACCTTGCGGTTGGTCTCGGGTTATCTCCAACCGAGGAACCTCAAGCAGCATCTCAGGCGTACCCAGCATATGACTAGGGGCTAGACAAAGACGATGGGGACTCATTCATAATGTCGATTCAGGGGGCAGAAGTGGAAATGTATGATTCGCAGTCGCCTTAGTTTCGTACGTTTGTACCTGAGAATCCTGACGTTGCTGTTGCCTGCCTGCGCCTATTTCATCGCGGTCAAGGTACGCTTTGGGTTCAACTTTTTGATTTCCCGAACTGCTCCGACAGGGCTGCCTTCTTACTGGGCCATTGTCCTGTTGACGACCATTGTTTGGGCGATTGCTGCGGAAGAGTCCGGTCTGTGGAACGTGGAGCAGTTGTACACTCCCGGCGGAAAGAGCCGTCGACTGCTCGAAGCATTGGCGTTCACCTATGCCGTCGTGATGGCGGCGGGATTTTTATACCGGCAAGCGAGCTATTCGCGCCTGGTCATCGCGATCAGTGCGGTCGCCCTCTTTGTGCTGGCAACCATTGCCCGTATCGGGTTCCGCGTACTTCTGGAACTACTGCGCAAAGAAGGCAGAAACGAAGTCAAGATTCTGGTGGTTGGCACCGATCGTTTCGCGCGGCGTGTTGGGACATCGCTGCTCCATGGCGAGGTGCTTCCTTGCAGGATCGTAGGTTTTGTGAGGCTTCCGGATCAGGAAGTTATGGTCGATGGGCCGGTCTTTGAACTAAATCAGATTCCTGCATTTTCCAATGGGAACTCAATCAACGACATCATTATCGCGTTACCGGCAGCGCGCTTGAGTGATGTGCAAAAGATCGCGCCCGCACTAGAAAAACTGTGCGTTCCCACCCGAGTCGTCATCGATCTTGGCGAAGGAGTCGTGCTTCGTGATCGCCTCATCGACCTGGGCGGAATTCATATGCTCGATCTCCGTCCCACTTTGGCGGAGACCGGTCCTTACCTTTTTCAAAAGCGCATTTTCGATGTAGCCTTCTCCGCCATAATTGTTTTGGTCACCCTGCCAATTACGCTCTTTATCGCCCTAGCCATAAAATTGAGCAGCCCCGGCCCGGTCTTTTTTGTTCAAGAACGCGTTGGCTTGAACGGACGCGTCTTCCGAATGTTCAAGTTCCGCACCATGAAGGTGGGCAGCGCCGAAGAAGGAGATACGCGTTGGACCTGCGAAAAAGATCCGCGACGAACCGCAGTCGGTACCTTTTTGCGCCAAACCAACCTCGATGAATTGCCGCAATTTCTGAACGTCGTACGAGGCGAGATGAGTATTGTCGGCCCCCGCCCGGAGCGTCCCTTTTTCGTAGAGCGATTTCTAAAAGAATTCGATCGATACAACTCTCGCCACCTTTTCAAGGCAGGGATCACCGGCTGGGCTCAGGTAAATGGCTGGCGCGGTGACACAT
>JBAVZU010000352.1:0-5105 GCA_049588915.1 Candidatus Sulfotelmatobacter sp.
GTATTGCTCCTCCTTGTGGCGGAACAAGTTGTGGGGGCTGCTTCTAGGAATCGCCGGAGTGACCTTGGTTACGAGAGCAACGGGTAAGACAACATCCAACATGAGGGAGAACCTTTATACGACTTGGGAGCACAGTGCAATTGTTGAAATCTATTGAGCATTGAGCTGAGATCTGAGAGCTTAAACTGCCTTACAATCTTTTAGTGCCCGTCCTGCGAAATCTCCGCGTCACTCTCGAAATGATTAAGTGGGAGCATTCTGTATTCGCTCTGCCATTCGCACTTTGCGGCGCAATGCTCGCGGCTTCCGGGCTTCCCACGGCCCACGAGCTGTTCTGGATCATCATCGCCATGTTCGCTGCTCGTTCCGCCGCGATGGCTTTCAATCGCCTCGCTGACGCCAGCATTGACGCAGCCAATCCTCGCACCAGCGCTCGCGCGCTCCCCGCTGGACATCTCTCTTCCACTTTTGTCGGCAGCTTTGTGGTGGTTTCCTGTGCCATCTTTATCTTGGCAGCCTCGCAGCTCAATCGCCTCACCCTGTGGCTCTCACCGGTGGCGCTGGCCGTCCTGCTGCTTTACTCCTACACCAAGCGGTTCACTCGCTTCTCGCATCTCGTCCTGGGCTTCGCTCTCGGAATAGCTCCTTCCGCCGCATGGATCGCCGTCCGCGGATCCCTCGATCCTCGTATCCTGCTGCTCACCGCGGCCGTCACCTTCTGGGTCGCCGGCTTCGATATTCTCTATGCTTGTCAGGATTTCCAATTCGATTGCGACGCGGGACTCCATTCCATTCCCCGCCACATCGGTATTGGTCCCGCTCTTTGGATCGCGCGGGCCTTCCATCTCGTTATGCTCTTGCTGCTGGTGGCCTTGCTTCCAGCTTTCGCTCTCGGCAAACTTGCCGCTGCCGGCGTTATCGCCGTGATGCTTCTGCTGATCTACGAACATTCGCTCGTAAAGGCTGATGATCTCACCAAGCTCAACGCTGCATTTTTCACCATGAATGGCATCATTTCCGTGGTCTTCGCCCTTTTCATAGCCGCCGATCTTCTCTTGAGGAGATGATCTAAGGCATAGGACCTTAGAGCCGCCTGAGTTCTCTTTGCCTGAACTAATTCGACGTATTATCTTTGTGACATTCCTACCTCTCTGTCTCAAATCCTGCATCTTGTAGCTGGTAGCATAAAGCTGCTCTCGCTCAACGGTGCACGCACGTTGCCATGTCGCCCTGCTTCTTTTCGCTCTCCCGCTCCTGGCGCAGAGCAACAACGGCGAACTCCGCCTTAGAATCACCGGTCCCGATACCCAGCCGGTCAAGGCTTCCATCGATCTCTCCAGTGACGCCATTCAGTTTCACCGCACGATCTCCGCCAATGACGCCGGTGTAGCCGACTTTCGGAACCTGCCCTTTGGGCTCTATCACCTCAAGGTTCAGGAAGAAGGCTTTGCTCCTTTCGACGGACCGATCGAAATTCGCTCGGCCCTACCTTCTGAGTACAACGTCACGCTCAGGATCGCCGCCCTAAGCACCGCCGTTCAAGTCACAGCACAGAACACGCTTCTCGATCCCGAACGCGCCGGCTCCTCGAACCACATCGATCAGCGGGAGATCGCCGATCGTGCCACTTCACTTCCCGGACGATCCCTGGTCGACCTCGTGAACTCCCAGCCCGGCTGGCTCTACGAAGGCAACGCGGTGCTCCATCCCCGCGGCTCCGAATATCAGACACAGTTTGTAGTTGACGGCATCCCTCTTACGGACAACCGCTCACCCGGTTCGGGTCCGGAAATCGAAGCAGATGATGTTGACTCTCTCACCATCTACACAGCCGGCATTCCTGCGGAGTATGGCCGCAAAATGGGCGGCGTCGTCGAGGTTAATACTATGCACGACTCGCAACCCGGACTTCACGGCCAGGCGGTGCTCGCCGGCGGTAGCTTCGATACGGCGGGCGCCTTTGCCAGCGTGCAGGATTCGTGGGGACACAACACGATCAGCGCCAGTGCCGCCGGCAATATGACCGCGCACTACCTCAATCCTGTCGTCCCAGAGAATTACACCAATCGTGGAACCACGGGCGACTTTTCCTTCAGCTATGCGCGGGATCTGACGCCGAAAGATCGCCTTAGTCTAGACGTCCGTCACGAACTCTCGCGCTATGAGATTCCCAATGAGCAGCCGCAGGAGTTTCCCGATCTTAGGACCCCCGCCACCGGCGCTCCCCAACTGCAGACAGCCGACAATCTTGAAACGATGGGGATTGCCTCTTACCAGCACATCTTTTCTTCGAATACTCTGGCAAACGTTCGCGGAATGGTGCGCGACAATTCCGCCGACCTCGACTCAAACCAAGGTTCCTGGCCCATCGCCGCATTTCTGCACAACCAGTTCCGGGAGGGATACTTCAATACGGCCGTCACAATTCATCACGGCCATCATGAGTGGAAAGCTGGTCTCGAGTCCGACAATCTTTTTCTGCATGAAAACTTCAGCGACATCAATACCGCCAATCCCGCCGATCCTCTGTATCCATTCGATCCTGGCACTGCAACATCGTTCGCCTTCAAAGAGAGTCGGCCAGATCTCGAACAATCCACCTTTGTGCAGGATCTCATCCACTCGGGCAACTGGACCGTGAGCGCCGGACTTCGCTGGGATCACTATCAACTGGTTGTGAACCAGAACGCGGTGAGCCCGCGTCTTTCCGTCGCGCATTACTATCCGTCGAGCAACCTCATCGTCCACGCTTCTTACGATCGTGTCTTCCAGACTCCGGCTTTTGAAAATATCCTACTGGCGAGTTCTACCAAAGTTGTGTCGCTAAATCCAAACGTACTGCGTCTGCCTGTCGAACCCTCCCACGGAAACTATTTCGAGCTTGGGGCCACGAAAAGTTTTCTCGGCCAATTCCGTTTTGACGCCAACTATTTCCGCCGCGATGTGAATAACTACGCCGATGATGACCAAATTCTCAACACCGCTGTCAGCTTTCCCATAGCGTTTCGCAATGCGGTTATCTATGGCGCGGAAGGGAAGCTCGAACTTCCGCACTGGGCCCAATTCTCCGGCTTCTTGAGTTATTCCTACACGGTTGGTAATGCCTGGTTCCCTGTAACTGGAGGCCTGTTCGTTGGCTCCGATGCGGTCAGCGCAACCACACAACTCACCGGGCATTTTCCGGATTCACAAGATCAGCGCAACACACTGCGGGCGCGCCTGCGATACCAGGCAGCATCGCGAGCATGGCTTGGGACCGGTGCGGAATACGGCAGTGGATTGCCGTTCGAATTTACCGGAACCTATGATCAAGCGCTCGCGGAATACGGTCAACAAGTTGTCGACCGCATCAACTTCGGCGACGGTCGCACGAAGCCGGTGTTTTCCTTTGATGTCTCGGCTGGGCTTGAACTCTACAAGAAAGAAAAACGGACGCTCGGGCTCCAGGCCGATGTGGAGAACGTGAACAACCGGCTGAACGTTATCGACTTCGGCGGGCTCTTCTCAGGAAACGCCATCGGCCCTCCCCGCAGCTACTTTTTACGCCTGACCGCAGCCTTCTAGAGGCTATGCAGTGACAGCCGCCTGGGCTCTCCGCCGGTCGGAGCTCAGCTCAACCCGCTCTCTTGAAATACTGGACCGCCCGCTCATGCTTCTTCGCCGCAGCCTGCGAGGAAAAGGTTCCCAGATTCTTTCGCTTTCCCGTCTTCGGATCTTTCTTGCGCGAATACAGACGATACTCACCGGATTGCAGTTTGCGAATCATACAGAAAAAGATGCGATTCTTCAGAAGCCGGTTGGCACGAAAAAGTATTACTGTGTCATCCTGAGCGAAGCAGGATCGGCTAAAAGCCGGTCCTGCACAGTCGAAGGATCGCTATTACGACGATGCAGCTTTAATCGCAGCAAGATTGCACCGCGCACTCTGACGCTTCCCCTCACACCACAAAATACTTCGCCGCCGGGTGATGCACCACCAGCGCGGAGGTGCTCTGCTCCGGCTCCAGCAAAAAGCCCGACGTCAGCCGGACTCCAACATTCTCCTCGGGCTTCAGCAAAACAAACAACTTCGTCTGATCCTCGAGATTCGGACACGCCGGATACCCAAACGAATACCTCGAACCGCGATACTTCTGATGAAATAGATCGCGAATGGCCGGCGCATCCTCGCCTGCAATCCCCAACTCTTCGCGCATCTTTTTATGATGCAGTTCTGCCAGCGCCTCGGCCGTCTCCACGCTCAAACCGTGCAGATACAAGTATTTCGTATACTCTCCGCCTTCAAACAATCTCTGCGTTTCAACCGAAGCCTTCGCTCCAATCGTAACCAGCGAGAACCCAATCACATCCATCTTCCCGGTTGCCTTGCTCGCAAAGAAATCGGAGATACAGAGCCGCCGCCCCTCCCGCTGCCGCGGAAAAGTGAATCGCAGTAACTCTTTTTGCTCTACAGGCTTTGTTATTCCGAGCGAAGTCGAGAAACCTGCTGTTTTACCAGTGGCATCCGCGCTTACCACCCGGGACTCGATACCTGGTACTTCATAGACCACCACATCATTCCCCTCACTCTGGCAAGGGAAATAACCGTAAACCACCTTAGACTCAAACAATCCCGACTCCGCCACTTCCTCTTCCAACTTTTTCTCAATCGGACGGAACTTCTCCTCTACCAGTCGCACATAATCCGCTTGCGACGCCGTCTTCAGCTGCCATTGATTCTTGAATAGCGCAGTCTCGTTAATGTAAGGAAAGACTTCAAGCACGTCATACGACTTCACCCGCACACCCCAAAACGGAGGCTCTGGAATGTTTGGTGCATCCGTCACCACAGCGCTGCGTTCCGAAAACACCGGTCCCGTTTCCTCGTCAACTGCAGCCGCTTTGGCGTACTCTTTCACCGTCCGCCCGTCGCGCAGTCGCGCCTCCCGCGCTCCATCTTCCGTCACCAGATCTTCCATCACATGCAGTCCGGCGAACGCATCTTCCGCGTAGAACACTGCGTTTTCGTACTCCCGCCGCAAGTCATCTTCTACATACTTACGGGTCAAAGCCGCTCCGCCGCAAATCACAGGGAACTCCAGTTTCTGTCGCTGCAAATCCTGGAT
>JBAVZU010000353.1:0-7692 GCA_049588915.1 Candidatus Sulfotelmatobacter sp.
GAGGTCAGGGGCCCGCTGCCAAGATTCACTAAAGCGCCCACTTGGAGTTGCGCCTGTCCCGCGATGCCATCGATGGGCGCTGAAAGACGGGTGAAATCAAGGTTGATTCGGGCTGTTTCAGCCGCGGCCTCCGCCGTTTTGATTTGAGCTCGGGCTGTCTCCACGCTAGCTTTGGCCGCGAGGTTATTTTGAACGGCATTGTCGAGGTCCTGTTGGCTCGCGGCCTGTACTCTGGCCAGCGGCGTGTACCGCTCGACGTCAAGCTGAGTTCTGCCTTGGACAGCCTCGGCGGTGGCAAGACCTGCCTTGGCCTGCGCCAACTGCCCTTGCGCTTGATCGAGCGCTGCCTGAAAGGGCCGTGGGTCGATCTCAAAGAGGAGTTGCCCTTTCTTGACGAACGCGCCTTCCTGGTAACCCTGGCGCATGATGTAGCCGGTGACCTGCGCCCTGACGTCGGCATTCGAGAACCCGTCGAGTGTGCCAATCCACTCGCCAAAAATTGGAACATCCTTCTGCTCAACCTGCACGACCTCAACGTCCGGAACCGGAGAGGGATTCGCTACCGCTACATGGCTTGGCCGTATCGCTGCGACAATCAGTGCGATGACAACCAATCCAAACGTCACGCCGATCCACAGCTTGTATTTCGATAGGGTGTTCATTTTTACCTCGGCATTATGCAAAGGGGGTCGTCCGCTCGATTACGGGCCGTACCTAAGCAGACAACCAATCGCACCGCGGCTGATCCGGATGTCTGGATGGATGTGAGCGAACAGCCGTCGACAAATGAAGTGCCTGTTTTTTTCATCGCAGGAAGCCTCAGGTGTCAGAGGTGGCCCGCACAACCCCGGTTTCGCCGACCCAGTATACGGCGTTCCGAGTTCCTCATGGGCGATCGGGGGCTGAAATTTGCGGGTAGCTGTTGGTCAGCAGTCGGACCGGTGTTTTGCCTTAGAGCCGAAGCGGCGGTACGCATACGTTTCGTTCTGTACCTGGAGAAGTTGCGTCGCCGCGGTGATGTCACTTGGAACGGCCATTAAGGTTGACATATTGATCTACCTCCTTTCCGAACAGCGAAGTGCACTGTCGTGGACAGATGGGCTGAGGGATGGCATTGCTAAAGCCACCTTTCTTCGGGCGCGCAGTTATTTCTGCTGCTGAGCGGGAATAGTGAACCCTATTACCTTGCTGCAACCAGGGATCGGCCGGTGGATTGTGTCCGCTAGTTCGAGGCGCACTTTGTGCGGGCCAGGCGCCAGTCCTACGAGGACCACCGTTTCTCCGCCGGCATCCACGATGGGCCACGATTGGTCATCTAAGTAGTAGTGCAGGTGTCCAACGCGTGGCGACACTTCGAGCGCAGCTTTGCCAAACACCGGTATAATGCGCAGGTTTTCCGTCCGGTACTGAATGAATACCCGACCTAGAGCGAGCTGTTCGGGGATCGGGGGATCGACAATCAGTTGCGCAGGAGCCTCATTTTGGATCGCGACCAGCGGCGTCGCCCCTTTGACGTCTTTGGCCGTCTGCGCCGAGGCTGAGAGGGCGTGAAGAGCAATCGCAATCCCGATCGCTGCGGCTCCCACGGCTTGGCTGGTGCGTTGTCGGGAAGTGTTGGGTTGAATCATGATGTTCTCCTTTTCAGTAGTATCGGATTGTTGGTTTCTTGCGGATCGCAGGTTCTGAAATTCGCCGTCACGCTGTTAGTGCGTCTTCGAGCGGTACGCCGTGAATCCGCGCCGGCGTTCCCAATGTGGCGGGAAGCTTTGCCTTGAGCCAATTTTTGATGTCCGCCATGACCGCTTCCTTATCTAAATCGTTAAGAGGGTCGTGAAAGGATCCCTCATAGAGCTTCAGGGTCTTGTCTGCTGAGCCCGCCATGTCGTAAAAGAGCTGGCTGCCGGTCGGCTTCGCATTCTTGTCGAGTGTGCCGTGGAGAATCAGAACTGGCAGTGTGATGAGCGGGAAACCTTGCTCGACCCGTTCATCGGCCCGGACCATTGCCGCCATCGTCTGACTGGGCTGAGTTTCTTGGCCAACGAGCGGATCGTCGTTCAAGGCCTGCACCACATTGGGATCTCGCGAGAAGGTCTCGTTCTTAAGATGGAGAATGTGGGCATGCGGTGCGAGGTGGCTTATGCCCTTGAAAACGGCAAGGACAAAATCGGGCGCGGGCAGTTGGAATGCGAAACTCTCACAGATCAGACCAGCAATCTCCGGCTGGTGCTCAAGCGTGTAGAGGCAGGAAACAACACCTCCAGCGCTGTGACCCAGCAAGAAGAGCGGCAAGCCCGGTTCCCGCGATTTCGCCAGCGCTACGACACTCGCCACGTCGCTGACGTAGTCTTCGAAATCATTAACGTAGAAGCGCTCACCATCGGAATTTCCGCGGCCGCGCAAGTCCACGGCATACGCGGCGAAGGCTGTTGCAACCAATTGTTCGGCCACCCACCCGTAATAACCACTGTGGGCGTTAAAGCCTGGAACAATGACGACAACGGCGCGAGGTTCTTGTTTTGGACGAAGCGACCGAAAGAAAATGCTCAGACCGCTTGCCCCTTCAATTCTTTCTCCACTATTTGTAAAGTTTGCCATTGGAATTTCTCCTTTTGTGAGTTTATGTTTTCGATTTTCCGTGACGACAGTTGGCCGCCGTACGGGGTAGTTGGTATAGTTGCGAACCATTCAGCTCATTCATCTGTTCCTTGGATCAGACGAAGGTTTAAGGCGCGTAACGAGTGAATACAAAGTCGCGATCTTTGGCCGGCTCGTGGCAGGAGAAGCAGGTTTTGTGCAACGCCTCGGCGCCAGGTTTGCCATCTTTGAAGTCGCCGAACCCCCAGCCGCCCGTCGCGGCATACTTTTTTGAGTCCTTGACCATGACCTGCATATTCACCGGGGATCCGACAACGAAAGATTGAGCGCCGGGGAACGAACCGGCCAGGACTTTGTTGTTGTCTTCCGACGAGACACGAGTCCAATGCAACGCGACAATGATTGCGCCGTCTGGGAACGGCAGTTTCCCTTCCTTATATGCTTTGATCGCTATCTCGTTGCCGAGTTGTGCGCGCATCTGGTCGACCTTGTCGGTCTTTAGCTGGGCCACGGCGATCATCTTCCAATCGCGGTATCCAGGTGGAATTGTGACGCCGTAGATCGGAGAGGCCGCTTCATCGGCATGTCCGGATACGGGGGCCGAAGAGGTGACAACAGCGGCCACTGCTGCAAGTGCAACGATTGTCGTTAATGCAACCCAGCTCATATCTGACTCCTCAATCTGACATCGTTCATGTATGTCCGTTGGATCGTCTGCTATCAGACTCATCCTCAAGACAAAGTGAGTATCTGCTGACTTCATTTGCGGGAAAACCCCAGTTGCAGTGAAAAGCGTTGACTATGTTGTGTGCGAATTGCGTGACTCTTTTGGGGGACCGCGGAGCACCAGAAAAGAGATGGCTTCAAAGAAAAGAGGAAGCGGGATTTACCGCTCTTGGGAATCGATGCGCTTCCAGCCGAAGAGGCGGGCGTCAAGCGACCACGCGCCGGGTCCGATCATTGCCAAGGCGGCGGCGAGAGTTGCCGCAAAGAGATAAGCCCATGGGTCGTACGGGCCCGCGAGTATCTTCCAGAGTTCAATCAGCGCGACGATCGTTCCGGCGATAGGCGTCCACAATCCGGCGAGGAGAAGAATTCCCGCGCCGATCAACAACACGGACGCTATTGCCTGCGGCGAAGGAGGGTGGCTTACCAGCAAAGAGCTGGCGCGATTGACTGATGCCCCGCCAATGACCAAGCGCATCAGCAACAGCCCAACTCCTGGCCAACCGCGAGCGAATGTTGAAAATAGTCGTCTCAAACGCTGTTCTTATCGCACTCAAACCTCCGGTGCGATTGTGAACAGGTAAGGATTACACCTGCCAGGAGACGAACAATACCCCTGAACGAGGGATAATCCGTGACTCTTTAGGGTGATTTCGTGATTACACGTCAATGATGCCGCGCTTCAAGGCTATGGTCACGGCGTGAGTGCGGTCATGGGCGTCCAACTTGGAGAGGATGTTTTTCACTCGGCTCTTTACGGTCTCTTCGCTGATCGATAGCTGATCGGCAATCTGTTTGTTGGCATTCCCATTCGCGATCAGACGCAACACAGAAACCTCTGCCGGCGTAAGCGAGTCATCGACTGCATGGCTAGCAACCTCTACACTGACTTCAGGAGTTAGGATTCTTTTGCCCGCATGGACACTGCGGATCGCGTCCAGAAGTTCCTTATGTAGAAGATTCTTCAGCAAGTACCCCTGAGCACCGGCCTTAAGAGCGCGCACAATCTGCACGTCGCCCGTATAGGTTGTGAGTACAATCACTCGAGCGTGAGGGAACTCGCCGCGAATGGCGATAATGGTGTCGATGCCGTTCAGCTCCGGCATCTGCAGGTCCATGAGCGTTACGTCGGGCTTGTGTGTCCGGAACTGCTGGATTGCCTCGCGGCCATTCGAAGCTTCGCCGACTAATACCATGTCGGCCTGGTCGCCAACAAGCCCTGCGATACCATTGCGGACGAGAGGATGATCGTCCACCGTCAAAACTCGAATTTTGCGATCATCGTTCATGCCTTATCCAATTCTGGCTTTGGATTGCCGCCGGTCAGAGGCCAAATAGGCAATAGCCGCGGGAATACTTAATTCGACTTCGGTGCCGGAATCGAGCTCACTCCAGATTTCCAGCCGACCGCCTACGAGTTTCGCCCGTTCGCGCATCCCCTGCACGCCAAAGTGGCCGGATCGTCCTTGATTACGCAAGATCTCGGGATCAAGGCCCTTGCCATCGTCGCGAACGCGCAGACGCAGCGCGTGCTTGTCGTAATGCAGCTCTACCTCGACGCGCCGTGCCTGCGCGTGCTCCAATGCGTTGCGCATCGCCTCGCCAGCGATTCGATACACGTCATCGCGCAATATCGGATTGAGCTCCCGCGAGGCGCCTTCGACCACGACATCAAACACCGGAGGATTGTCGCTCGTCTGTTTGGCTGCAAGCTCTTCGCCGAGAGTTTGAATCGCCAGGGCAAGATCGTTGGTGACGCGCGTCGATGATCGCAATTCTTGCACCGCATCGCGGCTCTCGGTGATTGCCTGAGCGGCCTGATCGATCGCACTTCCCAGCCTTTGCTTCGCTTCCATCGGCTTGTCGGGTAATAGGTTATCGGCGCGCTGAAAACTCATCAATAGCCCGTGCAGACTTTGCAGCAATGTGTCGTGCAATTCCCGCGCGATCCGGGTGCGTTCGTTAACGCGCGTTTCCAGACCGATCGCGAACTGCCGGCGCAATTGGAGAATACGGAGTTGATAGATGACCCACAGTAAGAGCAAGAATGCAGCTGCGCATGACGCGTGGAACCAGCCAGTCTGATACCAGGCGGCGGCGACAGAGAAATCGACCGTCGCTCCGTCTGTATTCCATACGCCGTCATTGTTGCATGCGATCACGCGAAAGCGATACGAGCCTGGGGCCAGGTCGGTGTAAAACGCCTGGCGGCGAACCCCAGCTTCCTGCCACGACGTATCCCTACCTTCGAGCGTGTAGCGGAAGCGCACTTTCTGCGGAACTACGAAACTCAAGGCCGTATAGTCAATTTCGAGATTGCGGATGAGAGCTGGAAGTTTCAAGGCGCGCTGGACGGAATAATTGACCTCCTTGGCAGCCAACCGTTCCACTACTACGTTGGGCTGTAGTGCATTTCGAGGCAAGTTGCGTGGATCAAGTGTTTGAACAAGGTTGTCATTCACGAACCATAGACGGCCATCGAGCGAACGGGTAGCTTGTGGCTGTAAGGGAGTAATTCCAGGTTGGGCGCCATCATAAAGGTCGAGGACCCCAACTTTCAATTGCACGGATGGATTCTGATGCCATCGAGCCAGTTCGGATGCAGCAATCGATAGGAGTCCGCACCGCGTATAAATCCAGAGTGCGCCCGCTTCGTCCTTCACAACAGCGTATGATTCATCGCACGGCAATCCGTTCCGGGTCGTCATAGTTACGCTAGTTTTACCGTTCCACCAAGTAAGCGCATCGTCGCTAACAGCCCACAAACCGCTACTCGTCTCCGGTAGCAACTGGCGTATGTAGGTAGCACTGACCCCAGGAAATGTGTCCGAGTGATCGCCGTAATAGTGCGCCACATCACCGTTCACGCATCCTAGCCACACTCCTTGTTCGGGATCACTCACCATCGAAAAACATTTTTGCGGCAAACTGATTTGCTGTCGAACTTTAAGATTCTCAATTCGAAACAGCCTCCCGCTCGTCATCGCCCACTCGTTTCCTGCGGTGTCTTCCGCAATTGCAAGAACGATTCCGAGCGAGCTTCCGTCGGGTTCGTGAATTGGGAAAAAGTGCCCGTGATCGAGAACAGCGAGGGAACTGTCCACTCCGATCCATAGTCGACCGCGATGGTCCTGCGACATCGTGGTTATATCGCGCCCTGGCAGGCCATGATTTGTGCGGAAGGTCGACAGCTCGCCTTGCTTAAGAAAACTCAGCGCCTCGGCACCGCCAATCCATACACCGCCATCGTGCGATGCCAGAACGGTGCTGAGAATATCGGACGGCATGCCCTCCTTAATCGAATAACTCACGACGGGCAGGTCACGAAAACTATCAATTCCCTTCGCCGTCGCGACCCACAAGCTACCTTCGCGATCTTGGAAGAATCGCAACACGGAGTCACTCGACAAGCCATCTCCAGTTGCGAAATGGTCCGTGTTGTCGCCAACTGTCCGAAAAATGCCGTCACGTGCTGTTCCAATCCACAGAGCTCCTCCCCGATCACGGAGGAGTACATTCGTACTCGGAGGATTTTGCGCTTTGGGTAACGGGCGTGCCGTCCATTTCCCGTGGTCGGATTCCTGAAGCTGAAGGTTCCCGTCGGGTTGCTGCAGTCCAATCCAAACATGATTCTCGTTCACCACTGATAATCCACGAACTCCAATCAAGTAGCCGCGGTCCGCTAGATCTCGTAAGTACAGTGCCTGGCTGCCGGGCTTCCATCTGCAGAGTCCCTGATTTCCAGAAATCCAGAAATTTCCGGAGCTGTCGATTGCAAGTCCGGTAGAGTTTGAAAGGGGAATTCCGTCGTCCCGGCCAAAACAGCGCTGATCACTGTTTCTAATGCGACAAAGCGGACCATGTCCGTCATCCGTATCCCACCTTACGATCCAAATGTCTCCATCATGATCCTCAGCGATGTCCCAAATCCCGGTAGGTAGATCCTTGTACCGGGTGAGTATTCCGCCCTTCCAGCGCGCCAACCCTTTTGTCGTTCCGATCCATAAGCTGCCGTCGCTTCCACCCAAAAGGGAAAGGATCTGATCGCTGGGAAGTTTTTCACCCTTCGGGGAGGTCCAAGGGACGAAGCGCACTCCGTCGAAACGGACCAATCCTGCCGAAGTCCCGACCCACAGATAACCATCCGCTGTTTGGGCAAAGGCGTCGGGAGGAGCGGGTAAATGACCATCTTGGATTCGCCACATATTGTGGCCGTACTGGGAGATTTTTCGCGAAGAGTCAAGCCCCGCAACTCTGGGACAGAACAGCGCCACAAGCAGGAAGACAAGAATGGTTTGTGGCACGAGGTGCGGTTTCATCCTCAGTTTCCTTGGAGCTTATGCTCGATGACTTTTACGGCCACATCTCGTC
>JBAVZU010000354.1:0-9787 GCA_049588915.1 Candidatus Sulfotelmatobacter sp.
AACCATGCCGTTCTGGGTGATGACTTTCACATTGTGAGCGTAGGTCGACAATGACTTATCTTTTTCAATTGATCGGCGAATTTGCTGCGTGATGTCGCGATCGGACCGATTCATTTTCTGTTGATCGGCCGTCACCGCATTCTGGCTCTGGTCTCCCTGGTTCATCCGGGTGTTGTCAGCCGGTGATTGTCCCGTTTGATCCTGAGCAACAACCATGAGCGAACCGCCGATAAGCGAGGCCAACAGCGCAATGCGAATGGTGGTACTGAAAGCAAGTTTCATAGAATCCTCTCTTCTTTTCTTGTTGGTTTAAGATTGGACGCACCTGTCCTTCAGGAAGACAGGGATAAGTGCCTCCCGCCGGTCCAAGGACCTGGATTGCCTAGTGGGCTTCCGTGCCGGTCCGAGTCGAGAAGCGTTCCCGCACCCGATCTCCGATATCCTGAACTTTGTCCCCGATCTGCCCGCGGATTTCTTCGCCGCTGGCAGGGGCGAACAACAGAGCTGCGCCCACTCCAACGCCGACTCCGGCAACGAATGTAAGTAGGTTGCGGACGGTGTGGTCATCGCCGGGGTAGAAGTCCGAGACCTGATCACGGACTTGGTCGCGAAGATCTGCAACGCGCTCGCTGGCACGATCCACGCCATCGGCGACCCGACTCCGTATATCGCTAGTGAAGTTGTCCGTCTGATCCAGGAAATACACTGCGGTTTTCAAAATAGATCGAATCAGGTTGTTCATCAAAGTCCACCTTTCATCGCGCACAGGAGTTAACCTTATACCGTTTAGTTGCCGAAAAGGCCGCAAGGGCTTGCGCCTGTCAAAATTATTTAATGAGAAAGGGTTGCCTCGCTCTTCGCTGTTTTTGCCTTATGGCCCTTCCATGCGGTGCCGATGCGCCCTGATCGTTTATGTTCCGCAAAAGTCACCTCTCCGCCTCCGGCCCGGGACTCCTCGAACTCCATTTCTTCGACAACTAAGTTTTTTGTTGACAATCCTTCGACAACCCAACTTCTTCGACACAATTTTGTGAGCCGACTCAACTAGGACGCACAAAACTGCGACATTGCAATAAGTAAGAGCGACTGGTTGAACGCATCCGCGACGGGAGGTGTGCAAACGCCACAGAGGAGTGCATTTATGCACGGCCTCCTTAGAACACCGCTGGACCTCTAAGATTTCTTACGTTTAGTCACAAAGTTTTTACAAAAATGCATGCATCAATTGCGACTTCAATCCTTCTTGCAAAGTACGACCAATATCCAAAAACCCAGATCATAAAAGGAGGAAAAGTATGCCTATGCAACCGCAGGAGCAATCAACCCTCAATGTAAAACTCGTTCACTTCACCAAGCAAAATTCACCCGATGAGCCGGTGCAGGTCGCCTTCGCCGTTACCGATGACCAAGGGAAAGAAGAGATCATCACCGGCGAAGTGCCTTACAGTTACGATCTGTTCCATCTGTTTCAGGAAGCCGGCTGGCTGAACATACGGCGGGGTGTTTCGTCGATTCGCGAGAACCGTACACAACGCCGCGCAATGTCGGCATAGTCAACCGCAAAAACCTCATGCGCTGGAATCCTCACTATTGTGAGGGTTCCAGCTTTTCGCGATACGAACAAATGTTAAGACAGCTTCTTCCTGGAGACGGAACCGGCATATGCGGCGGGAGGATTGTGTGATGTTGCGGTCGACGCTTTGCGGTAGTACTCGAGGGCTTTGTCCTTGTCGCCGAGTTTTTCATAACTCTGGCCAATCATGCATTGAATGAATGCATCATTCTGGTTCGCCTGTTTAAGTTCCTCAAGCGCCGCTTTGTAGGTTCCCGAGTAGAACGCGACGTAGCCTTTTAAGGTTCAGAGGCTATGGCTGCGTTCCCGCATCCATAATTTCTTTGCTTTCGTTCAGGGCGACCGCGGGATACGCAATCTTCCTGCGGCGGCGGAGGTCATTGGGCAACTGCGATTTCAATAGCCATAAGCCCAAAGCGGCGGCAGCCGCCCACGTTATCGTTATTAAGGCCAGTTTAAGCAGGTCAGTGGTGCGACTACTGCTTCCGTAAACTGGCAGGGGCACACTTTTCGCAACTTCCAAGCTGATGAAGCCTGCCACAATGGCAGTGAACGCGGATTTTCCCAACTCTCCCCAACGCAGCGTTGTCAGCGAAACCATCTTCCGATAGTGCAGCAACCAGGCAAGCGCCAGCAGATTCGCTCCGATACCGATATCCGAAGCGAAGGCCAGGCCGACTACGCCGTAGGTATGGAAAAGCAGCGAATAGATCGGCAACGATGCGCTCGTGATGAGTGTCACCGCGACCATGGGAGTAAGTGTATCGCCCGCGGCATAGAAGGCGCGTGCGTAGAGTCCCTGGGCGGACCAGAGAGCAAGCGACAGCGAGAACCAGAAGAAGTACACCGACGTGGTTTGCGTGTCGGAGACCAGAAAGCGTCCGCGACGATAGACCAGGTCGATCAGCGGAAAAGAGGCTGCCATCATCCAACCGGTGGCGAGGAACGATGCCGCGGCAACGCGGTAAACCGAGTCATTTACTGTGGTGGCGAATTCTTCCAGCCGTTTCTCGTTGAACAGTCGCGCAAAAAAAGGCAGGGAAGCTTGTCCCGTTGCTTGTCCCAGCACCGCAATCGGCACGGCGAACAGGCGCTTCGCGTAATTAAGACGTGCGATGTCGCCAATGCCGCCGGCGGCAAAGTGGCGGAGGATCCAGTCGTCGGCCGTAACCAGCGAAACACCTAACATCAGCGGGACGGAGAGTCGAACCCACTCGCGAAATGCGGGATTCATGATGTCGAACGAAGGCTTGTAGCCGGTGCCGATCTTCGCCGCGCCAATCACACTGGCCAGGAACGGCCCCGCGATGCTTCCCAGCAACGCACCGTAAGCGAGCGAAGCGATTCCGAAGTGGCGGCCGGCAAGCACGCCACCAAGAATGATGAATAGGTTGTAGAGCAGCGGCCCGAGAGCCGGAAATAAAAAAAGCCGATGGGAGAGCAATACCGCTGAGACCACACCTCCGACGTAGAAGAAGATCTGGGCAGGCAGAAGAATACGTGTGAGATGAACCGTTAGTTCGACTTGCGCGGGCGAGAACCCTCGAAACATCCAGCGCACGAATTGCGGGGTGAAAATTTCCGTAAGGACGGTTCCCACAATCATTACTGCGGTCATCACTGTGATAACCACTGAGAAAGTTTTCTTCGCGTCCTCATCGCGGTTCTCGGCCAGGAAGCGGGTGTAGATCGAGATGAAAGTAATAGAGGCAGCGCCACCGGCCACGATGTAGTTAAGCCAGTCGGGCAGCGTAAAGGCGGCGACGTAGGCGTCGGTCTGGACTCCGGCGCCGAATGCATAAGCGATGTAGGCCTCGCGGACGTAGCCGATCACGCGCGAAAGCATCACCGTCCCCATCAGCAATAGCGTGGCAGAGAAGGCCGTATGCTGGTGCGACGGGCGGAGAAACCGCAAAACCTTGGTCATGAGTGCAGATTTACACGATTGAATTTCTTCCAAAGCCTACCAGAGGCATGAGTTGACGGCGGCGCTTATCGCGGAGAAGAGTACTGATGGTTCCTTTATTGATACTCCGGACCTGCTGGCTAGCGCTCTGGCCAGATGATTTGCGACTTTAACTGACAGTTCCGCGATTACTTACGCGTTGATCCGCGATGAGAACCGTTTGGCCGCGGAGCATTGCGCCTGAATGCCGCGAGACGCATAGTGAACACCCAAACGCTGCTTGAAATTATGAGGACGCGATAGCGGAGGCAAATATGGCCTTGATCTTCGTTTTCTCCTGCGCTCCAAAAGGCTCATTTGTCATTTGAAATGTCGTAGGCGCCGGAGAGCATAATATCGGCCTGCAAGGGAACGTTTTCGGAGGAACGGCCGACCTCGACCGTATATTTGCCCGCGTCCGCGTGCCAGTGTTTCGCTGTGACGTCGTAGAACGTAAAAGCGCGCGGGTTGAGCGGCACTGAGACGTGTTTAGTCTCTCCTGGACCGAGGTCCACGCGGGAGAAGCCTTTCAGTTCTTTTGCCGGGCGCGGCAATTTTGGGTTGGCTTCGGAAACATAGACCTGGGCTACGTCCGCTCCGGCACGAGAGCCCGTATTCGTCACATCAAATGTAACGTTGTAGCGCGCTTCGGCGGAGGAGTCGTCGTCCGGCTTCACCTCAATGTGGCTGTACTGAAAAGTTGTGTAGGACAAGCCGTAGCCGAAAGGAAACAGCGGCTTGGTATGGTTGTGCTCGTACCCGCGATAGCCTACGAACACACCTTCTTTGTAAACCACTCGATTCGTGCCCGGCTGAGTGTAATAGCTGTCGTGCACCGGATTATCAGCCCAACGCCGTTCGAACGTAACGGGCAGATGTCCCGAGGGATTGACCTGGCCGAATAGGATTTCAGCGAGCGCTGTGCCACCGCGCTCTCCGGGATACCAGAGTTCGAGATACGCTGGAACGCGATCGAGCCAATCTCCGGGGTCGACGTTGCCGCCTGAGGTGACGGTGACGATGGTGTTCTTGTTCTGTGCCGCCAGGTCGTGTATCAATTCCTCTTGTCCGAACGGAAGCGTGAAGGTGCGGTCCGCGCCTTCCGCCTCGCTGTTCGCGTCAAAGCCGGCGGCGACGATCACAATGTCAGCCTTGGCGGCGATCGCTTTCGCGTCAGCCGACACGATCTTGCATTGATCGATGATGCCGATGCGGAGACGTCCGCCAACAGGAGAATTCTGGAACGCTTCCACGACAATCTTGTGAGGTCCAGCAGAGAGGTTCAAAGTAGCATGATCCTGTAAGGCGGCGGCGATCTTCCACTGATCGAAGATCAGTTTGTCATCGACGAGCAAGCGGTAGCCGTTTCCTTCGCCGGCATATTCGGCGGCAACAATGTAGGACGAAGCCTCCGGCGCAATGTAGAAACCGGTCCAGCGGCGGGAGGTGGGCTTCTTGCCGGCTTCGAGCAATTGCAAAGCCTCATCCAAATTATCGAAGTCGTCCCACGTCCTTCCCGTGAAATTGAGATCGCCTACCTTCTGGGAAAAAGCGGGAGCGCCCGACAAATCTCGATTTAAAAAAGTCTCCAACTTGAGTCCGCGTTCGCCATTTTGCGCGGCGGTGGAGAATTCCGTCGCGCTGGCGAGGTCGATCATATTGGGAAGGCCGCGCTCGTAGTAAACCTTCACCGACGTGTCGACATAAAAGGCAATGCCTTCCAGAATGCTGACCGCTGAAAAGGGAACCGCTTTCCCACTGCCCCCGGCCACCGGTTGCGCAGGCCAGGCGTCCGGACCTACGACAAGAATGCTTTTGATTTTCTGTTTGTCGAGGGGAAGCAGAGAACCTTCGTTCTTGAGCAAAACAATCCCTTCCCGCGCCCCATCCAGAGCGACACGTTGATTTTCGGCGCTGTATTTTGAGATCGAAAGATCGGTCTGATCGTGGTCGAGCCAACCGAAGCGCGCCGCGGTATTCAGGATGTGACGCACCTTTTCATCGATGGTTGTTTCCTTGACACGCCCGTCCCGGATTGCCGGCAGAAGATTCTCCTTGTTCATGTATTTGCCTTTCGGCATTTCGAGGTCCAGGCCGCCATTGGCGGCGCCCACCGCGTCATACGTGGCAGCCCAATCCGACATCATGACGCCCTGAAATCCCCATTGCTGTCTGGCAACATCGATATTGAAGTAACCGTTCTGGGTTGAGTGCAATCCATTGACGAAGTTGTAGGAATCCATGATCGCGCCGACACGCGCGTTCTTCACGGCGGCTTCAAAAGCTGGCAGGTAAATCTCGCGCGCGGTACGTTCATCGATGATGGAATCGCTGTCGTGCCGCAGGAACTCCGAATTGTTGCCCAAAAAGTGCTTTACGGTGGAACTGACACCCTGCTTCTGCATGCCGACGATATAGCCAGTGGCTACGGTAGCGGCGAGAAAAGGATCTTCGCCAAAATACTCGAAGTTGCGACCGTTCATCGGCGCACGGTAAATATTGACGCCGGGCCCGAGCATGAAGTGAATGCCGCGTGCGCGGGCGTCTCTGCCGATGCCAGCACCCACACGCTCGGCAAGTTGTGGATCCCAGGAAGCCGCGAGGCCGATCCCGGCCGCGTACGTGGTGGATGGAAACTTCTGGTTGCTGCGCACTCCCAGCGGGCCGTCCGACATTTCGAGAGCGGGTACACCGAGAGTGGGCATGGCGCGGACGGCGAAGCCGGTGCCTCCGATGTAATCAAGTTTCTGCTCGATCGTCATCTTGTGGAGCAAGCTGTCGACGTGGCGGTCGATATCCGGATTCGACGGAACCGGCGGTTGCGCGAATACGGTATACGTGAAGAGTAGGGAAAGAGCGAGGATAGTGGCAAGAAACTGGAAGCGAAAACTTCTCAGCATGAAATCCCCGGAACAAGTGAAAATACGTCCTCAAACGAGGAGCGACTAACGGAACTATTGATTTCCGCCGCACAAGTGTACACGGTTTTCTGAGCGAGGCTATAGCCTGCGCACCGGCTAGCAGATTCTAAGCACGACCTTGCCGTAATTCCTACCATCCTGCAGCAGCTTGTAAGCCTCTATCGCGCGCTCGAGCGGGAAGACGTGGCCAACTACCGGAGTCAGTTGGCGTTGCGCGATCCATTCGGAGAGACGGTTCCATGCCGGTTCCATGATTTCGCGTTTCTGAGAAAGATAAGTGAGCCACAACCCCTGGATGCTGGCGGATTTTGCGTATAGCGCCCGGACGTCCAGTTGCGGTTCTTTGCCGGTTGCGGTGCCATACTGGATCACGCGTCCGAAATCGCGCAGGCAACGCAGGCTCTTGGCGGTGTGTTCTCCGCCGAGCATCTCAAAAACGGCGTCCACGCCTTCACCCCGAGTAAGATTTTTCACGACTTCTTCATAGTCGTGCGGTTTGTAGTTGATCCCGTTTTGCAGGCCCAGCTCTTTTACACGAGCAAGCTTTTCCTCGGACGAGGACGTGCCGTACATCTCGACCCCGAGAATTTTGCCGATCTGCACGGCAGCGGTACCCACGCCTCCGGCGACGGCGTGGATTAGTACCCGATGAGTTCGACCTGGTGATGGCGGTTCAGTCATCCCGGCCTGCCAGTAGCCAAGATAGGCCGTGAAATAGTTGACGGGAAAGGCAGCGGCTTGTTCGTCGCTCCAGTGCTCAGGAACCGACCACAGCATGTTGGGATTGGCAGCCACTTTTTCGGCAAAAGCTCCCCACTGCATGTAGCCCATGACGCGACGATTCGTGTTCGCTTCCGTGCCGGCGAACTCACGCCCGGCGATCAAGGGTGGCGGCGGAGTTCCGGGATAGCCGCCTTTGGTTGTCATGAAGTCGGCGAAGTTCAGTCCACCGGTGGCTACCTGGACTGTTACCCGTGGAGGCTTCAAGATTGGTTCTGGGGCATTTTGGATGGCGAGTGAGTCTGGACCGGAAAGGCTGGTAATGACCAAGGCTTTCATTCACTGGAGTTTAGCAGGGTGGCGGACTCTCAGTGCGAGTGTAAGTTATACGGCTCCTGCAGCTCAAAAAGAGGTGGGCTTAGGATGACATTGCGGAAGGAGAACGCAGGGTGCTGCGTAGCCCACGCTTTCTTCGCCCGTTATTTGCTATCCGGTATATACTTTTGGCGTTGGTTACCCAGAACTTCTCGGCCACGCCTCCACGGGCCGGGACGGGGCGTACATTCATCCCCCTATTTATTGCGCGCCCCGCATATTCGCAATGCCAAATCTCATCCGGGGCGGAAGAGATAAGGCACCGGTGCATCGCGCTTGATGGTCAGCTTGCTGCGCTGGAGGAGGTAAACCGTGTATTTAATTCTCGTACGTCTTCTTTTTATCCTTGTAGTTTCGGTCACTTGTTACGTTATTGCCCCTTTCGGGCGGTCCCAAACAGTTGACGCCGGAATAGGCGTCTTGGTGGGGGCGGGCATCGTCTTATTCGAGTGGAAGCTGCGAGCGGTCAGCCTAAAACGGTTGATCGGCGCGGCCATCGGGAGCCTTCTCGGAATCTGCGGAGCTTACCTGTTCGCGCTGGTGATCCGCAGCAGTGTGCCTTCGGGGCGGACCCAGAGTTTTTTGCAAATTCTCGTGATGTTGTTAATGGCTTATGTAGGTCTGATCGTAGGTGCAAGTAAAGGGGATCTACTGAACCTGGCGGCGCTAGGTGGGATTTTTGGCGGCGAGAAGCAAGGGAAGCGCAGCTACAAGATTCTGGACACCAGCGTCATCATCGATGGCCGTATCGCCGACATCGCCGAGACGGGATTTCTGGACGGAATCATTGTCACACCACAGTTCGTGCTGCGCGAACTGCAACTGGTCGCGGATTCGGCCGACTCGCTGAAGCGAAATCGTGGCCGCCGGGGGCTCGACGTCTTGCAGCGCCTGCAGAAAATGGCCACGCTGCAGATCCAGATTGTAGAAGACGATTTCCCCGCTGTGCGTGAAGTGGATTTGAAGTTGATCGAGCTGGCCAAACTTTATGAGGGGAAGATCATCACCAACGACTTCAATCTGAACAAGGTGGCGCAGCTGCAAGGGGTCGAAGTGTTAAACATCAACGAGTTGGCCAATTCGCTTAAGCCGATCGTGCTGCCGGGCGAGATCATGAAAGTGTTCATCCTCAAAGAGGGCAAGGAGTACAACCAAGGGGTCGCTTACCTGGACGACGGGACCATGGTCGTAGTGGATAACGCCCGCAAAATGATCGGCAAGACAATCGATGTTTCGGTCACATCGGTGCTGCAAACCACGGCGGGAAAAATGATCTTCGGTAAGTGGGACGAAAGGGCCTTCGCCCGCACCACTACGGTGGTGCAAACGCCGGTGCCGATTATTCCCGCAGCAGCGGGGCCTGCAGCGGTGGCCGCAAATACGCTGGTCGAGAGCAAGCCCACTCAGAGCTAGGGCGCCCCGGTAATCGATACCACCGAGATTGTGTTGCCGCTTAGAGTTCCGAGAACCGTGACGCGCACACCCGCCAATCGCTTCACAGACGCCAGTTGGCCGCTGAGCTTATAGGATTTGTCTCCGTCCACGAGGGCAAAGCTCTCGCCACTGTGAACGCAAAGCCGAGTGCAATCGGCCGCCGCCATGCCAACAGCCGCTGAGTGTTTGGCGCCGCAGTGGGTGTCCGTAACAATGCCCTCATAGGGCTGAGGCGGGGCAGCATAGGACGGCGCCGTTTGTCCGGGTTCGGGGCTCGGATAGGCAACGCCCGCGGCGGCTCCGAGAGTCGCAAGGAAAAACGCCAGGACGCAGGCAATGGCGCTCGAAAGGGCTATCATCTCAATCCAGAAGTGGAATTTCGCGATTTTCATGCCCACGATTAGTGCCCGCTTTCGGTCGCAAGGTTGGCCCGGCCCTGGCTTTGTTGCAGAATTCAGGCGTCATCTTAAGTAAAATGCAAGTCCTCTGCCAGATGGAGTGTCATCCTGGCTACCTCGGTAACTTCCTGATTGGTCGGGGCTTCCCTCACGCGTGCTTTTCTTTGTCAAAAATGAGCATGCAAAAATTGCTCGCTCTTCGTCGCGACAAGGGAATGAGGTTGTACAGCGTTCCTGGTATGGAAAGACATTCGCCACGGATTTTGCACGGTCTTCTTCGCTCGATCCGTTGGTCATTCGCGCAATCCGTGGCTGCAGCCGATTTGAACTCGCCGCTTTCCGCTCGTATACTTACAGCCCGCGATGAAAGTGATCGTCATCATTCCGGCTGCGGGGTTAGGAACGCGCATGGCTCCCATAC
>JBAVZU010000355.1:0-14987 GCA_049588915.1 Candidatus Sulfotelmatobacter sp.
CGCTTTCACAGTCAGATCCTGGGGCCTCAGTGAGCTGCGTCTGGGTTTTACGAAAATTGTACGGGAAATACTGCCTGTGAATTATTGATAATATTGGAGATAATGGTGGAGGCGGCGGGAGTCGAACCCGCGTCCGAAAATGTTACTGGTCAAGAGACTACATGCTTATTCGCGTTCATGCCCCAGGCGTTGGGCGCCATTGCTGGCGCTTCCCCCAGGACGTTCGCGGCCCACGCTCAGAACGGACAAGAAACGCTAGCCGCTAGCCTGTGATCTTAACCTCTCCGCCCAGACGTAACGGGGAAGAGCAGCCCTCTGTGTGACGCTCGCTCACCGCCCAAGGGCGAAGCGGTGGAGAGCGGCTGCCTAATTAATTAGGCTGCGTATGCCATTTGTTGATTGGCAATTATCATTTTGCACGCGATTACGGGTGTGTGCACCCCGGCATGCCTCTTGGCCGCAAGCATCTCCGTCGAAGCCGTGACGCCCCCACTGGTGGGATTGGCCATTAGTTCGAGAGCTGGGTCTAGTGGTCGAACGCCGGATTGATCCGGACTTATCGAGAAAAATCTGTTTGCAAAATGCTTATAATCAATCACTTACATGCCACTTCACTCCTAAAATATTGAAACGGAATGACTTACCCGTAAAATATTCCAGGGAAAGGACTTAGGTGAGTCCTCTCGGGTTAAGTGCTTTATAATCAGCGTATTCCCCGCAAAATATTGCATTTGCTGGACTTAGCTCTCTTACTTGAATGTCAAAGAACAGGTTGTGTCTATGTGCATTAGATGCTGCGGCGGGCGTCGAAGTCAAGGAGATTTGGCCGCCACAAACTCAAGGCTTTCCCCCAAACCAGAATCTGGCGCAGTCCTGGCGGGCCTTCGCCCACGCAGGCCCGTAACCGTTGGCTGCGCCGCTTTGGTCGAGCTGCATAACGCACCGCTCATAGCCCTCGAACATTTCCCGCTCGTGCTTGGTCTCGTCCGCGTTACCGGGTCGCATCAGATGTATCAAGTGTATCGACGACTCGATCGACAGGGGCACCGCAGTGCAAGCGAGGATGATTGTCAGTGCGATGAGCCATTTTGTCAGGGTTTCAAGAGCGTGCGCTCGGATACGAAGATGCTGCAACTGGTTGGAGGCTCGCAGGGAGATTTGCTCGAGGGCATTTGCAGAGTCCGCCAGAACCTTCACCAAGGTCATGGACAGGGCGAGGATACGTGGGAGATCATTCTTTGCGACAGCAGCTTGGAACTCCTGTGTCCAGTGTTCAGCCTCTTTGCGCTTTTGTTCGAGAGCCTTTTCCAAGGACTCATCCATCGGGTTTGATTCCATGATTCGTTCCACCCACCGAGCCTTGCTGTCATTTTATAACTTCAAAAGCTGATGCTCCCCCCACCCACTCTGTCCGCTCACGGTTCTCACCTTTACTGCGATCCCGTACTGACCCTCAAGTAGGAGCGTTGCTGTCTCCCCGGCCTGGATATGGCCGCATGTCAGATGGCCTAATTCGGTAGTCGTCAAATCCGTGGCGTATAGGGCCTTAACCAGACGAGAGGTCGAATGGGGGTTGGCCTTGGGTACTGCGATTGGTTTGGCGATTGCCGCGTAGGGATCCGATGGCTCCTGCGATGTCAGCACGACAGCTGGGTTCTTGGTGCACTCTGTCTCTGCATTGGAAAATTGGGCGTTGCGGGCTTCGCAATCCCAGATCGGCCTCATTCTGGCTTGATACTCGGCGCTCTCGGCATCCTGCCGCTTCTTAGTGCGATATGCGTCATATGTGAGCCAGCCATAAATACAGCCCAACCCGAGGATCGAGATAGCGACAAACCAGGCCGTGATCTTAGTCGCGCGGCGCCACAAACTATGCTTGTCAATCAAATACAACACAAAAATTATCAGTAAGCAGACTCCGAGCGCCATAGGTCCCCCAACGGCGGCGACATTATACCCCGGCTTGGATCAATGGCCAGCGCGCACGTCATCTTTCGCAGTGCCGCAACACATCCGCGCCCGGCCTAGCAAAGCCAGGTTTTGACATGCTATGCATGCATATGCAAGAATAGCATGCATGAGGAAGAACACGTCCCATGTAGCGAGCACGGATTCGGACGCGGTTCGCCGCCATGCGTACGAGAAATACATTTCTGCCGCGCGCCGCCGGAAACAGAAGGCGGTGGCCATTAACGTTGGGGAAGTGCACCGGGCATTAGCGCTCAACAATCGAGTTCCGCTGGTGTGCGCCGCTCTCGGATCCAAGAAGTTCTTGACGGAGCACGGGCTCCGCATCGTGTCGAAGACGGGCCCGCCTTCCGGACAAAGCACCACGGTCACTTTTACTTATGAGGTCGTCGACAAAAAACAGGATAACAATCGGTTGAGCCGGCAGGAAGCCTGGAACCAACTTCGGGGCTCGCTAAAGGACGTCTTCGCCGAATTGGGCGGAGGCGAGAACTATCTTCGCCACGAACGCGCCAACTTTTATGCTCCCGGCAAAGATCCTCTGGAAGATCCGTGAGCCGCATTTATTGGGATTCGATGCTTTTCATTTACTGGGTGGAGGCAAATCCCCAGTTTGGAAAGAAAGTGGATGCGGTCTGGTCGCGAATGCAAGAGAGGAACGATCAGCTTATTACCGCCGCGCTGACTTTTGGCGAAGTGCTTGCAGGCGCTTATCGACGCGGAGCTAGCCAAGAGCGAGTCCAGAAGGTAAGAGCGGAACTGGAAATCGCCGTCTCGAACGTGATTCCGTTTACTTCCGAAAACGCCGATTTGTTCGGGCGAATCAGAGGCTCGCTAAGCGTATCTTCCGCAGACGCAATCCATTTGGCCTGTGCGGCGAGCGCCGGAACGGACCTGTTTCTCACCAACGACAAGAATCTTGTGGGCAAGGTGATCCCCGGCATCCAGTTCATCGCCGGGCTGGACTCAAACATTCTTTGACGAAGCGTTTTGCGCGAGCATTGTTTCCAGCCTCGCTTTCAGATCCGGCCACTCCGTATCCAGAATGCTGAAGTAAACCGAATCGCGGATGCGGCCCGTCCAGGTGATCAGGTGTTTGCGTAGTGTTCCTTCTTCCTTGGCTCCGATGCGAAGAATCGCGTTGCGTGATTTCTGATTCAACGCGTCTGTTTTGAGTTCGACGCGAATGCACCGCCATACTTCGAAGGCGTGACGCAGCATGAGATATTTCGCTTCTGTGTTGACGGCGGTGCGCTGCCACGCCGGTGCGATCCAAGTGGACCCAATTTCCACCCGGCGATTGGCGCGGTCGATGTTCATGAAGCGAGTGCTGCCGATGAGTTGCCCCGACGTACGCTCGATAGTTGCAAAGACGACTGACTCACCGCGCTCCTGCTCGTTCAGCGCTTTCTCCACGAGAAGTTCGAAATCTGCAGGCGTTTTCATGCGGTAAGGGATCCACTGAAAAATATCGTCGAGCGCATCCTTGGCGGCGTGCCAGAAGAATTCCGCATGCTCGCGGCGAATTGGTTCGAGGCGGACTACGGAGCCTTCCAGGGTCACCGGTGTCACAATCTGGAGTCGCGTTGGGGTTGAACTCACTGGCGCATTTCCCTCCTTGTCCGGAATGCGTAGCATTATCTTGCATCTCACGATGCTTTACGGGCATCTTTAGTATGGCTCAGGAATAGGTTTGCACAGCGGGAGCGTTGACCGGCGATGATTCCATCCGTCCAACACGTGACAAGCCATCGCTGTGAGGAGTGTCGCCGGTGAAATCGCAGTGTCTGCCCTTTGCTCAAATCCCACACACCACGCGGCTTTTCACCGACTTTCTTGCATATTCTCCGAATCTTCAGAACTTTTTCCCACACTCGCCGCACTTCCAAGAATGGTTGAAGTCGCAGGCTTCCGCGCTGCAATATGACGCCTCGTGCCGCGAGCGCGTCAGCGCGATTCTCGAACGGCAAAACAAATCCTGGGACGCCTCACCGCAAACTCTATCGAACCTAAGCCGCCTGCGCAGCGGCGCCGCTGCGATTGTTACTGGGCAACAAGTCGGACTTTTCGGTGGCCCGATGTTTGCCATCTACAAAGCGCTTACCGCCGTTAAATTGGCGGAAGAAGCGACGGCCGCCGGCGTGAATGCTGTCCCCGTTTTCTGGCTCGCCACTTATGATCACGACCTGGCCGAGGTCAATCACGTGTCAATGCCGGGATCCGACGGTCTGTTGCGCACGCTGACAGCTTCCAGCCACAGCATTCCGGGTGCTCCCGTGAGCGAAGTCCGGTTGGGCGATGAGATTCTGCCTGTCGTTGAAGAAGCGGCATCCCTTCTTGGCGAATCTGAAGCCACGCAAATACTGCGCGAGTCATATCGTCCCGGGGAAAGTTTAGGCACGGCTTTCGCCCGCTTCTATGCGCGTCTTTTCGCGGCATGGGGAGTGATTCTGCTCGACGCTTCCGATCCCGAGTTGCATCGCATAGCTGCACCCGTTTACCGAGCTGCAGTGGAGCGTGCGTCAGAGATCGACGATGCGCTGCTGACGCGCGGGCGGGCTCTCGAGGCTGCTCATTATCACCAGCAGGTGAAGGTAACTTCTTCCTCCGTTCTTTTGTTCACACTTCACGATGGAGTCCGAACTCCGATTCAGCGTCGCGCTAATGGAGGTTCGCCAGAATTTTCGATCGGCCATGAAATGGAAGAGAATCTGTCCTCTGCCGAGCTGTTGGATCGCATCTCAACGACGCCTGAAAAGTTTAGTCCTAACGTTCTGTTACGCCCGGTGGTGCAAGATTATCTTTTGCCCACGCTCGCTTACGCCGGTGGGGCTGCGGAGGCCGCGTATTTTGCGCAGGCCGGGGCGGTCTATGAGAAAATCCTGGGTCGGGTCACGCCAATCGTGCCTCGTTTTTCCGCCACCATCGTGGAACCCAAGGTGCAGCGCTGGTTGCGCCAATATGGCATCACGGTGCTCGACACTCTGCAGGGGGATGAGACGCTTCGCCATGCGCTGGCCGCGCGCACGCTTCCCGCTGATTTGCAGGCTGCATTCGAGCGAGCCAATTCAGCCGTGCAGGAATCGTTTTGCAGCTTGCACGAAGCGCTGGCCAAGCTTGATCCCACGCTCGTTGAGGCCAGCCAGACTGCCGTTTCGAAGGCGCATTATCAGCTGGCGCGTCTGCGCGAACGCGCCACTGCAGCAGAACTACGCCGCAGCGAAGTCATCGGCCGCCACGCCGAGATGTTGAGCCATGCTCTCTTTCCCAATGGCGCTCTGCAGGAGCGAGGTATCGCCGGTATCTATTACATCGCTCGCTACGGTACCGAACTGCTGCAAAATATTTACAACTCCATGCGCACCGATTGTCTCGACCATCAGATATTAGAGTTGTAGGCCACGACTTCCAGGGCCGCGGCTGCTACTTGCTTTCGCTGGTCGCCAGGTACGTTCCCAGCCCGATCATGATCGCACCGGTCACGGTCCTCTGCCTGCGCCGGAACACCGCCGACGATTGAATCTTCCTGCCCAGTGGCCCTGCCAGCAAAATCACAATCAGATCCGCCGAGGTGTTTAACACAACAGAAACGGTTCCCAGCAGTACAAACTGCAAGAACACATGCCCGGCCCCTCGATTGACGAATTGCGGAATGAAAGAAAGGAAGAAGAGCGCCGTCTTGGGATTGAGCACTTCCGTGATAACGCCTTGCCAGAGCGGATTTCGACCTGCAGCTCCGGGGGCTGCGCGCAAATCATTCGGAGAGAATGCTTCTGCGGTTCGCGCATCAAGAATCATTCTCACCCCGAGAAATCCTAGATAAGCCGCCCCTGCATACTTCACGGCAAAGAATGCCAAAGCTGATCGCGCGAGGACGAGGGAAACTCCCATGGCCGCGGCCAGCACATGGACCATGCCTCCGAGAAACGTGCCCAGCGCCGAGAGCACGCCCTCGCGTTTTCCTCCCGCCAAACATCGCGCCAGCACATACAGCATTCCTGGCCCCGGCGCTGCGGCGAGCAACAGGGCCGCCGAAAGAAACAACCATAATCGCGTGGAATCGAGCATGATGCAGAAGATTGTACGACAGGAGTTTATTGCCCAAGCCAGGATTCCAGTTGTTCCACGGATTCCACACGCGGTTCGCGCCGCTCACGATAGGCTCCAGCCACATCAAACAGGACGGCCGCCATGCCGACGTTGCGGGCGCCTACGTAATCCACCGAATAGACGTCACCCACATAGAGGCTTTCGCTGGCGCGGGCATTCATGGTTCTTAGCGCCGCGTGGAAGATTTCAGGATGCGGCTTCTCGCGCCCTACGACTCCTGAATCGGTGATGCTCTCGAAACAATCGGCAATGCCACAGCGCGAAAGAATTTTTACGATCTTTCCGTCAGCATTGGAGATCACGGCAATGCGGAACCTCGCTGCAATTCGATCGAGGGCGTCTCGTGTTCCTGGCAGTATCTGGTCCCAGTTCTCCGACTTTTGCGTATTTCGTACAAGGGCATGTAAGAGTTCGTCTTGAGTTTCATCTTCGTCTTGAGCTTCATGGAGGTCGGCGAGCAAATAAGAATGAAATATCCACCAGAACCCATGGTCCACTTGGCCGCTCTGCATGCTTTGATCGAATGCAGCTTTGGTCCTGCATTCCAGCGCCTGCCATTGTTCGAGTGTGGGATGACGATGAACCGGTAACGGGGCCAGCATTTTCGCACGGTTGGGGAACAGCAAGGTATTGCCGACATCGAAAAATATGACGCGCTTTTCAGCCATTTTTCCATCTTCCATCTTTAAATCTTACTGAAACCTTGCGGGCAACGCGCGCCAGCGATGATTACAGTCAACGCGCAAGAATCGACGAGCATGCCTACACAGGTTATCCTGGCGGAAAACGGTTACTGTCGGTATTGGCTTGGAATGCTCTATTCCGTGACCCCAGCCTGAAAAAAATGTAATATCCAATCCATCGCTCCAGCGATAAGACGGTCCTCTGGCGCGGCTTCGTCGGTATGGCTCTTGCTCTGACAACCATGGTGATCGCGGGTTTCGCTCGCACCAAATTCGCCGCGTTAAGCATAAACGTCCTCGCTCATGCCCAGTTCATGGCGTTCCTTTTGCTGTTCGAGCGCCATTCCGGCGGGCGAAACGATGTCTACAATATTCTATGGGTGGTCGTGTTCGGTTTTGCGACAATCAACATCCTGAGTCTGGCTGCGCGACGCTTCGAGCCCAACCGCCGTGGACTCAGTTTTGGAGAATTGATGGCGGTCGTGATCGTTCTGCTTTCCATATTTCTTCTTGGCTCGGAACTGCTCAATGTTTTTCGAATTTTCCCCATCAAACTTCAGCGCTAAACGCGATAACGTCTTTTGCGGTATGATTCGCAAAATGGCGAAGAATTCCCTTATTTTCGACATCACCTGCCCTTGCTGCAGCGCGCTGCTGAAAGTGGATGCGGAAACCCACTCCGTCATCGCGCACACTGCAGCGGTGAAGCCTCGTATGTTCAACGATATGGAGGATGCGGCGCGGGCTATGAAAGAACAGGACACTCGCCGCGAATCCATTTTCCGGCAATCGGTTGAGGCGCAAAAACATGCTTCTGAAGTACTCGAGAAAAAGTTTCAGGAAGCAGTGAAAAAGGCCAAGGAATCGCCGGACACCGGCAAGCCGATCCGCGACTTCGACCTGGATTAGGGCACTCGCGGGTAGAGCAACGTCCATGCCAACGCGCCCACTCCTGCTTGGTCACCGCGGTTCAAGGGGCGAGACGTCTATACCGGAAAATACTCTTGCGTCGTTTGATCGAACTCTCGCTCACGGGTGCGACGGCTTCGAATTTGACGTGCGACGGTCCGCCGACGGGCAGCCTGTGATCTGCCACGACGCCATGATCCACAGCGTCAGAATCGCCGAGACATCGTCTGCAAAGTTGGCTCTACCAAAGCTAGAGGATGTCTTGAAGCGCTATCAGGAGACCGCCTTCCTCGACATTGAACTCAAAGAGGAGGGACTGGAAACGATCACTCGAGATTTGCTGCGGAGTGATCTGCTGGCGCGCGGCTATGTCGTCTCATCTTTTCTTCCGGGCGTTTTACAGGCTGTTCACGACCTGGATGCCTCTATCCCCTTGGGCCTGATTTGCGAGACCCGCAAACAACTTGACCTCTGGTCCGAGTTGCCGCTGCAATACGTCATCCCGCACCACAAACTGGTTCGCCAGAAACTGATTCGCGACATGCACGATGCAGGCAGGAGGGTACTCGCATGGACAGTCAATTCCCCCCAAGACATCCATCGTTTTGCAGATTGGGGTGTGGACGGAATTGTCTCCGATTATCCTCAGCGTCTGGTCCACGTCCTTGGGCGAGAATTGAATCTGGGAATCCACGAATAAGTTGGAAATCTTCGCTCTTGCGAAATCCGCTTTAAGCCATCCTCCGTACATACCCAGAGTGGCTTCCTTATACCGCTGTGGAGGACAGAATGAAATTCTCAGCAGTCCAGTCTGCATTGCTTGCAGCTGTGGCCCTGGTCGCGACGACCGCGACCGCGCAGAAACTTGCACCCAATCAAACTCTGGGATTTGGCGCCAATCAAGTCCTGCGGTTCACCTATACCCAGAACTTTGATTGCATCGACCAACCGAAAGATGACCTGAACTTCAACGGAATTATTGCTGCCGAGGATCCAGGGGAGATGCAGACTCCTATCTGCCAGGCCGGCATAAACCCTTCCATTAATCCCCCGGGACAGGTCGGGAATCCCTTCAACACGACCGAGCCGCTCTATGTGCTGGTTCCGTTATTCTCTGTTGACAACGACCAGAACCCCGACGATGCCATCTCTTGTAAGAATGTGGTTCACGGCACTCTCTGCGGTACGGCGTTAGGCACGGAATTAATCAAACTATTTGGAGCTGTGCCGGAGGCGTTCAAAGCTCATCCTCAGGTTTACACGCAATGTCCGGAACCAGGCTCCGCTCCCGGAACGTGCACCATGCACGCCTCCAGGCTCGACCTGGCGCCGGTGCTGGCCGCACTCGGTTTTATTCCGAAGCCGCCAACCGCCAATGTTTTCCTGCCCACGCCCAATCATAGTCACGTTCTTATCAACGCCGATATCAACTTAAAGGCGATCTGGTGGCAGGTGATTCCGGTCCTGGTCACCAATCGGGCTGACTGGCCTTCAAGGGATGGAAGCAGCGGGATCACGTCGCGCAAGAAGCTGCTGGCCGCCAAAGCAGCAGGATCCGCGATCATCGCTCCTTCGAACTTCTTCTTGTTCTTCAGTTCTTACCAGGTTGACGATGACTCCATGCAGATGAATTAATTCGTCCGCGTAATAGGTTGTGTTTAGTTCTGCACGGAAAGCAGGTTCGGCCAGGGCCGAGCCTGCTGTTTTTTATCCACAGTTTTGAAATTTTCGCGATGGATTTGAGTCACGTTAATCCGCCGCTGCGTCGAATGCGGAAAGGCGGGATTCAGCGGGGCGCAGGAAAGTGGAGCGCTCCATCTCGAAAGCCTCAAGGTTGGCGCCCATCGTCCAATCATTCCAGCCGAGCACAGCGCCGATGCGCAGCGCAGCTTCGCGGCTGCAGGATTCAGACCAGCACACGCCCAACGCCACCGGCACGCGACGAAGCAACACGTCAGCGAGCGTAACAGCATATTCTCTACGGTAGGCCTCCACGACTTCCGCGATGATGTGAGATGTATGAGGACAGATGGGAGCTCGCAATTCCGCGCTCGCCAAAGCCATACGGGCAATATCTCCGGCGCGGCGCCCATGCCATTCCAGCAGGCCCTGCGCCGACTCCTGACTCACCGAGCCAATGCGCGCGATCTCTAGTACCGCACCATCCAGCACGGGATCAAGCGTCGGCCCAGGTCCCATCGCAACTACGCCCGGCTCCGGGACATGCAATCCGATCGCTCGCGCACAATGGCGGGCCAGCGATGCTGCAGTGGTCAATTTTCCGCCAATCACGGAGATCATGCGAGCTGCGCCATCGTGGGAATGATCGTGGAGAATATGGCGCCGGGTGATTGCGGATGGGCGATGGTCGGGTGAGTAAGGCAGAGGTCGAATTCCAGCGAAAGAATATTTCACGCTTTGCGGCGTGATGTTTGCTTTAGGGAACAGTTTTGCTAAAGAGCGCACGAGATAACTGAATTCCTCCGCGGAGGGAGCCGTCTTTCCCGGATCATCAGTATCGGCAATTTCTGTTGTGCCCACCAGAATCTGTTCGTTCCAGGGCAAAACAAAAAACGGCCGTCCGTCCTCCGCTTCGGTGTAAAGCGCAACATTCGGGGCGGCCGAAAATCTGGGCAGCACGATGTGAGAACCGCGTACCCCGCCGACCATGGGTTTCGCCATGCGAATGGAAGATCGCTGGCACATACGATCTGCCCACGGCCCGCTGCAGTTGATTACCCAAGCCGCATTTACGCGTTCATCCCGTTTGTTGATGTGATCACGCAGCAATACGCCGTGAATCCGGCCGTGAGCCACGTTCACCGCCAGAGCCTCGGTGTGATTGCGGACCACAGCGCCAGCTTCCACCGCCTCCATCAACCACTCCGCTACAAGTCGCTCTGGAAACTCGCATTGCGCATCTTCGTAATCGAAGAACGACCAGCGATGGCCTGCATCCAGCGCCCGCTCAAGCCTTTTCAACTCGATTTTGCCGGTATCGGCTTTCGTTTGTCTTCCGGCCAAACGCTGGTAGAGCCACAAACCCGCGCGGACTTTCATCGCGCTGCGTTGGGTGGTTTCATTCAAAAGGAGCACGTAGTGCATGGGATGCACCAGGTGAGATCGTTCCCGCAATAATCTTTCGCGCTCACGCAAAGACTCGCGCACCAGGCTCAATTCAGCGTGCTCCAGATAACGCAATCCGCCATGAATAATGCGCGTGGAGCGGCTGGTTACGCCCGAGGCGAAATCATTCTGTTCGATCAAAAGCGTGTGCTTTCCCGCGCGGGCGCACTCGCGTGCTACGGCAACTCCGTTGATGCCGCCGCCAATCACTACTACGTGAAAGTGTTGGCCCTCAAGGCTTGATCGTAAATTTGCCTCTGGCGCCATAGGATGTGACATCCGAGAGTAACTCGTTGAAAGTTACCTAAAGTCTAGATTAGCGCAGGATGACAGCATAGAGTGCATCGCACCGCGCGCGAAGAACAGGTCACCTTGGTGCCGCAAACCATGTGGCCAAAGTCGCTGTGGCTGCTCTTAGAGCAGTTCCGCCAAAGACAACCGGCCCGCTGGCGGTGCAGCCGGGCCGGTGGTAGGAGTGTCGAAATATCTACGCGGCTTGGCGATCGGTCTTTCCGCTGGCGTTCGCGCCCCTGGAAAATAACTCGATCATCTCCCGATTGAACGCCGGAATGTCGTCGGGATTGCGGCTGGTAACCACGCCGTTGCTGACGATAACTTCTTTGTCGACCCACGTGCCGCCGGCATTCTGAATGTCTGTTCTTAGCGACGGCCAGGAGGTAATGGTTCGTCCCTTGGCGGCGCCGGCTTCCACGAGCATCCACGGTCCATGGCAGATGGCCGCCACTGGCTTTGCCTGCTCAAAAGACTGTTTTACAAACTCCACCGCATCCGGATTCATCCTCAAATGATCTGGATTCATCACTCCGCCGGGCAAAAGAAGGGCGTCGTATTGAGCGGGGTTGGCGGACTTAAGCGGAACGTCGACTTGTACTTCTTCACCCCAGTCTTTTTTGTCCCAGCCTTTGATTTTTTTATCGGTCGGCGAAATCACTTGGGTGCGCGCTCCTGCTTCTTCCAATGCTTTCTTAGGCTTGGTTAGTTCCACTTGCTCAAAGCCGTCAGTGGCCAGAATTGCGATGGTCTTTCCTAGAAGCTTATTTGCCATGAGTTTTTCCTCCTTGAGAATTTTGATTGCTTGTGCTCATTGGATGCCGAGACCGTTAATGCGGTTTATTAATAAAGCGTTGCCGCGCGCATTGCCCCAATTGAGCGGGCTCATTTAAAGTGGTTGGCAATGTCCTCTACCGGTGAACGCTTCGAACGCGCGGTCGCTATCATGGGGCGCCTGCGGGCTCCCGGCGGCTGCCCTTGGGACCGCGAGCAGACTTTCGATTCGATCAAGCCTTATACGCTGGAAGAAACTTACGAGGTTCTCGAAGCGATCGATCATCGCGACTGGGACGAACTTCCCGGCGAACTTGGCGATCTGCTGCTGCAAGTGCTTTTTTATTCGGAGATGGCGAAGGAGCAGGGAACGTTTTCCATCGACGATGTTCTTGACCGGCTCTCGAATAAATTAGTGGACCGGCACCCTCACGTTTTCGGTGACGCAAAAGCCGATACGTCGGCCGATGTAAAACGCAACTGGGAAGCGCTGAAGACTGAGGAACGAAAGAAGCGGCTTAGCGGAAATAGGGATGAAACAAAGGGTGAGCAGAGGACTGCCGGGCCGGCATCGATTCTGGAAGGAATATCTTCGTCGATGCCAGCGCTGCTGGAGGCGCAGAAGCTCAGTTCGCGCGCCGCGCAGGTTGGATTTGATTGGCCCAACATAGAAAGTTTGTTCGACAAACTTGGCGAAGAGACCACCGAACTGCGCGAGCATCTGCAAGAATATCCCGCGCCGGGTCCGCGCCCCGAAGGCCGCGGAGTTGCCGGGTCCGGGCGGCAAGCGATTCCCGAGGATCTGCGCATGCGCCTGGAAGAAGAAGTGGGCGATCTTTTTTTCGTGATGGTGAACATTGCCCGCTACCTTGCTCTCGATCCCGAATCGGCGTTACGCAAGATGAATCGAAAATTCCGCCGGCGTTTTCAATGGATGGAACAGCGTCTCCACGGAAACGGAAGCACTCTCGACCTTGCATCCATGGAGGAGCTTGAATCCCTTTGGCAACAAGCCAAACGACAGGAGACTCAGGCGTGAGTGCAGACGCCATCATAACTCGGCCCTGCCAGGGGCTCGACGAGTTGCGGACCTGCGTCGCCTTGCAGAAGGAAGTGTGGAACTTCAGTGACGCCGAATTGGTTCCACTCCGCATGTTCGTAGTGGCAGAAAAAGTAGGCGGACAGGTGATGGGGGCATTTGCCGGCGACGATATGGTGGGTTTTGCGCTTTCGGTGCCAGGCACGCGCTCCGGCCACTTGTATCTTCACTCCCACATGCTTGCTGTGCGCAAGGACCATCGCAATGCTGGACTGGGACGGCGGCTAAAGTTGCTGCAGCGCGAAGAAGCAATGTCGCGGGGTATCGAGTTAATCGAATGGACCTTTGATCCTCTGGAGATCAAGAACGCTTATCTTAATATCGAGAAACTGGGGGCGATTGCCCGCCGCTACAACATTAATCAGTACGGAATTACATCCTCGCCGCTGCAGGGCGGACTTCCCAGCGACCGCCTGATTGCGGAGTGGTGGTTGAAATCAAGCCGCGTGGAAACTCTGCTGGCAACAGGGAAAAATCCTCCATTCAAGCCGATGCAGTCGATGGAAGTTCCGGCCCAGATTTACAACTGGAAGGCCGCTGCCGACAGCAGGAGCAAAGCGCAACAGGTGCAAGAATGCAACCGGGAAGAATTTCTACGGGCGTTCGAGGATGGGCTTGCCGTATTGGGCTACGAGCGCGACGCCGAAGGCAACGGCACGTTTCTGCTGGGCAAGTGGGATGAGAAATGGTAGTACGCGTCGCAAGAATAATTCACCACAGAGTCATAGCGGAACTCAATTCTTAGATTTTTACGACTTTGACGAATTCCTCTGTGGCTCTGTGACTCTGTGGTCGAACCGTAATCGCAATTTATGAAGATTGAAGCCATCACGTTGCGTGAGATTCACATGCCGCTCGTCCATTTCTTCGAGACGAGTTTCGGGCGTACTTACAGTCGCCGAATCCTGCTGCTCACGGCTCATTGCGAAGGAGTGGAGGGGTGGAGCGAGTGCGTCGCCGGCGAGGAGCCTTACTATTCCAGCGAATGGATTGAAAGTGCGTGGCTGACAATTACTCACTACCTTGCGCCTGCCGTCCTCGGGCGGAATGTCGCGTCGGGACGCGATTGCGCGGCGCTTTTCGCCAAGGTTCGGGGACACCGCATGGCAAAAGCCGGTGTCGAGAATGCAATGTGGGATGCGGATGCCAGGGGGCAAAACCAGCCGTTATGGAAGTTGCTGGGCGGTAGCCGTAAAGAGATTCCGTGCGGAGTTTCCATCGGCATTCAGGATTCGGTCGATCAATTACTCGACAAGATTCAGATCGAACTGGCAGCTGGATACCGGCGGATTAAGGTGAAGGTCAAACCCGGCTGGGACGTCAACGTGCTGGAAAAAATCCGCTCGCGCTGGGCGGACATCACGCTGAGTTGCGACGCCAATTCCGCCTACAGCGTCGATCAAGTGGAGCATCTTCGCGCCTTCGATCAATTCAACTTGTTGATGATCGAGCAGCCACTCTGGGACGACGACATTTTTTATCATGCCCGCCTGCAAAAAGAATTGCGAACCGCGATTTGCCTCGACGAGTCAATCGTCAGCGCACGGGCTGCGGCCGTCGCCGTGGAGACTGGGGCCTGCCGCATTATTAACATCAAAGTTGGACGCGTTGGCGGCTTCACGGAAGCGAAAAAGATCCACGACATCTGCCAGTCGCAGAACATTCCCGTATGGTGCGGTGGAATGTTGGAATCGGGGATTGGCCGCGCCCACAATATCGCTCTTTCCACGCTGCAAAATTTTCGGCTGCCGGGAGATGTGTCCGCCTCGAAACGCTACTGGAAAGAAGACATCATCGACCCGGAGGTGCAGGTTTCTGCGCAGGGAATGATTGGGATCAGTGATCAGCCGGGAACGGGTTACCGTATCAAGGACGATTTAATCGAGAAGTTGACGGTTCGCAGGGAAACGATTCGCGCGGGCAAGTGACAGTTGAATAGGGTGACGATCTACTACAGCTGCCGACTAATGCGACCGGGCCTCGCTTCCGATGGTTTCAACCGTGTGGTTCTGGGCAAGCTTGGCTTC
>JBAVZU010000356.1:0-9854 GCA_049588915.1 Candidatus Sulfotelmatobacter sp.
CAAAAAGAGAGCGCAAGAAATACATCGTAGCCTGGAGCTAAGGGGTGAGCCGCCAGAGAAACTGGCAAAGGTACGCGCCCCGGCCGGACTCGACATAGGAGCGGAGACTCCCGAGGAGATAGCCTTGAGCATCATGGCTGAGATCGTTTCTCAACGCCGAAACAAAGGTCGGAATAAGTCAGCCGCAAGTTTCTAGAAACCGGAAGCTACCTTCATGAATCGGGAATTAGACTCCATCAGTCTCGCACTGCTGAATCAGCCGATCAGCGGTGGTACCCTCCACGGCTAAGTCGGACTCTTTAAGATGGAGGGGTTTGACACTACCGCGCCGCAACGCCACTATTTGACTCATGATGCTCAGCGCGATTTCTTCCGGCGTGGCCGCGCCCAGGTCCAAACCTGCCGGCGCCCAGACCTTCTCCACTTTCGCTGCCGGCATCCCGGAGGCAAGAAGATAGTCGAGCACCAGTCTGGAGCGGTGTCGGCTCGCGATGAGGGCAACGTAGGCCGCATTCCCTTCGAGCGCCTTCTGCAACCAGAGGTGGTCGCTCTTATGCAGTGTCGCGATGACGACGAAAGTTCTGGAGCCAATCGGAGTCTCGCTAAGATCGAAATCTTCAGTAACTAAGCGAGCTGTGTCGGGAAACGATTCGCGGTCCGCTCCCGGATCATTGACCGTAACGGAAAAACTCATCAGGTGCCCGAGGGTAGCCAGCACTTCCGCAATGCGGCCGTGGCCCACGATCAACAACTCGGGTTGCGGGAGCATGGGCTCGATGTATACATCCATTTTCCCGCCACAAGGCATCCCTACTCCCAGCAGCTCATCGGTCATGTCCAAGGTGATAAGTTCGGGTCTTTCCCGTTCTATACATTTGAGGGCTTCGTTTCTTACCGCGCTCTCGGCGCAGCCGCCGCCCACCCACCCGATTACTATCTTTCCCTGCGCATCGATGAGAGCTTTGGAACCGCGTTTGGCCGAAGAGGAACCCTCCACCCGGACCACGGTAGCCAGGGCAAAGGATTTCCCTTGTCCAGCGAGTTCCGCGGCCTTCGAATACAAGTCGGAGGGCATGAGCACCGACGTATTATATTCTCTTGTGTCGCGGCGTTTCATAGCACCTGTAGAGACGTAGCCGGCTACGTCCCTACAGGCAAGGATTTTAGCTTTGTACAGCGAACAGGTTCGCGCCCACTACGTGAATCCGCGAAATGTGGGGAGCATTCCCAGCCCTTCCGGTAAAGCGATAGTTCGAAGTCCAGTGGACAGCGATACGGTCCTGATCACATTGCGAATTGAGAATGACGTTATCCAGGATGTGAAGTTCAAATGCATGGGATGCGCCGTGGCCATTGCTTGTTCGTCCGTGGCCACTGAAATGGTTTTGGGCCAACACGTGGATCAGGCTTACCAGATCACGAAGCAGGGCGTGGCAGAAACTCTTGGTGGCATCCCCGACAACAAGATGCTGTGCAGCAATCTCGCCCCAGAGGCAATCCGGAAGGCGATCGAGAACTGGAGATCGCGCTCTCAGTAGAGCTTATTTGTCACCAAAATTTTATGATTTCCCTGACAGTTTTCAGTTCAGCGTGGCTTCCTTCGAGTGCGGATTATGTGGTAACTTTACCTGCGCTGCACGAATCCAGGATCGGTAATTATCAGATTTTGACGGTTTCGCTGGCATTTAACAAATCGATAAGGGAGTAGAAGATGATTCCCGCAGCCTTCGAATACCTCAGGCCCAAAACAGTTCCAGAAGCGATCGCATTGCTGCAACAGCACGGCGAGGACGCCAAAATTCTAAGCGGCGGGCAAAGCCTCATTCCCATGATGAAGCTCAGGCTGGCACGGCCCGGCTATCTCATCGACATCAACCGTATCTCGGGGCTTGCGCATATCAAGGAAGAAGGCGGTTATTTGAAGATCGGCGGGCTCACGCGAGAAGCCGAGCTTGAGGCTTCTCCGGTGGTGCGCTCCAAGTACCCGATCATCGTCGATACTGCTCACGTCATCGCCGATCCCCAGGTACGAAACCTGGCAACGGTTGGAGGCAATCTGGCTCACGGAGATCCCGCCAACGATCATCCTGCGACCATGCTGGCTCTCGGCGCACAGGTTGTGGCCACCGGGCCGAAGGGCGAACGAGTTATACCGATTGAGAATTTCTTCCTGTCGTTATTCAGCACCGCGCTCACGCAGGGCGAGATCCTCACCGAAATCCGCATCCCGATTCCACCACCCCGAAGCGGCGGCGCCTACTTCAAGCTGGAACGCAAGGTGGGAGATTTTGCCACCGCCGCAGTGGCGGCCCAGGTAACGCTCGACGCGAACGGCGTTTGTCAAAAGGTGGGCATCGGCCTTACCAACGTCGGCCCAACGCCTGTAAAAGCCAGGAAAGCGGAAGACTTCCTGCGTGGCAAGAAACTCGACGAAGCCAGCATTAAGCAAGCGGCACAGCTTGCCGCCGACGAATCGGAACCCAGCGCAGACTTGCGCGGCCCGGTTGAATATAAAAAGGGTCTGGTAAAAGAGCTGGCCAAACGCGCGCTATCCCGCGCTCGAGAGCGTGCCGGCAAATAGAAGTCTGCAGCGATCAGGGGAAAAGCTATGGCAAAAAAGCAAACGGTTCACGTCAAAGTGAATGGACGGCAGCGAGAAGCCGATGTAGAACCCAGGTTTCTGCTGGTTCACTTCATCCGCGAAACGCTGGGACTGACCGGCACGCACGTCGGCTGCGACACCAGTAATTGCGGCGCTTGCACTGTCGTCCTTGACGGGAAGACAGTCAAATCTTGCACCATGTTTGCAGTCCAGGCTGACGGTGCGGAGCTTCTTACCGTTGAAGGACTCGTCAAAGACGGGCAGCTTCACCCGCTGCAAGAAGGGTTCAAACAAGAGCATGGGTTGCAATGCGGCTTCTGTACGCCCGGCATGCTGATGTCTACTTATGCCTTGTTGGGAAAAAACTCGAAGCCGAGCGAGGAAGAAATTCGCTGGGGAATTTCCGGCAACTTGTGCCGCTGCACGGGCTATCAGAATATCGTGAAGGCGGTGCAATACGCCGCCAACAAGATGGCAGAAGCCAAGGCGCCGGAAGCCGAGATGGCAGAAGGAGTGGCAAAGTGATTCAAAAAACGTCTCCCGAAGTCGGTGGCATGGGTCACTCGATCAAGCGCAAGGAAGATTCGAGGTTCATTCAAGGCAAGGGCAATTATGTGGACGACGTCCATCTTCCCGGCATGGTCTATGGACACATGGTGCGCAGCCCCTATGCCCACGCGCGCCTCAAAGGCATCAACACCGAGAAGGCCAAAGCGCTTCCCGGGGTGCTGGCCATCATCACGGGTGAAGACCTCGCCAAGGCAAACCTCGCCTGGATGCCGACGCTTTTCTTCGACAAGCAAATGGTTCTGGCGACGGGCAAAGTCTTATTTCAGTCGCAGGAAGTCGCTTTTGTCGTCGCCGAAGATCGATACACCGCCGCCGACGCGGCCGAACTGGTGGAAGTTGACTACGAAGAGCTTCCCGTGCTGGTGGATCCGCATAAGGCTACGGACCCGGATGCGCCCATCCTCCGCGAGGACCGCGAGGAAAAGTCCAACCACATATTTCATTGGGAAGTCGGCGACAAAACAGCCACGGACAAAGCTTTTCAAAACGCTCAAGTCAAGGCTAGTGTTCACGCCATCTCTCAGCGATGCCATCCCGCACCGCTCGAAACCTGTGGCTGCGTTGCCGATTTCAATAAGGCGACCGAAAGGCTGACCCTCTATCTCACTTCTCAAGCACCTCATGCTCATCGCACTCTGTTCGCTCTGGTCGGGGGCATTCCCGAGCAGAATATTCGCGTCGTTTCCCCGGACATTGGCGGCGGCTTCGGAAACAAGGTGCCTATCTACCCCGGATATGTTTGCGCGGTGGTCGCTTCATTGACGCTGGGCGTCCCCGTGAAATGGATTGAGACGCGATCCGAGAATCTCCAATCCACAGGCTTTGCTCGCGACTACCACATGACGGCCGAGATCGCCGCCGACCAGAATGGCAAGGTCAAAGCCCTGCGTGTAAAAACGCTGGCAGACCACGGGGCCTTCAATGCCGCGGCGCAGCCCACCAAATTTCCCGCCGGCCTGTTCAGCGTTTGCACCGGCTCTTATGACTTTCCAGCCTCGTTCTGCGAGGTGGATGGCGTGTACACCAACAAAGCGCCCGGCGGAATCGCATATCGCTGTTCTTTTCGAATCACCGAAGCGGCTTACCTGATCGAGCGAGCAGTCGATGTACTCGCCAGCCAGTTGAAGATCGATCCGGCCGAATTCCGCCGCAAGAATTTCATTCAGCCTGACCAGTTCCCGTACAAAACTCCGCTGGGTTGGACCTATGACAGCGGCAACTACGAAGGCGCGTTGAATAAAGCCCTGGAGATGATCGGTTATCAGGCGCTTCGCAAAGAGCAGGAGGAGAAGCGCAAGCGGGGTGAGTTCATGGGGATCGGAATCTCAAGCTTTACGGAAGCCGTCGGCGCCGGCCCCGCTCACACCTTCGACATTGCGGGTATCAAGATGTTCGACAGCGCTGAGATTCGCATCCACCCCACGGGAAAAGCGATCTGCCGCATGGGAACCAAGAGCCAAGGACAAGGGCACGAGACCACTTACGCCCAGATCGTCGCTCAGGAGCTGGGGATTCCGGCCTCCGATGTGATCGTTGAGGAAGGCGATACCGATACGGCGCCCTACGGCCTCGGAACCTATGCCAGCCGCAGCACTCCTACCTCAGGGGCGGCTACGGCAATCGCAGCGCGGAAAATTCGAGACAAAGCGAAAAAAATTGCCGCCCACTTACTCGAGTGCAGCGAGGAAGACCTGGAGTGGGAGACTGGCAAGTTCTTCGTGAAGGGTGCGCCCAGTAAGTCCAAAACGATCCAGGAAATCGCCTTTGCCGCCTACACCAACATTCCCGCGGGCCTTGAAGCGGGACTCGAAGCCGTCGACTATTACGATCCGCCGAACCTCACCTTCCCCTTCGGAACTTACATTTGCGTGGTCGATATCGACAAGGGCACCGGAGAGGTAAAGGTCCGCCGCTTTGTGGCGGTTGACGACTGCGGCAACGTTATCAATCCGATGATCGTTCAAGGCCAAATCCATGGCGGCCTTACCGAGGGCCTGGCCATCGCCTTCATGCAGCTGATCGACTATGACGAAAACGGCAACGTGCAGGGCGGCAGCTTTATGGACTACCTGATCCCGACTGCAGTCGAGACGCCGCACTGGGAAACGGGCAGCACTTGTACGCCATCTCCTCACCATCCCTTTGGTGCGAAGGGCGTGGGAGAATCTCCTAACGTCGGATCTCCGGCCGCCTTCGTGAACGCAGTCGTGGATGCCCTTTCGCATCTGGGCGTGAAGCACATCGACATGCCGATCACACCTTGGAAAGTGTGGAACGTTCTGAAGGAAAAAGGGGTGGTGAACTAGAACCGTGGCGCTGCGAATCGAGAAAACTTTCCAGGTGAAAGAGCCGATAGATAAAGTCTGGAGCTTCCTCAGCGATCCCAGGAAGGTTGCTGTCTGTGTGCCCGGCGCACAGATTACCGAGCAGGTGGATGAAAAGACTTACAAGGGTGCGATCAGTGTAAAAGTGGGCCCGAGCACGACCGATTACAAGGGCGAGGTGACAATTGTCCGACTGGACTCCCAGAACCATGAGATCGAAATTCTAGGCAAAGGGCAAGACGTGCGAGGCCGGGGCAGCGCCTCCATGAAGATGACTGGCAAGCTCAAGGCGCTTGATGATGGCGGGACCGAGGTTACGAGCATTTCGGAATTGAACGTGGTGGGCATTCTGGCGCAGATGGGGTCACGGGTCATCAGCGAAGTTTCTAATATCATGTTCGGAGAATTTACCAGGAACTTTCAAGCCCAGCTTGCGCAGCCCGCGGACGCCTCCGAGACAGCACCCGCAGCAACGCCCAAGCCCATCCGTGCTACTTCCGTGGCGTGGCAGGCGGTAAAGGGATTGTTTGACCGCGATTCTTGAAGCTTGCCTTGCACCACCATGTCATTTGAAGTGATCCATCATGCCAGCCTCCCCGATGCTTCCTGAGGACAACCAAATCAAAGACGTAGATACACTCATCCAGGGCTTCGAGCGGCTGGGTTACGTCACCGATCGCGCGTTGGCCACCGCCGTTTACCTGGTCATCAAATTACAGAAACCGCTTCTGATCGAAGGCCACGCCGGACTGGGCAAGACGGAAGTGGCCAAGGTACTCGCCGCGATGTTGGGGACGCGGCTCATCCGGCTGCAGTGCTATGAAGGACTCGATGTCAGCTCCGCCGTTTACGAGTGGAATTATCAGAAGCAATTGTTGGCCATAAAAATCCAGGAGAGAACGCAGCAGACCGTGGAAGAGAAGGAGAAGCACATTTTCAGCAAAGAGTTCCTTCTCGAGCGTCCTCTGCTCCAGTCCATTCTCGCGGAAGAGGCTTCGCCCGTGCTGCTGATCGACGAGATCGACCGCGCCGATGAAGCTTTCGAGGCATTCCTGCTCGAGTTACTCTCCGATTTTCAAATCACCGTGCCCGAGATGGGCACTATCAGGGCCAAACACGTGCCTTATGTGATTCTCACCTCCAACCGTACCCGGGAACTGAGCGATGCACTGAAACGGCGCTGCTTCTACCACTGGATCGACTATCCCAGCTTTGAAAAAGAATTGAAAATTGTGCGCGCCAGGTTGCCCGGTGTCGATGAGGAGCTGGGCATGCAGGTGGTTCGGTTCGTGCAAGCGGCGCGCCAATTGGATCTCACGAAGCCTCCCGGCGTGACCGAAACGTTGGATTGCGCCCACTCCGTGATGTCGCTGGGGAGACATCGGCTGGATATCCAAACGGTCGAGGAAACGTTGGGCTGCGTGGCGAAATCGATGGAAGACAGCGCCAAGCTCAAGGCCGCAGGTATCGAAAAAATGCTTTCCTAAGCCTGCGCTCGTCTGCTTCTATTGTCCGGCTCGGGATGGAGAGATCATAACGCGGGTAGAAGGTCACAATGCGTCAAGAAGAACCCAATCGCTCCGTGGCTTCCATCATTGAGTTCTGCAATTTCGCCAGAACGAACGGTTTGTCAGTGGGCGTTCAGCAGACTCTGGCTGCGATTGAAGCTGCCAAAACCACAGGGATCGCGGATCGGCAGGCATTCGCCTTCGCGCTGCGCACGGTCATGAGCTCATCGAAAGAGGAGTGGGATCTGTTTAACCAGCTCTTCGAAATGTTCTGGAGCGCTCCGCAGCGCAGATCGGGACTCGCTGCAGGAGAAGCCAAAGAAGCCCAGGTCAGCATCAACAAGCCAAAAGCCAGTTCCCGGATGTTGAACAGCCAATCGAGCAGCGAGGCTTCCTCACCCGAAGGGGAAGGTAACGCGGTTTCTGGTGCAAGCGCCCAGCATCGCCTGCAAAAGGTGGATTTCTCCGATGCCGGTCACGATGACTTGGTCATGCTCGAACAAATTTCGCTGCGCCTCTTCCGTAAGATGGGCTTGCGGCTCTCGCGAAGACTCAAGATCCGGAATCTCGCCGATCGTGTGGACATGCGCCGAACCATTCGGCGAAGCATCCCCCACGGCGGCGATCCTATTGTGTTGGCCTTCCAGGGAAGAAAACCGCGGAAGCATAGGCTTGTGATTTTTCTCGACATCAGCGGTTCCATGAATTCCTACAGCTTGTTTCTGGTGAGATTCGCCTACGCGCTGCAAAAGTATTTTAAGCGCGTCGATACCTTTCTCTTCAGTACAGACGTTGTTGAGATCACCGATGTGCTGCGGACGCGGGATTTACCAGACGCCCTGCGGGGACTCTCGCAAAGAGCAGCGGGCTGGGCAGGCGGTACAAAGATCGGCGAGTCGCTCAGGGACTTCAATCGGCAGCAGGGAAGGAAATTGCTTTCCCGCAACACCGTGTTCATAATTCTGAGCGACGGTTGGGATACCGGAGAACCTGAAATGCTGGCTGCGGAACTCCGCATCACCAGGCGCCACATCCAAAAACTCATATGGCTAAATCCGCTGCTTGGACTTAAGGATTATGAACCGGTGACGCGTGGCATGAGTGCCGCGCTACCGTATGTGGATGTCTTTGCAGCTGCGCATAATTTGGAGAGCCTCCTGGCCCTGGAAAGATACCTGTAGTCAGTCGAGAAGGTGATTCGAGATGTTTGATCAATTTCTGAGTAAAGCGGATGAGCTGTTGGCGAAAAACCAATCCTTTGCCATCGCCGTGGTTGTGCGCTATCAGGCGCCCATTTCCGGGAAACCCGGAAACAAGGCGATTATTTTCCCTGACGGCAAAATCTGGGGCTGGATTGGCGGCGGCTGCGCGCAACCGGTGGTGATCAAAGAAGCCTTGAAAGCGCTGGCAGACGGCGAACCCCGGCTGATTCGTATCAGTCCATCGTCGACCCCGGAGGAAGGGATTGTGGACTACACTATGACCTGTCACAGTGGCGGAACATTGGACATCTTCATTGAGCCAGTCCTGCCCAAGCCCCACATTCTTATTCTTGGCCGCTCTCCCGTTGCGGTAGCCTTGGCGAGGCTCGGCACGGTGATTAACTACACGGTTTCTGTCGCCGCTCCGGGAGCCGACCGAGAAAGTTTTCCGGATCCCGACCTACTGCAAACGGATCTGGATTTGAGCCAATTAAATATCTCGCCGCAGACTTTCATCGTTGTATCCACACAGGGAGAGTGCGACGAGGAGGCGTTGGAAAAAGCCCTCCTCACCAGCGCAACCTTTGTGGCATTTGTAGCCAGCAAAGTCAAGGCGGCTAAGATTCTGGAGTACCTGAAAGAACGAGGGATCACCGCCGCGAGGCTAAGCCAGCTCCGGGCTCCAGCGGGGATCGACATTCGGGCGGCCTCGCCCGAGGAAATCGCGGTTAGCATTCTGGCCGAAATCATCCAGGTGGATAGAACCAAGGCCGCAGCGCCGAAGGCCAAGGTGGATTTGCCTGTGCTGAAGCATGAAGCCAAAGACCCGATCTGCGGAATGATGGTGGAGGTGAGCGCAGCAAAGTACCAATCGAAATTTCACGGGAGTTCGTTCTACTTTTGCTGCGCCCGCTGTAAGCAGACGTTCGATAAGCAGCCCGACGAATACGCGCTTGCAGCACAGTGATCAAGTGCCAACAATCTCCTCCTGGGAAATCGGAGTCGAGAAAGTGACAAGGGTTCGACTAAGTCATCGCCATTAAAACAGGAACGCGTCAATCCAAACGACGATGAACGGGAAATTGATGGACTCGGTTTCGGGAGGCTTGCGACCGTCCGAACGTACCCTTAGTGCCGTTTTCCTTTGCGCTTCATCCAAACCATCTAAAGTGAAACAATAGGCCGACGCAGAGGGTCGTCAATCACGTTCGGATTCGGGACACGCTCCCCCTCCGCCCAGTCCCTCGCCCACACGCTGCCAGGCCGCACTCAGATCGACTTGCCGCCGATGATGATTGGCCACGCCGCCCTAATTCTATTGTCATCTGCGAAGGTTGAAGCGAACCCATTATCGAGGATCGCCTTTTTCAACACACCGCGCAGAACCATCTCCAACTTCTTGTAAACTTCTTCCTCTGGTGGAGTCAGCTTTCCGGTTGCGCCTCCGTGCGACAGGTGGGAACGCATACTCCAAGCTTTTGCAGCTTCATCTGCGGTCATCGCAACGTGGATGCTCGAAGCAATCGGCGGCACCCTGCCCCGAAATTGTGCTCCGGAATGATACGGATCGGTATTTAATAGGGACTCCAGTGCTGTGCAAACCAGAACCCATCTGACCTCTCCGTAATACGTTCGAGCGGCGTACTCG
>JBAVZU010000357.1:0-16570 GCA_049588915.1 Candidatus Sulfotelmatobacter sp.
ATCCGGATCCGTCGTGAACGACTCGGGCAACACTTTCAGCGCAACATCGCGCAACAGGCGAGTGTCTCTTGCGCGGTACACTTCTCCCATACCGCCAGCACCGATGAGTACGATAATTTTGTAAGGGCCTAATTGCGTTTCCGCCGCGAGAGTCATAGCGGGGAAGATTATAACCCTCCCGGGTAACGTTTGATCGCAACGTGCGGGGAGGCTGGCCCTCCAGAGCCATCACGCGAGGCACTTCACCGGCTAAGCGGATAGGATGAAATGGTATTCGCTCGTTTTTAGTCGTATCTCTTGATACGCTTCAGGAGGTGGGAACCAATTTTCATCCGAGCCTCTGAAAATTGCGCGCGAACCTTTTAGTCGCTCTGTCTGGTTTTTTGAGCTCGAGTACGACGGGTTTTCGCTCTCTCGCACATTTTCGGGCCGGTGAAGTAAACCTCGTCCGCGAAATGGTGACGCCTCCTTCGCTGACCTCGCGGACTCCATCGCTGCCGCATTGCCCAATACTAAAGAAGCGATACTCGGCGGCACTCGCCCAAATTTGCGCATCCTGCTCTGGAGCGGGACGGATGTAACCTTCATGCAATTGGACGGCGCGGCGAACTTGGCGATCACTGGTCCGCTGACAGGCTTCTGTGAGTACGGGCCGGGACATACCTACGATGGACAGAGCTTTGTCTGAAGTCGTTAGCGGGGCGGCCGGGCAATTCTCGCTGTTCTAGTTATCCGAGAGAAGTTGAGCGACATTGAAGAGGGTTTCCCGGGAAATCAGATTTGCATTATGGACTTTGTGGCTCGCTCATCGGAACGATTTCAGCCTGAGAGGGCAGCCGAACTCAGAAGTTATTCAGCAGCCTTGTAAGGAATGATTGCATCCCATTACCGAGAGCTTTCATGGCCATGCCATCTGCCGTTTGGAGCGGGCATCTTCATTTTGGGCTTGTCGCAATGCCGGTCCGGACGAAGACGACGCGCTTTCGGCGGCTTTACCGCAAGCCGATCACCGAAGGTCCCTCGGTCGCCTCTTTTCCTTCCTTTTCGCATGACCCCGAAGACCATGAGTCCGACCTAAACGATGGAGTCAGAGAGACGACGCGGTCCGCGCCCGAGCCAATGAATGGTCGAGAAACGGCGCGTCATGAGTATTCCGCCGTTCGCCAAGTCCTCCAGGCCGAAGCGACCGGCGAAGAAATCCGGCCGGACGAACTGGTAAAAGGATATGAGATCGCGCCGAACGAATTTGCTGCTATCGATCCACAGGAAATCAAAGCAGCAGCGATCGAGACTTCCGACACAATCGATTTATTTCACTTTGTCAAAGTGACAACCGTTGATCCGATTTACTTCGAGCGGTCGTACTACGTCGCTCCTGATCCTGGCGCGGAAAAGGTTTACGCGTTGCTACTCGAAGCAATGCGGAGAGAGGAGTGCCTCGGGATTGCGAGAATCGGAATGCACCGGCGGGAGCACATGCTGATTCTCCGGCCTGCCGAAGATTACCTCGTCGCACATACGATGTTTTACGCGAATGAAGTTCGCCCCGCGCCACACTTGGAGTTAACCACCAAATTCAGCGACAAAGAACTGTCCATGGCAATAGCGCTAATTAAAGGGTATGAGGGAGAGTTCGATCCCACGCAATTTAAGGACCTATACCACGAACGCTTACACGGAATTATCGATGCGGAACTGAGTAATCGTATCGAGACAAAACCAGCGCCCACAAGCCCGAGGACAGGCGCTCCGAACCTGATGGAGCAGATTCGCTTGAGCTTGGCTCAAATGGAATCGAAGAAACGTGAGGCTAAGAGGCCGGTACAGAGGGCGCCGACTGTTACGAAAAATAAACCCCAAAGGGTACGCGCCTGAGTATCGACAGCGACCTGCCGTCTCGGGGGCGCTATATACCTCGCCCATCTCGCCAGCGCCCAGTGGGGAGGATTTCGTAGGGCCGTTGGTCCCAAACGTGAAGGCAATCTTTGCGCGCAATTATAGCCTGGCTATGGAATCTTTCGGTCATCCGGACCACCTGTGCCGCTCTTGATTCGACAACGCCAACTGGCACTTGGTGCGATCAGAAACACCATTGTAGTTGATTTGCAAATAGGTACTACTCGGGATTACCCCTACTGCCTGTCCCCAAACGCCCCGGAGTGAATAAGATGCTCGACATCCTTTGCGTCAAGCCCTACCTTCGCCTGAGAATGTGATGTGTGCCCAAGGAATAGCGTGTACGGACGACGCGTTGTGCGGTCTTCTATAAAATGAACTTTGAGAATCTTGAAATGCACTTCATGCTTTTGAGGAGGCTTTCATGTCGGCAAAGCGAATTGGCATCCTCACGGGAGGCGGCGATGTCCCCGGCCTGAATTCTGTTATTAAGTCGGTCGTCTATCGGGCGTCCGAAATCGGATGCGAGGTGCTTGGTATACGGCGCGGCTGGGAAGGATTGACGCACCTGGATCTGAAGGATCCGGCCAGCCGATTGCATTACATCCAACCGCTCAACCGTGAGAACACCCGCACAATTGATCGCACGGGGGGCACGTACCTGCATACTTCGCGGACCAACCCCACCAAAATGCAAGAGCTGCCGCCTACGCTCGCGGGGCAGCGGTTTTCGAGTAAGGAATCAACCAAGAGGGGCGTGACCAGCACGGTGTTCGACGTAACTCCCGCGGTGCTGAAGAATATCGAGATGTTGGGATTCGATTACCTGGTGGCGATCGGCGGAGATGACACCCTCAGCTATGCCGCCGAACTTGACCGCCAGGGAGTGAAAGTGATTGCCATTCCGAAAACCATGGATAACGACGTTCGCAACACCGAGTATTGCATAGGTTTTTCGACTGCCATTACTCGCGCAATGGACGCCATCGAGCGGCAGCGGACCACCGTTGGGTCGCACGAGCGCATCGGTATCTTTCGGGTGTTCGGTCGCGATGCCGGCTACACCGCTCTCTACACTGCGTACGTGACATCGGTGCGCTGCTGTATCCCCGAGTACAAGGTGAATTTGGAGCACCTTATCGAAATCCTGATCACCGACAAACGCAACAATCCCAGCAACTACTCCCTGGTAATTCTTTCCGAGGGCGCCGAGTGGGAAGGCTATACGGTGAAAGAATATGGCCCAGCCGATGCCTTCGGCCACCGTAAGAAGATGAGCGTGGCCGAGGACCTGAGCGATGAGATCAAGACTGCCACTGGAAACGAAACCGTGGTCAGCGACCTAACCTATGATTTGCGCTCCGGCAGTCCAGATTTCGTCGACCGCATGGTCGCCTCCACCTACGCGGGAATGGCGATCGATGCTGTAGAAGATGGAAAGGCCGGCCTGATGACGGCAATTAGCAGTGGTTGCTACGCGATGGTACCGATACCCGACCCTAAATTCGGGCCTCGCAGAGTGGAGGTCGCTAGCATGTACAACACGGAGCGCTACCGGCCGACTTACGATCGCAAGCTGGGACTACCGATTTTCTTGACGCGAGCCTAGAACCTATCTCATAAATGTCTCAGTAGAATCAGAGACGAGGCGAGTTGGAGCATTCCTAGAAAGTTCTCCACATGACGCTCATACCTAACGACCACACGTCGGAAGTTTTGCAACCAGGCAAACAACCTCTCGATTTTCCACCTTCGTCGGTATCGCTTCAGCCGACGTCCATCCTGGGTTGAATTCCTTCGGTTCCGGCGATGCGGAGCAATGAGTTCAATTCCGTAGAACCGCAGTTCTCCGTCAAGGCGGTCGGAGTCGTAGGCGTTATCTCCGATCAAGTTCTGCGGGGCATCGGAAACAACCATCTGTACCAAGGTAGACATTGCTAAGGTCACTTCATGGGGAGTGGCACTTTCCGCGCAAATAGAAACTGGCAGCCCATTTTGATCTGCAACAGCCATGATCTTTGTACCTTTGCCGCGTTTTGTTTTACCAACCTTGCGCCCCCCTTTTTTGCGGGTGCGAAACTTGCGTCGATAAACGCTTCACGAACGTCGATTGCGCCTCGCGTGTTGAGTTCGTGGGCAAGCGCAGTCATGATCCTCGTCACCACGCCGGATCGAACCCATTGCTGAAATCGCCTATGACAGGTCTGGAACGACGGGTATCGGTCGGGGAGATCAGCCCAGGGCGCGCCAGTCCGCAACACCCAGAGGACACCGTTCAGCACGGATCTGCGACTCTTCCAAGGTCGGCCTCTGCCATCACGGCGTCTTCTTGGTTTCGGGATCAACGGATCGAGGATTTTCCATTGTTCATCGGTTACGTCTCGTGTATGCATTCTTGTGTTGATGCTGACGCACCGCTTGATGGCGAGGGGTAGCCGAATATTCCCGGATTGCCGACGATCCACTCTGAGTGGCCCGATCGATTATCCACCTTCGGCAAGTACAGAATTAGAGTAGATCCCGATAGCGCTCCAAGGCCACGCGAACCAATTGACTTCGAGTTCGAACCTCGGTCTTGGCAAACAGTTGCTGTAGCGAGTTCTTGACTGCGCTCTCCGAAATGTTCATGCTTGACGCAATCTCTTTGTTCGATGAACCTTGAACAACCAGCCGGAGTACGTCCATCTCCCGGCTATTGAGAGAGGGCCGCTCCTTCTGGTCCAGAGGCGCCGAACCCGTTCCTGCCGGGACGGTCTGTTCCTCACTCACGTCGGCGATGATGGCTGCCAGCTTGGGTGTCGTCCCTTCTTTGTAGCTGGAAAACCAAACCTCGGCGAGAAAAGACTCGCCATTGCCCCGATGCCCTCGGCACTGCATCGACGCCCGGAACTGGGGGCCCTCTTCCGGGCGCAGAGCACGATGCAGTTCAGGCAAGAACGCCGCGATTGGTTCACCGATCAGACGCCCATCGCTGGGAGCCAGCAGTTCTGTCGCGGCATGGTTGGCTAATTCGATCAGACCTCCCGCATTGACCGTAAGGATAGCAGCCGGACTGGTTTCCACCAGTATGCGCGTTCGTTCTTGGGCTTCCTGGCTCATCCGCTGGTTGCGCAGCACTTCGGAAGTCAGCAGTCCACAGCCGCAGAGGGCCAGGGTCTCGAAGCCCAGCCGAATATGTGCGTCCGCGGGATCGAGATTGCTAAAACGTTCACTGAGAAATGCGCATGTAAGACCCAACAAAACAATTGCCCAACGAGGCAAAAATCCGGCGGCGAGCATGATGGGAAGCAAATACAAGAAGCCCAGGGCGAAGTAAGGCTTCGTCCACCAATCCACCGTGGCTATCGCCGCGACAAGCACGCCGCTGACCAGAAGCATAGCGGTTCGGTGCCGGCGATCCCAGATTATCTCCAAGTGACGCATGGGCTTAGTCGCAACGTCCTTTATCTCACGCGTGCTGCTGTTCAAAAATCAAATCAAACGATTTGTCCATAAGATTGAGGCTCCAATCGAATGTCCCCCGCTCGTTGACCCCAAATGAGGCGGTTGACCGGGCGATTCCCAGCGTAGGGATCGAAATACTGTCGCACTGGCTTTTTTAGTGCCTTCCCCAAACCGGTAGGTCCCCCGATATTAATGAATATATGGTTCAGATTTTTCTTTCACGGAGGATTTAGAGGGTACGTGTGGTCCGTGAAACCGTGAATCAAGTTGAGACGTACAGCTGTAGGCGGGGGCAACTCCTTGAATTATGAAGCATGGAACGGCTACGTCTTGATGGCAATTGGCCTTTTCGGAGTGCTTTTGTATGTCGGCTTGCTGTACGCGGGCGTGGTTGAGTTCATCGGACGCGTTTCAAAGAAAGAAAGCCGCAAGAGGCGGCGCCGGAATACGCGGGCTCGTGGATTTTGAAATCAGCGATGGTCTGTTTGACCGACCCTCAGGTGGTAGCGACGTTCGAGTGGAAATCATGAAATATCCGGTTCACATTCGCAAGAATGTCGGTGCGGCGGTTGTTATTGCCGTGGCGGTGGTTGTTGCCGCAGCACTTCTGGAATCAGCCTGTAGTCGGGGAGAAGCCACAAACGCCAAGGCTGCGCCGAACACGAACTCGACCGCTGCTCCGACCGTGAATCTGTCCCCGAGCCAACTGAACTCGATCAAGATTGAACCCGTGGGAACCTATGCGTTTCCGGTTGAGACAGAAGCGGTTGGCAACATTGATTATGACGAGGATTTATCGGTTCAAGTTTTTCCAGTCTACCAGGGAACGATCATCAAGACTTTCGCGGAACTCGGGGCGGAAGTCCACAAAGATCAACCGCTCTACACGATCAAGAGCCCTGATCTCATACAGGCCGAGTCCAATCTGATTGGCGCGGCGGCGACCTACGAACTGACCACCAAAGAACTGGCCCGTGCCAAGGATCTATATACGACCAGTGTCGGCGTTCCCCAGAGGGAATTGGAGGAGGCAATCTCCGATCAACAAACTGCGGAAGGAGCCCTCAAAGCGGCACGCGATGCCGTGCTCGTTTTTGGCAAGATGGATGCCGAAATTGATCAGATGATCGCTTCGCGAAAGATCGATCCGGCGCTGGTCGTGCGCAGCCCGATTACCGGCAAGGTCACATACAAGGTCGCGCAGCCCGGTTTTCTTGTGCAGCCCGGAAATCTACCGGCACCGTACTCGGTCGCGGACGTGAGCCTGAAATGGATGCTGGCGAATGTGCCCGAAAGCGAGAGCGGATTTTTTCATCTCGGGCAGCCAGTGGCGGTAAGGACACTGGCTTACGACGGCCGCATCTTCAAAGGCAAGGTCTCAAAGATCTACGAAACCGTTGATCCGAACACGCACCGGGTCACCATCCGTTCTAACATCACGGATCCCAAGAATAACTTACGACCCGGAATGCTGGCCAACTTCGTCATTCGGGTCGATGCTCCAGTAGAAGCACCCGCAATCGCGGCGAACGGCGTGGTGCGCGAGCCTGACGGCACGATGGGCGCTTGGGTAACCACGGATCGCAAACGGTTTAGCGAAAGAATCATCAAGACCGGTCTGCGAAAAGACGGCCGGGTTCAGATTCTCGATGGTTTACAGCGCGGAGAACTGGTAGTTAGCGACGGAGCTGTATTCCTCAGCAACATGCTGGAAGCGCCACCGAGCGATTAGATCTAATGCAGCTTTCCGTTTAGTAAAGAAGCCGATAAAAAATGTTCAAAGCTCTCATCTCGTTTTGCCTGAGTCGTCGCCCGATCGTGCTGATGGGGTTGCTCCTGTTCGTGGGTGCCGGATTTGTTGCCTTCAAGCTGCTTAACATCGAGGCGTATCCGAATCCCACGCCAGTCATCCTGGAAATTACGGCACAGGCTCCGGGGCTTTCGGCCGAAGAGATGGAGCGCTACTACACGCGCCCCATGGAGATTGGACTTTACACGACGCCGGGGATTGAGGTCATCCGCTCAACTTCGTTCTACGGGCTGTCATTCGTTCGCGTCAGCTTCAAGTATGGCGTGGATTATTACTTCGCCTATAGCCAAGCGGCGGTAGCGCTGGCACAGAATGTCAACCTGCCCGGCAATCAGACTCCGAGCATCCAGGCCAACAGCTCGACTGGCGAAATCTATCGTTATCAAGTCGTCGGTCCTCCGCATTTTGGCATCACCAATCTGCGTACGGTTCAGGACTGGATCGTTGCGCGCCGATTATTGACGATCCCCGGCATTGCAGCCATCAACAGCTGGGGAGGTCCTACCAAGACATTTCAGGTCGAGGTTGATCCACACAAACTCGAAGCGTACAGCGTCACCGTACCGCAAATTCTGACAGCGTTGGGCAACGCAAATATCAACGTCGGCGGTCGCGAGATCACTGTTGGCCAGCAGTCGATTAACATTCGCGGTGTCGGCCTGATCGATGACGGTGGAAGCGATGACTTGAGGGAAGGCTACAAGGTCCAAGACATCGAAAATGTCGTTCTGAGCCAGGAGAACGGCGTTCCGGTGTTGGTCAAGGACGTTGGCAAGGTTTCAGTTGGATACCGGCCACGGCTCGGCATCTTGGGGCGGGACACGCACGACGACGTGGTCGGCGCCATCGTAGTGCAAAGGCGAACAGAAAAGACCGCTGACATGATTCCCAAGGTCGAGGCTGCCATTCAGACCTTGAACCACGATGGAAGTCTGCCGCCGGGAGTAAAGGTTGTTCCTTTCTATGACCGCTCCTCGCTGATCGCGTTGACCACGCACACGGTTCTGCACAACCTACTTTTCGGATGTTTGCTCGTCTTTCTCATTCAGTGGATTTTCCTTGGGAATCTTCGTAGCGCGGTGATCGTCGGGATCAACATCCCTTTCGCTCTGTTCTTCGCCACGATTCTTCTCGTGATCATGGGCGAAAGCGCCAACCTGCTTTCGGTGGGTGCGGTTGATTTCGGCATCATCGTGGACTCGGCGGTGATCCTAGTAGAAAACGTTTTCAAGAACTTTCAACGAACACCTGAAGAAAGACAGGGCCTACTCCAGCGTTTGACAGATGGGTTCTGGGGACCCGATCCAACGAAAACTCCAGACCCAACTGCGCCATCGAACTGGACGGATCGTCTGCGGATGATTCTGATCAGTGCAGTTCAGGTGGACAAGGCAGTTTTATTCTCGGCGCTGATTACCGTGGCCGGTTTCGTACCTCTGTTCACAATGCAAGGAGTCGAGGGCCAGATTTTCGGCCCCATGGCACGGACCTACGGCTATGCATTAGCCGGCGCTCTGATTGCAACCTTCACCATTACGCCGGTGATCGCCTCGTTCCTGCTGCCTGAGCACGTGAAGGAAACCGAAACGCTTGTCGTGCGTGCGCTCCACCGGGCTTACAACCCGGCGTTGCGCTTCGCCTTGACGCATCGCGCGCTCGTCGTCGGAATCGAATTGGCAATCTCTTTGGGAACGTTTTTCCTGATCGCGCCGCGGCTGGGCAGTGAGTTTCTTCCCCATCTGGAAGAAGGCAACTTCTGGATTCGTGCCTCCATGCCGACGACGCTGTCGCTTGAAGACGGGGAAGCGGCCTCGCGAAAGATGCGGGAGATTCTCCTGCGGCATCCAGAAGTCATCACGGTCGTTTCGCAGCACGGACGCCCGGACGACGGGAGCGACGCCTCGCCATTTTCTAACGTCGAACTCTTCGCGCCGTTGAAGCCTTTCGACAAATGGCCCCGAGGCTTGACCAAAGAGAAATTAACCAACCAGATTCAAACTGAATTCGCCAACGAACTGCCAGGGGTTGTGTTCAATTTCTCGCAATACATCGAGGACAACATCGAAGAGGGGATTTCCGGCGTCAAAGGAGTGAATTCGGTCAAGATCGTTGGTCCCAATCTTGAAGTTCTAACGAATCTAGCCGATCAGGTGCGCGACCAGATGAGCCAGGTGCGAGGCGTGACCGACCTCGGCATCTTTCCGGTTCTCGGCCAGCCCAACCTCAACATCAAAGTCGACCGCGAAAAGGCAGCACGCTACGGTCTTAACTCCGGTGATGTGAATACGGTAATTCAAGCAGCCATGGGAGGAGCGGTCGCGAGTGAGGTTTTGGAAGGCGACCGGCAGTTCGATCTGGTTGTTCGGTACACGCCGGATTACCGTGACAGCATCGACAAAATTCGCAACATCAAAGTGGCCTACCCAACGGCTAGCGGCGCGAATGCCTACATTCCCTTGAGCGAACTGGCGACGATTACGCTGAATACCGGAGCGTCCTGGGTTTATCACGAGAGCGTGCAGCGCTTTATCCCGGTGAAGTTCAGCGTCCGTGGCCGCGATCTCGGCGGCACCGTCGAGGAGGCGCAGGAGAGCATCGCAAAGAACGTCCAACTGCCTTCCGGATATCACCTCATCTGGGCCGGTGAGTTTGGCGATCTTCAGGAGGCGAAGAAACGATTGGAAGTCATTGTGCCGATCAGCTTCATCCTAATTGCTGGAGCGTTGTACAGCCTGTTCAACAATTTCAAGGACTCTATTCTGGCACTCGCCGGTATTCCGGACGCGGTCGTCGGCGGCATCCTTGCCCTCTACGTCACCGGACTCAATTTCAGCATCTCGGCCGCCATCGGCTTCGTTTCGCTGTTCGGTGTGTCTGTGATGGACGGCATCCTGATGATCACTTTTTACAATCAGGAATTGGCTCACGGTCTAAAACCGGCAGACGCCATGTACCGCGCCGCAACGACCCGTATGCGCCCGCTGTTGATGACGGCGCTTTCTGCCTGTATTGGTCTATTTCCAGCGGCGATCTCTACGGGAATTGGCAGCCAGGTGCAACGTCCGCTGGCAACCGTAATAGTTGGTGGCATGCTCGTAGGTCCGGTCATGCTGCTTCTCGCTGTGCCCGCGCTGCGATTGATTTTTCTAGGCGGCGAGCACCACCTGAGCCTGCATTTGGATCACCCGCCGACAGGCGACTCCAAACCAGAGGAACCTAAATGAGCAAGGCAAGGGTTCTTTTGCCGATGATTTTCTGGGCCGTCCTGGTAGGTGGCGCAAGTTTCGCGAGCCAGTCTAATCAGACACGCGAACAAACAGCCGCAACAAGCCACGAAAAATCGGCCAACGGCTCACGGGCAGGAAGCAACGATACTCAGGGTCGTGGCGAAAAAGACCAGACGACCGAATATTTGCCTGCGGATGAAAACCAGAAGAGTTTCGCAGCAGTAAAAGCCAGCACAGGCAAACATCGCCCAGCCGTGAGCCACGCGAAACCACTTCAGAACCGGCAGCTACGCTCAGCTAAGACGGCGGGTGCGAAGCATCTTCAAACGGAAGCGCTCCAGAATGTTCCGGGTTCTCATCAGACTAGCCCGAGTGTGTCTTCTGGCGGTCCAGGCAAAACTATCAGGCATTCCAGTCTGGCGGTACATCGCTCAACCGTAGCTCTAAACGGGCGACAGTTTACGAATGCCCGCGACCCAGGAGCGCGCATGGCAACCAGCGGAGGACCAGCCAACTCGACGCGGGGCACGGCAGTAATCAATGGAAGTGACATGAAGCGCAAGCCTTAAATTGCCATGACTCTCACTCGCAGAACTCGCGTCATTCCCGTTATCTCGCGCCTCATCGCGATATCATCCTTGCTGATTACCGCCGGCTGCGTGGTGGGTCCGAACTACAAAAGGCCAGCAGCCCCGAATGTTCCTGGCTATACGCCCTCCTTGCCCACGACCACGAGCAGCAGTCCGAATGTCACAGGTGGGGAAGCGCAGACCTTCGCTCAAGGGCGTGACATTCCGGGAGACTGGTGGGCTTTATTTCACTCGAAGCCGCTCAACGACCTGATCGAGCGTTCTCTCAAGAACAATCCCGACCTCAAGTCGGTGCAAGCTGCGCTGCTGGTCGCAAGAGAAAATGTTCTGGCCCAGCGCGGCGCTTACTATCCCAGCGTTTCTGGGAGCTTCTCAGCTACTCGGGCAAAGACGTCGGAAGAAATTTCGCCTGTTCCGAGCTTCACTTCGTTTCAATACAGCCTGTTCACGCCGGAGGTTAGCGTCTCTTACACCCCAGACGTCTTCGGCTTAAACCGCCGGACAGTGGAATCGCTAAAAGCTCAACAGGAGCAAGCGCGCTACGTCGTGGCTGCGACAAACATCACACTCAGTTCAAACGTTGCCGCTGCTGCGATTCAAGAAGCCTCCTTGCGTGCGCAGATAGACGCCACCAACGAACTCATCAAAATCAACACCAATATCCTGGACGTATTGCGTAAGCAATTCGAAAAAGGATATGTCGGCCGGCTTGACGTAGCCGCACAGGAAGCACAACTCGCTCAAATCGCCGCCACATTACCACCCCTCCTGAAACAACTGGCTCAACAGCGTGACCTGCTGGCGGTATTGTCTGGTGGGTTCCCGAATGAGAATCTGATCGAGAAGTTTGAACTTTCCAGTTTGCAGCTTCCGCAGGAACTTCCGTTGAGCCTTCCTTCTAAACTGTTGGAACAGCGCCCCGATGTGCTCCAGGCCGAGGAAAACCTGCATTCCGCGAGCGCCCTTATTGGAGTTGCGCGTGCGAATCGCCTACCGAGCTTCAACCTGACCGGTGATATCGGCAGCATGGCCTTGGCGTTCGGCAACATATTCTCAACCGGAAATGGCTTTCGGGACGCAACGGCTGGCGTCACACAACCTATCTTTGAGGGCGGAACTTTGATGCACAAAGAACGAGCCGCGAGGGCAGCCTACGTTCAGGCCGATGAACAATACCGCAGCACTGTGCTGACCGCTTTTCAGAATGTCGCCTACACCCTTCACGCACTTGAACAAGATGCCGACGGTCTAAAGGCCGCGGTAGCTGCGAGAGACGCCGCCAAAGTCACGCTCGACCTCACCACGCGGCAGATGCAGGCCGGCTACGTGAGTTATCTCGCTCTGCTAAGCGCGGAGCAGAATTACCAGCAGGCCGTTATTAACCTTGTGCAGGCCCAGGCAAATCGTTATGCGGACACCGCCGCATTGTTTCAGGCTCTAGGCGGCGGATGGTGGAACCGCCCGGATGTGCCTAAGAGCTGACTCGGAACGTCGTGAGTTCTTCGCCAGAGATATGTTGAAAATCGATTTTTGCGCCAAAGTAACTCTGTTTTCGTTGCTAGTGTTGATTGGGTGCAGCCGAATCCTTCAAGCGCAAACGCCCACCGATAGCGGCAACGCTTCCTCAGCTTCCCAAATCGGACACCAACCGGTCGATCTCGATCAGCCCGCAGTCGACCTGAAATCCCTGCCAAGCAACCTGTTTATCGACCAGAAGAAATTCTGGACTGCGCCCTTCCATATGACTCAAACGCAATGGGAATGGACCGTCCCGGTCGCTGCCTTCGGTGCGGCAATGCTGGCCAGCGACACAGCCATTGAGAACCATGTTCCCACCGATCCGACAAGGGTTTCCCATGCCAACACCGCATCGAACGCAGGCCTCGCAGCCATGGCGGGCGTGGGGGCCGGAATGTTTCTTTGGGGGCACGTTACCCACGATGACCAGAAACGCGAAACCGGAATCCTCAGCGGTGAAGCGGGGATTGATGCATTGTTGGACGCCGAAGCTTTCAAATACATCTTCGGCCGCGACCGACCCTTCACCGGAAACGGCAAAGGGCGCTTTTTTCAAGGCGGCACTTCTTTTCCTTCGGAACACGCGGCCATCAGTTGGGCCATCGCCAACGTGATTGCGCATGAGTATCCTGGACCTGTGAGGCAGTTGCTGGCGTACGGAGGGGCCACGGGCGTTGGCGTTGCGCGCTGGATTGCGCATCAGCACTTCGCCACCGACGTGCTGATGGGCAGCGCGCTGGGCTGGTATCTCGGCCGGCAGGTTTACCGTTCTCACTCACATTACAGCAATGCGGAGATCGCAAGGTATGGCAGGTTCGAAAATAACGACAGCGCCCATCAGCCAGGCAACATGGGCTCACCTTATGTTCCTTTGGATAGCTGGGTCTATCCGGCGCTCGATCGTCTAACCGCACTTGGATTCATTCACGATGGCTTCGCGGACATGCGCCCGTGGACTCGCATGGAATGCGCGCGCCAGATTAAGGAAGCTGCCAATGAACTGGCTGACGAAACTGCGGAGAGCGAAGGGGCTCGGCTCTATGAATCCCTACATAATGAGTTCGCGACCGAAATTGGTCTGCTAGATGGCGGTACGAATCAGGAAGTGCGTTTCGAATCGGCCTACACGCGATCCACAGAAATTGCCGGCAAGCCGCTGACTGACGGCTACCACTTCGGGCAAACAGTCATCAATGATTTTGGCCGGCCCGAGGAGCGTGGGTTCAACGATGTTACTGGAATGTCAGGCTGGGCCGCCTACGGCCCTCTTACTGTGTACGTGAGAGGTGAATATCAACACTCGCCGTCTGCACCAGCGCTGCCGTTGTCTGCTCGCGATGCCATCGCGGTGGCCGACTTTAGCAGAGGATCGGCGCCCCAGCCGCTCCCTATCCCGCCCGACACGCCAACCCCGGCGTTCGATCAGGGCCGATTCCTCGATACCTATGTAGCGCTGAATTTCTCCAACTGGGAGCTTTCCTATGGAAATCAAAGTTTATGGTGGGGACCGTCGCAGGGCGGGCCGATGATGTTCAGCGACAACGCGCAGCCGATGCGGATGTTTCGCATCAATCGCGTCGTGCCGTTCAAGTTCCCACTGCTCGGACCGATGCGCATCGAAGGCTTTATCGGCCAGTATTCGGGATACGAATTTGTCTTCGCGCCCTCGGCAAGCGGGGGCCAGCTTGTGGGTCAATACGGCGTGTCGCTGCACCCTGAGCCGATTGATCACGGCGAACGCATCAGCTTCAAACCCACTCCCAATCTTGAGATCGGAATCTCTCGCACAACCGATTACGGCGGGCCGGGCTATCCACTGACCCTGCACACTTTCTTGCGAAGCCTGCTCTCCACTGGTAACACGTTCGCTGGCAATCCACTTAAGCCCGGCGCGCGCCGCTCAGGTTTGGATTTCAGTTACCGCATTCCCAGCATTCGCAACGGAATGACGTTGTATGCGGAAGGTCTGGCCCAGCACGACGAAATCTCTCCGCTGCTCGGCCCCGACGTCGCGGCCTGGCTGGCGGGAATCTACGTGCCCAGACTACCCCTGCTTTCCAAGCTCGACTTGCGCCTGGAAGGCGGCTACACCGATCCTCCCTACAGCGGCGGCGACGTAGCTTTCGGCGCATTTTACTGGGACGCAACCTGGATCACCGGCTTCCAGAATGCCGCTCATTTAATGGGGAACTGGATGGGCCGGCAGGGCCAAGGCGCGCAGGCATGGACCACGTATTGGTTCAGCCCCCGCAACAAACTTCAATTTGGATTCCGGCACCAGAAGGTTAGCGAGCAATTCATTGTTGACGGCGGCACACTCGCCGATGTAGATATTCGCGCGGAGTTTTCTCCGCGAGCCAACTTCTCGCTCGCCACTTTTGTGCAATACGAGCGTTGGCTTTTTCCTGTGATTCAGTCCAACATTTCCAGGGACGTGACCGCTTCCATTGAAATCACGTTTCAGCCGCAGAATTTATTTTGGCATTCAAAGTCTGCAGATCAGCCGTAGTGCTCGTTCTCAGCACGCAAAAGACACAGTGCGAAATCCTTAACAGGACTCTGCACAAGCGGTCGCGGCACCCGATTGGGCTAACGTCACGCTCGACCTCGCCACGCGGCAGATGCAGGCCGGCTACTGAGCTATCTCGCTCTGTGGAGCGCGGCGCAAGCCTATCAGCAAGCCGTGAGCAAACACGCCATTCTGCATGATGAGCAACCCAGAAGTTGTGCCTGAAACAGAGCAAACAGGTGGTAATGGATTTATGAGATAGGTTCTAGTGTGGGGCTACGGAAAACCTACTTCTTCGGCTTCGAGGCTTTGGTTTGCGCAGGAAAACGTTTTACGCTTTCCTCCACCTCAAAACCGAAAAGATCATCCGGCGCGTATAGGTAGCTACAGCCGCAGGCGGGGCACGAAATGGGCTTTAGCGGCGCAATGTAGAAGGTAATGGCTTTTCCTCGTCGTTCAGTGCGTTTGCCTAGTGCAACGACGCGGCCGCAGAGTCTGCACTCAACTCCATAGTAGCCGGCCATAATCGGCCAAGATTATATCCCAAGGGGTATAGGCCGGGACTCAGGATTTTCCAGGTACTCGAATGTTATTCGGTAGAGCCCCAAACGCCGAGGTTACTACAACTCATCTCATAAACACCGGATAGGTTTCTTTCGGGTAAGTCCGCAGGTATCCGGTCCGGATCGTTTATTATATGGGGCACCATCCCGAGATTCAGCGGAGATTGCTCAGGAGCACCACATCGCTGCTAACCTCGCCACGGGATAGCAGCAGCTGTTTTCCATCTGCCGTCCAGTTGAAGTCGAAAACTCAACCCGCGATGAATTTCGTCACTTGGTGCGATCGTCCTCCATAACGAACTGATGGACGATCCTTGCCCAATCCGCTGCCTCGGTACGATCTCGCCCGGCTTCGCTTCAGTAGTGGGAATTCCGCTGAGTTCTCTACCGTTCCTCCTTCAGTGCGGGCGGGTCAGCGTCTCGCCCCTGCCGACCCGGGCTGAGCGAGTATAGTCTGGCAGCTCAGGATGAAATGGTGGTGATGCCGCCCTCAAATGCGGTGAACTGAGCGACCACAGGCGCGGACAAAAGTAAGCGACACCGCAGATTGCTTCCGCATGGCGGAGTTCCCGAATGCTTCTCGGAAGAATGCATTCGGGACCGCCTCGGTTCTTCATGCATCCTTAGATCCAACTCCTATTTCGGCATCACTTCCCGCGCCAACTTGCTCGCGACCACTTCGCGGATACGCGGCGACACCGTTTTTTCGAGCAACACGCTGTTAAGTGCCTGAAATGCCTACAGAAGTGAACTTCTCGCCGCCGAATCGCCGCTTGCGGTGGTAGTCATAATCGCGAAAAACTGTCTGAGCATCTTTACCTATTCTGCTTTTTCTGCAACTAACAGTACGCAAATGAGCATTCTTGCTCAGAACAATGGAACGTGGAGTGCTAACGTCGAGGTAACGCTTGCGGGCGAGTCGCCAGGCAGCGTAGAAGGCCGGCGCTGCAGGACTGATGTATGGTAAAGCGAATTGTACCCGTCGGGGTCGTTTCGTTTGTTTTGTTGTTTTC